>JAKFVP010000196.1 GCA_021732175.1 Bradyrhizobium sp.
CTGGTGTTCTGCTTCGTGGTCGGCACCGGCATGGCGCTGATGGGGCCGGCCTGGCAGTCGTCGGTCAGCGAGCAGGTGCCGCCGGACGCGCTGCCGGCGGCGGTGGCGCTCAACGGCATCAGCTTCAACATTGCGCGCAGCGTCGGCCCCGCCATCGGCGGCATCATCGTGGCGACATCGGGTGCAGTGGCGGCCTTTGCGGTGAACATGGTCCTCTATGTGCCGCTGCTGGTCGTGCTGTATTTGTGGAATCGCGTCAGCGAGCCGTCGCGGCTGCCGCGCGAGCGGCTGACCCGGGCGATGGTTTCCGGCGTGCGCTACATCACCAATTCGCCGTCGATCCGGATCGTGCTGACGCGAACGCTCGTGATGGGCATCATCGGCGGCTCGGTGCTGGCGCTGATGCCGCTGATCGTGCGCGATCTCCTGCATGGCGGCGCGCAATTGTACGGCATCATGCTGGGCGCCTTCGGCATGGGCGCCGTGGTCGGCGCGCTCAACATCAGCGAGGTGCGCAAGCGGCTGAACGGCGAAGGCGCGATCCGCGCCTGCACGATCTCGATGGCGGGCGCGATCACTGCGGTGGCGCTGAGCAAGGAGCCGGTGCTGACTGCCGCCGCGCTGGTCGTGGCGGGCGCGGCATGGATGCTCGCGGTCGCGCTGTTCAATATCGGCGTGCAGTTGTCGGCGCCGCGCTGGGTCGCGGGCCGTTCGCTGGCCGCGTTTCAGGCAGGCATTGCCGGCGGCATCGCCATCGGGAGCTGGTTCTGGGGTTACCTCACCGACCATGCCGGCGTCGAGATGGCGCTGCTGACGTCGGCGGGCCTGATGTTCGTATCGCCGCTGCTCGGGCTGTGGCTGCGCATGCCGCCGATCGGTGCGCGAAATGAGCAGCCGACGGAATTGCTGGCCGATCCCGAGGTGAAGCTGTCGCTGACGGGGCGCAGCGGCCCGCTGGTGGTCGAGATCGAGTACCGCGTCGCGACGAACGATGCGCGCGCGTTTCACAATGTGATGCAGGAAGTGCAGCTCAGCCGGCAGCGCAACGGCGCCTATGGCTGGTCGATCGCACGCGACATCGCCGACCCCGAATTATGGACCGAGCGCTATCACTGCCCGACCTGGCTCGATTATTTGCGCCAGCGCAACCGCGCCACGCAGTCCGAGCGCGAGCTGCATCAGCGGGCGATCGACTTCCATCTCGGACCGGAGCCCGTGCGCGTGCGCCGCATGCTGGAGCGGCCGTTCGGCTCGGTGCGCTGGAAGGAAGAGACGCCCGACCGCGCCGCGCAGACGCAGGAAGAAGTGCTGCCGGTGGTCGCGCAGGCCGCGGGGAGTAGTACTTAGATCGCGCGCGCTACCGTCCGTGGCTCGCCAGCGTGGCCTGGCAGGCCTTGCTCAGCCGCGCGCGGTTCTGCTGCAGGCAGGCCAGCACGACCATGTCGCCGTCATTGAGATGGGCGCGGCAGAAGCGCGAGGCGTCGCGCGCGCAGGCATCCTGGCCCTGCTGCGCGGAGGCGCCGGTGGCCGCGATCAGAACAAACGAAATCGCCAAAAGAAATCTGGTCATCATGTTACGCCTTCATACCCGTGCGAAGAGGGCGTTCTAGAACCGGCCGGGGCGCGCGGCAACGGCTTTATCGCGCCGGTCAGCAGGAACAAACGCGGCGATGCGGCACAGGCGTTTCGTCCTGCACCGCATCGTGGCCGACCATTACGGAAGATCAGTTACCGGAGTTCTCGGAAATCTTGCGGGTCTTCGAGGCCGCGAGATCCTTGTCCATCACGGAGCGGCAGCCCGGCGACAGTTCAGCCTTATGCTTGTACATGCAGGCGGTGATCTTCGGGATATTCGGAATCTCGCTGCTGCAGAGGCGGAACGCGTCGCCCGTGCACTGCTGCTGCGCTTCGGCGCTGTAGGCGAAGGTCTGGGTCGAGGTCAGCGCGGCGATCGAGGTGACGATCGTCAAAGCCAGAACAGCCTTGCGGAAGGTCTTGGTGAAAGTGGTGGTCATGGTCGGCTCCTGTTGGCCCCGCCATGGGGCCGTTGTCTGTTGGTGCCAATGTGCCCCGTTTGCGTTCCCGGCACCGTGAGAGACATCACACAGCAGGTCACAGAGCAACCTGCTGAAAATTAAGAGATATTCAGGATACGCCGAACCCGGCCGCCGGTTTCAGGCCGGCTGCGACGAATTTTCTTTGGCCAGCCAGGCCGTTCGTTGGTGGGGCGTTAAGACCTCGTTGGCACTAGTTCCGAGTTACGTAACGAGTAGGAATTTTAGTGATGCGTAATGCGTTGGGCCTGATGCTGGCCAGTGTCGTTGCGGCGGTCGTGATCGCCGGAGTTTGGTTCTGGACCTCCTCGCCGCGCGCCGACGCGGCCGCGCCCCAAACCATCGCCGCCCGAACATCCGAGCCGCTGCCAACGGCCGCGAAGCCTGCAAAGGACGATGTGCAGGTGACGGCTTCGCTGTCTTCGCAGAACAAGCCGGCTCCGATGGCAGCGCCCGCGCCGGCCCCTGCCCCCGTCGTCGTTCAACAAAAGCCGGCCTGCGCCAATCCCAACGCGCTCGGCGTTTCCCGCACCGTCGTGATCGACACGTCAGGCGGACCCGGCTTCGGCTTCGAGCATTTCAAGCAGCTCGACTTCCTGCAGGACAAGGAAGTGGTGCTGACCTTCGACGACGGCCCGTGGCCGAACAACACGGCCGCCGTGCTGAAGGCGCTCGCCGAGCAATGCACCAAGGGCGTGTTCTTTGCGGTCGGCAAGCATGCGACCTATCACCCGGAGATCCTGAAGCAGGTGCTGGCCGCCGGCCACACCGTGGGCACGCACACCTGGTCGCACGTCAACCTCAACAGCAAGAAAATGAACGAGCAGCAGGTGCGCGACGAGCTCGAGAAAGGTTTCAGCGCCGTGAAGGCTGCGCTGGGCCAGCCGCCCGCGCCGTTCTTCCGCTTCCCTCAGTTGCAGCACAATCCGGCGGCGATGACCTATCTGGGCACGCGCAATGTCGCGATGTTCTCGACCGATCTCGACTCCTTCGATTTCCGCTCGGAAAATGCCGACAAGATCGTCAACACCGTGATGACCAAGGTCGACAAGCTCGGCAAGGGCATCATCCTGATGCACGACTTCCAGAAGCTGACCGGCGAGGCGCTGCCGACGATCCTGGCGCGGCTGAAGGCCGGCGGCTACAAGGTCGTGCACATGAAGGCGAAGACGAGCTTCGACACGCTGCCCGAGTATGACGCCATGATGGTCAAGGATTCATCGAGGCTGCCGCAGGTCTCGAGCCGCCCGGTGAGCTCGGTGGTGCAGACGGTGACGGATTAGTCGGGCACCTCCATTCGTCATTGAAGCGAAGCAATCCAGCTTTGCTGCAACAAGCAAGCTGGATTGCTTCCGCCTTCGCGCTCAGGCGCTTCGGCGGACTGCCAGCCCGGCGTAGCTTGCGCAGCAAGCGTAGACGGGTCGTCGCTTACGCTCCTCGCAATGACGATCAGTGATCGTGCCGGAAATCATCAGGCTTTAGCTTCGTCGCTCACCAGCCGCCGATCATCCCGGCGTAACCGCTGTAGCGATAGACTTCGCGCATGATGCGCGCTTCATCCCAATGCGCGCGCTTGCGCTTGGGCTTTTCGACTTTCGCCTGCTTCGGCTGTTCGCTCGTTGTCGCAGCCGGAGCTGTCGTCGTGGTCGTCGTGGCTGCGGGAGCTGGCGCTGCGGGCGCAGCGGCCTTCCCGTCATCGAACGTCACCTGCCCTTCCTTGCTCTCGGCGGGCTTGGTCGCGACCGACGGCCGCTGCACATAAGTCGGCTGCGAATAGACCGGCGTCTCCTTTGGTGCTTGCACCTGCGCCGGCGCAGCAGCGGGCGCTGCTTCAACGGCCTTCGCCGGCTCCGGCGGTTTGGGCGGCTCCGGCGGCTTCGGCGCTTCCACTAACTTCGGCACCTCGGCTGCCTTGCCGAGCGAGCCGGGCAATTTCTGGTCGACACCATTGAGCGAGAGGCTGCGGCCCTCGCCGGCCTGCGCTGCGACGGACACCAACGCGAAGGCGGCAACAATTGCAAATATGCGCATGGGAAAATCTCCCCCAGAGAATGGACGCGGCAAAATACCCGGCGCGGGGCTAATCGTTCTGTGAGTTAGATCACGGACGGGGATTCGTCGAACGGACGCGGCGCGAAGTTCAACGGGAAATGCTGGTGCGCAAGAGGGCATCACATTTTGTTACTAACTACCTACATTTAAATGGCTATTAGATTAAGGCCAACGCATATACCAACGAATATACCAACAGGCGCCGGCAATTGGCCGGGCTGTGGGTAGGAGGGAAAGCCGGTCGAAATCGCCGCCCCGATCTTGAATTGCGCCCTGCGCAGGCGAGAAGACTTCGCTGATGCGGCATTTCGATTCGCTGGCCGCCGGTGGAGCGAGCTCAATGTCCCTACCGCCCAACAGAGGCCAAGTCATCGAATTTCTTGTGAACCGCAAGTTTGTGTTCAGGGGAAAGTCAGCCGGCGGCATGAGTTTCGAACTCTCTGCGGAACGATTGGCGCGAACCGACCCGTCTCTCGCTTCAGCCATTCAGCAATACAAGCGTGAGCTGGACGGTCTGACCGCGGAGGCGCTGCGGGCAACTTATGACCAAGAGGTCGAGCGGCACATTGAAGAGATTCGCCGACGCGAGGAAGAAGAGGAACGCAAGCGCTTTTTCAGCCAACCGCATGCGTTGGCCGATCTTAACCACTGGAGCAGAGCAGAACACTGGAGCCTTGACGAAGCGATCGCCCTGAGTTTTGGCAAGGCTCCGGAAGTAGTTAACTGGAAGCGGATCGAAAGCCTCGTTCAGATATCGCACTTTGCAAAACAATATCAACGACGGCGCGATCTCGCCCTGAGAGCTGCGGCTTGGAAGAAGCTCTATGATCCCGTCCTTCCGTTAATCTTTCTGAAGTGGGCAAAGGACAATGAGATTGATGTCCCGCCTGAACTGGTGGAGAAGGTCGAAGCCCGCAAAGGAAGGCTGGTTGATTGGAAGAAGGAGTTCGAGGAACTGAAGGTGGGCTATCATGAGCTGAAAGCGCTCTTCGACAGATCCCGGTCACAGCATGATGAACACGTCGCGGACTGGAAGAAACTGGTAGACCAAAGATCAAAACAGCTTGCCGCTGCCATGAGCCGCATCGCTGATCTCGAAGCAGAATTGGCCCTCATCAAGGACGCGCCGCCCGCCGCTGAGCCCGCCAAACCGCAATCGGTGATCGAACGGCAGAATATGCTGAAGGCGATCTATGGAATGGCGGTGAAGGGATATTTGAGCTGCTGCTGGTTTGATGGACACCAAGATTGGGTGTTTCATACAGCCGGAGGTGGGTCATGCAGAGACGGAAGTTCAGTCGAGAGTTCAAGGTCGAGGCGGTCAAGCTGGTCAAGGAACGCG
>JAKFVP010000302.1 GCA_021732175.1 Bradyrhizobium sp.
GCGATGCCGCCGTGGGACAGCGCCTCGATCAGCGATTTGTAGGCGTCCTTCATCCCGGTGTATTTGCCGACGATGGCGATGGTCACCGCGCCTTCGGGATTGCGGACGCGCTCGTTGATGACGTTCCAGCTCTGCAGCGCCGGCGGAATCTTTGGCGCGATGCCGAAGGCGGCCAGCACCTCGTCGTCGAGGCCGGCGGCGTGATAGGCCTCCGGGACAGCGTAGATGTTGTCGACGTCGCGGGCCTCGATCACGGCGCTTTCACGCACGTTACAGAACAGGCCGAGCTTGCGCCGCTCTTCCTTGGGGATTTCGCGGTCGGTGCGGCACAATAGGATGTCGGGCTGGATGCCGATCGAGCGCAGCTCCTTCACCGAGTGCTGCGTCGGCTTTGTCTTCAGTTCGCCGGCGCTGGGAATGTACGGCAGCAGCGTGAGATGGATGTAGACCGCGTGATCGCGCGGCAGTTCGTTCTTGAGCTGGCGGATCGCCTCGAAGAACGGCAGGCCCTCGATGTCGCCGACGGTGCCGCCGATCTCGACCAGCACGAAATCATATTCGTCATTGCCGGAGAGAACGAATTCCTTGATCGCGTTGGTGACGTGCGGAACAACCTGGATGGTGGCGCCGAGATAATCGCCGCGCCGTTCCTTGGTAATGATGTCCTGGTAGATGCGCCCGGTGGTGATGTTGTCCTGCTTGGTGGCGGGACGCCCGGTGAAGCGCTCGTAGTGACCGAGATCGAGATCGGTCTCCGCGCCGTCATCGGTCACGAACACTTCGCCGTGCTGATACGGCGACATCGTTCCGGGATCGAGGTTGAGATAGGGATCGAGCTTGCGGAGGCGGACCTTGTAGCCCCGGGCCTGCAGCAGAGCGCCGAGCGCCGCCGATGCCAGACCCTTTCCGAGCGAAGAAACCACGCCGCCGGTGATGAATATGTACCGCGCCATGGGACTCAACCTTTAAGGCCAGAAACCCGATTCGCAAAAACGAATCGGCGGTCCCGGCAAACTATTTGTGGGCCTGTGGGTCACGTAAAACTTGCAAGCTTATCAAGGCATTGATGCGTATTGCTGAGACGTCGCGGAAGGCCGCGCCCCGCATACCCACCCTGCTTTATTGCGACCGCGGCGCTTCCGGCCCCGAAGGTGCCGGCCGGTTCTGCTGCTGCTCGTCGACCTTCTTCAGGGTGTCGAGCACGCCGCCGCTGGTAGGCGGCTGCACCGGCGTCGCACCGCCGCTGGCCGGCGCCGTCTGCGAGGCCGGCGTACCCACGATCGAACTCGGCTTGCGGTCGTAACCCGCGAGCCACGACAGGAAGAGGCTGGTGATGAAAAAACCCACCGCCAGGATGGCCGTCGTCCGCGAAAGCAGGTTCGCCGTGCCGCGGCTCGACATGAAGCCGGCGCCGCCGCCCATGCCGAGGCCGCCGCCTTCGGATTTCTGCAGCAGCACCGCGCCGATCAGTACGGCGACGATCATGAGGTGGATAACGATAATCACAGTCTGCATTGCGAGCCTTCCGTCACAAGCCCGGAAGCGGCCGGAGAACACGGCGCTATCGGCTATGCGGGGTTTTCGTGAAGTCGCGCGGTGTTACACGATTGGACCGGGCATTGTCACCCCCGAGATAGTCGCGGGGCCCGGGATGGCAAGCGCTGTGGACCATGCGTCGCGAGGCCTTGATCGGCCCTGCCCATTTCTACTATAATTGACGTATGGATACTTTAGTAGACGATCTCAGCCAGCGCCTGGCGCAGCGGATCCGGCTGGAGCGCGACGGCCGCGGCTGGTCGCTGGCCGAGCTTGCCGAGCGTTCGGGGGTCTCCAAGGCCACCATCAGCAAGATCGAGCGCGCCGAAGTGTCGCCAACCGCCGTCGTGCTGGTGCGGCTCGCCAGCGCCTTCGACCTCACCCTTGCCGGGTTGATGCTGCGAGCCGAAGGCCAGGGCGAGCGGCTGTCCCGGGCGGCAGAGCAGCCGGTCTGGCGCGATCCGGAGACGGGCTATCTGCGCAAGCAGGTGTTCAGCCGGCCCGATCATCCCGTCGAACTGGTGCGGGTGGAACTGCCGGCAAGGCAGCGCGTCACCCTGCCCGCCTCATCCTATGCCCACATCCGACAGCTCGTGTGGGTGCAGAGCGGCAGCCTCGTCATCACAGAGGGCGGCGGCCGCCACGTGCTCGCGACAGGCGATTGCCTCGGCTTCGGCCCGCCCGCGGAGACGACGTTCGCCAACGAGACCGCTTCGCCTTGCACTTACGTCGTGGCGCTGGCCCGGAGCTAACTGGCGATGTCGAAGATCGAGCTTGAAGGAAATCGGCGTGGATAGGATCGCGATATCAGACATTCACATCAGGCCGCTTGCCCCCTCGCCTGCAATCCGCACGGCGTTGAGTGAATTGCTGATCGAAGCGGTCGCGAACGGCGGTTCGGTCAGCTTCATGGATCCGCTGCCGATGGCGACGGCGGAGAAATTCTGGGACAACGCGCTGGATGCGGTGGCGCGCGGCGACCGCATCATTCTTGGCGCTTTCGATGGCGAGTTGCTGGTCGGAACGCTCACGCTTGCGCTCGACGTCGCGCAAAACCAGCCGCACCGCGCCGAACTCGTCAAGATGATTACCCGTATCAGTCACCGTGGACGCGGGGTGGCAACCGCGCTGTTGCGCAAGATCGAGCAGAGCGCCGTCGCGCGCGGACGCTGGCTGCTCGTGCTCGATACCGCCTCGGACGGCGGCGCCGCGCCGCTCTACGAGTCCGTGGGTTTCAAGCTCGCCGGAGAAATTCCCGACTACGCGTTCAAGCCGCAAGGCGGGCTCAGCGGCACGAAGTTCTACTGGAAGCGGATTGCCGCTGCCGCCTAGCAACCCGCCGCGATTGCGAGGAAGTCCGCAGCCTTCAGGCTGGCGCCGCCGACCAGCGCGCCATTGACGTTGGCGACCGCCATCAACTCCTTCGCGTTCGACGGTTTTACGGAGCCGCCATAGAGGATGCGCATCTTGCCGCCTTCCGCCTTGAAGCGGGCGGTGAGCTGCTCGCGGATGAAGCGGTGAACCTGCTCGACATCTGCTGTGGTCGGCGTCAGCCCGGTGCCGATCGCCCAGACCGGCTCATAGGCAACGACCAGATTGGCCGAGGTCGCGCCATCAGGCAGCGAGCCCTTCAATTGCGTGCCGCAGATATCCAGCGTCTGCCCGGCGTCGCGCTGCGCGCGGGTCTCGCCGATACAGACGATCGCGGTGACACCGGCCCGCCAGGCGGCTTCGGCTTTCTGGCGGACCAGCGCGTCGCTCTCGCCATGGTCGGCGCGGCGTTCGGAGTGGCCGACAATGATCGCGGTGGCGCCGGCGTCCTTCAGCATCTCGGCGGAGAGGTCGCCGGTATGGGCGCCGGAGGCGTTTGGATGGCAATCCTGCGCGCCGACCGCGACGCCCTTGCCCTTCGCCTTGTCGGCAAAGGCTGCGATCAGGGTCGCCGGGGGGCAGACCAGCAGATCGGCCTTGCCGGCAAGGACGGGGGCGCCCGCCAGCATGGCGTCAAATTCGGCCATGGAGGCCTTCAGGCCGTTCATTTTCCAGTTGCCGGCGACCAGGGGCCGGATGCCATCGTTCATGTTAAATTCCTGACAGTTTGCCGCGTCTCGCTAGCAGAGCGCCGCGAATTCGGCCATATCAGCCGCCAAGCGATTCCCTGCCCGTTAACCGCCTCAATTGGCGCGGGAGCGCGCGGTTGCGGCGTGGTGACGGCCACTTTATGATGCGTTATCAACCCGGTGACGCCCATTTTGCGGAATTCGCTCCTGTTTCCGCTTGGGCACGTTCCGGTTCCCTCCTGCCAACAAGTTGGACACATGCTTCGAGGAATACGACAGGCCTCATCAAACTGGCTCGGCAAGGCCGTCATGGCCGTGGTCATGGGCGTTTTGATCGTCAGTTTTGGCGTCTGGGGCATCGCCGACATATTCAAGGGGTTCGGCCAGTCGAAGCTCGCCAAGATCGGCAGCACCGAGATTTCGATCGAGGCCTTCCGCCAGATCTACAACGATCGCCTGCAGCAGCTCAGCCGTCAGTTCGGCCGGCCGCTGAGCCAGGAACAGGCACGCCTGTTCGGTCTCGACCGCCAGGTGCTGCAGCAGGTCGTCGCGGAAGCCGCGCTCGACGAGGAAACCCGCCGCATGGGGCTCGGCCAGTCCGATGCCGAGGTGATGCGCGTGATCATGAACGATCCCAACTTCAAGGGCCTCAACGGCCAGTTCGACGCGGCGCGCTTCCAGGCAGTGCTGCGCCAGGCCGGCTATACCGAGCAGCGCTATCTTGCCGAGCAGCGCAAGCTCTCGCTGCGCCGGCAGATCACCGGCACGATCTCTGCCGGTCTCGAGCCGCCAAAGCCCATGCTTGAGGCCATCACGCGCTTCCAGAACGAGCAGCGCTCGATCGATTACATCAAGCTGGATGCCGCGCAGGCCGGCACCATCGATCCGCCCTCGCCCGAAACGCTCGCCGCCTATTTCGAGGACCACAAGGTCCAGTTCCGCGCTCCCGAGTATCGCAAGCTGTCCTTTGTCATGATCACCCCGGAGGAGATCGGCAAGTGGAGCACGGTGACCGACGAGGAAGCCAAAAAGCTCTACGACGAGCGCAAGGACAAGATGGGCACGCCTGACCGGCGCGAAGTCTCGCAGATCGTCTTCCCCAACATGGAGGAAGCAACGGCTGCGCGTGGCCGCATCAACGCCAGCTTCACCTTCGCAGACCTTGCCAAGGAGCGCGGGCTCAATCCGGCCGACTACGATCTTGGCATGATCGCAAAATCCGCGATTATCGATCCCGCGGTTGCCAATGCCGCTTTCGCCCTCGCCGCAGACGAAGTGAGCCAGCCCGTGCAGGGCAGCTTTGGCGTAGCGCTGGTCAAGGTCGGCAAGATCGAGCCGGCGTCGGTGCCGAGCTATGAGAGCGTGGCCGCCACCATCAAGAAGGAGATCGCGACCGCCAACGCGCGCGCCAAGGTCAACGAGCTGCAGGGCAAGATGGAAGACGAGCGCGGCGGCGGCGCCAGCGTGGTCGAGGCATCGCAGAAGCTTGGGCTGACCGCCGTGACGATCGATGCCGTCGACCGCTCCGGCCGGATGCCCAACGGCCAGCCGGTGGCAAACATTCCGCGCGGGGTCGATGTGGTCTCGCAGGCCTTCAACAGCGACGTCGGCGTCGACAACGATCCGATCGCTTTCCAGGGCGGCTATGTCTGGTACGACGTGCTCGGCGTCACGCCCTCGCGCGAGCGCCCGCTCGACGAGGTGCGCGACCAGGTCGAGGCGAAATGGCGCGAGGACCAGATCGCAAGCCGCCTGCGCACCAAGACCGCCGAGATCGTCAAGAAGCTCGAAGCCGGCGGCAAGCTCGCCGACGAGGCAGCGGCG
>JAKFVP010000021.1 GCA_021732175.1 Bradyrhizobium sp.
TCGCGGCGGTTCTGGGCGCTCGCCATCGGCGTGATGGTCGAGGGTTTTGCGATGGGCCGTTCCGCTGAAGAGATGGCCGCGGAAATGCTGCGCGTGCTCGGCGATCAGGCAACGACGCAAGCCGGCAGCAAGCTGCGTCTCGTCGGCAGCGGCGCGTCAGAAGAAACATCCGAAGGGGAGAGCGAGACATGACCGCACTTCGCATGCGAGCGCGCGATTTCCTCAGCGAGGCCGAACTGGTCGCCGTCCGCGAACGCTTCACCTGGAAGGGCGCGGCGCTGATCGTGCACGCGTGGCTGCTGATCGTTGCCGCGATTGCGCTGGTGGCATGGTGGCCGAACCCGCTGACCTATCTCCTTGCGGTCGGCATCGTCGGCTCGCGCCAGCTCGGGCTTGCGATCCTCATGCATGACGGCGCCCATGGCTGTCTGTCGCCGGACGAGAAGACCAATCTGTTCCTGAGTCAGTGGTTCTGTGCCTATCCCGTCTTTGCCGAGACGCGCGCCTATCGCCGCTATCACCTGCAGCATCACGCACGCACGCAGCAGGAGGACGATCCCGACCTGATCCTGTCGGCGCCGTTTCCGATCACGAGCCTGAGCTATCGCCGCAAATTCTGGCGCGATATCTCGGGTCAGACCGGGTACCAGCAGCGCAAGGCGCAATTGCTCAACGCGCTCGGGCCGTCCGACTGGCCGCTGTCGCGACGCGCCGCAAACTTCTGGGAAAAGCTCGGCCCGCAATGCCTGGTCAACGCCGCGATGTTCGCCACGTGCGTCGCGGCCGGCGTGTGGTGGGCCTATCCGCTGCTATGGCTGGTGCCGCTCTTGACCTGGCACATGGTCATCACGCGCATCCGCAACATCGCCGAACATGCTGTCGTTCCCGACTCCAGCGATCCCCTGCGCAACACCCGCACCACGCACGCCAATTTCCTCGAGCGTCTGTTCATCGCGCCGTACTATGTGAACTACCATCTCGAGCATCATCTCTTGTTCTACATCCCCTGCTACAACCTGCCGCGCGTGCACGAAATTCTCTCGCGCAGCCCGATGGCCGGGCGGATGGAAACCCAGCCGAACTATCTATCGGTGATGCGTCTTGCCACCGCCAAGCCGAATCGCGAAGACCGGCCGGGCCAGCTCGTCAACAACCTGCGCCGCGCGCGGGCGGGCGAGGCCGTCGGCGGCGACCAGAAGGCCGGCGGGTTCTAGCGGCTGGTACTTTCTGCCGGGGGTCACCCATCCTTAAAGGTTACGGGGTTATGAATTGCTCGCCCAGATGCAATTCTCCTGACCCACGGCCGGCCGAACAATGACGAGCACGAGCGCGGACGTTTCAACCGACCCTGCGGTCGAAGTCAGAACAAGCGCGTGGTGGCTTCATCCGCTGGCTGCATTGGTATTGTTGGCTCTGGCGGTTCGACTGCCTCTCGCCTTCTGGCCAAATGTCGATCATCCCGACGAGATATTCCAGTATCTGGAGCCGGCCTGGCGCATGCTTGGCCATGATGGGATCGTCACCTGGGAATGGCGCGAAGGTATTCGCAGCTCGTTCTTGCCCTCGCTGTTCGCAGGACCGGTCGCCCTCGGGGATTGGCTCGCGCCGGGCGGCTCAGGCGCCTTCATCGTGCCCCGTCTGGTTGTCGCGCTTGCCTCCCTGTCGATTGTCGTCAGTGCATGGTTTTTCGGGGCGCGCGTCTCGCGGATGCATGCGATCATGGCGGCCCTGGCTGCCGGCATCTGGTTCGAACTGGTCTACTTCGCGCCGCACACGTTGAGCGAGCCCTTGGCCACGGCACTCATCGTTCCAGCCGCCTTGCTATTGACTGGCGCCCCCTCACAGCACCGCCTTCTCGTTGGCGGCGGACTGCTCGCGCTCGCCTTTGTCTGGCGCTTTCAGTACGCGCCGGCCATGGCCGTATTCGTGCTTGGGGCATGTTGGGGGCAGTGGCGAAAGGCGTTGCCGTTGGCCGCGGGAGGGCTGGCCGTTCTGCTAGTGGCCGCCATGGTCGATGCCGCACAAGGTGTTGTCCCGTTTCAATGGCTGATCCTGAACATCAAACACAATCTGTTGTATGACCGGGCCGCTGAATTCGGAGTGGCAACGACCATCGCCTACCTCCACTTGCTCTGGATTATCTGGTCGGGCGCGGCGATGCTGCTGCTACTTGCGCTCTCGCGTGGCTGGCGCCATGCGCCGCTGCTGATCGTCGCGGCGATAGTGAACCTCGCCTTTCACAGCGTGATCACCCACAAGGAATACCGCTTCATATTCCTGTCGGTTACTTTGCTCATCATCGCGGCCGCGCTTGGTTCCGCCGATTGGGCCCAGATGATGCGCGAGAAGGCGGCGTGGCGCCGCTGGGCACTGCCTGTGGTCGCCGGAAGTTGGGTGCTGGTTTCCGCCGGACTCGCGGAAGCGACGAGTCCGATGCGAGACAATTGGATGCGTGGCATCGGTCCCGCCGGGCTGGCAGCGGAATTGCGCACGGATCGCGAATTCTGCGGGCTGGCGCTCTACGTCACGGACTTCCAGTATCTGCCGGGGCGCGAACGATTGGCCGGCACCTCGCCCCTGTACGTGCTGCATCCCAAAGATCCTCTCACGAAGGGACGCCTTCCGGCCCTGGCGCAGAAGCACGGACCGGCGTTCAACCGCATCATCGCCCCACCGGATTCGGCGAGCGACCTGCCTGCGAACTTTTCGCGCCGCAGTTGCGCGAGCATGGGCGACAAGGGCGTCGCCTGCCTCTTTGCGCGAAGCGGCCCTCGCGATGCGGCGGCGGCCGGCCCCTTTGCGATCAATGAGGTGCTTGTTCGCCTCAACTATTGACCGGCGCAGTTCCGCAGCCCGGGCCCGAATGGGAAGCTCCGGTCTACCCAACGAAGCTGACAATCCCGGAATTTATCAGCGCACACCCCGTGGCCATCCCCGAATCCGGCCCCTCGGCGGCTTGACATAGCCGCCGAGTCCGGTGACTTACGCCCCAATTCTCACGATAATTCGGAACATTCAGGGAGCGCCGATGACGGCAGCATTCACATTTCCCGGGCAGGGATCGCAGGCGGTCGGCATGGGCAAGGCGCTGGCCGAGGCCTTTCCGGTGGCGCGCGCGGTGTTCGACGAGGTCGACGCGGCGCTCGGCGAGAAGCTGACTTCGATCATCTGGGACGGTCCGGCCGAAACCCTGCAGCTCACCCAGAACGCCCAGCCGGCACTGATGGCGGTGTCGATCGCGACCTTGCGGGTGCTGGAACAGGAGGCCGGATTCTCCGTGGCCAAGGATGCCGCGTTCGTGGCCGGCCATTCGCTCGGCGAATATTCGGCGCTGGCGGCCGCCGGCAGTTTCAGCGTCTCCGATACGGCGCGGCTTTTGCGCACGCGTGGCCTTGCGATGCAAAAGGCGGTTCCGGTCGGCGTTGGCGCCATGGCGGCGCTGCTCGGCCTCGACTACGACGCGGCGGTTGCGGTGGCCAATGAAGCGGCCCAGGGGCAGGTGTGCCAGGCCGCCAATGACAATGGCGGCGGGCAAGTGGTGGTCTCCGGCGACAAGGCCGCCGTCGATCGCGCCGTCGAGATCGCAAAAACCAAAGGGGCAAAACGCGCGATGCTGCTGCCGGTGTCTGCGCCGTTCCATTGCGCGCTGATGCAGCCGGCTGCGGACGCGATGGCAAAGGCACTCGCTGATGTCACCATCAACGCGCCGGCCGCGCCGCTGGTGTCCAACGTGCTGGCGGCACCGATCACCGATCCCGCCGAAATCCGCCGCCGTCTGGTCGAGCAGGTCACCGGCACCGTGCGCTGGCGCGAGTCGGTGGCCTACATGGCCGGCCAGGGCGTGACGCGCTTCTTCGAGATCGGCGCCGGCAAGGTGCTGAGCGGTCTGGTCAAGCGCATTGCAGAGGGCGCGGTCGGCGTCTCCGTCGGCGGCCCCGGCGACATCGCTGCGGCCAAGGAAGCATTGGCGGCTGCGAAGGCTTAAGGCGCGGTGAGATTGATCCCCTCATGGTGAGGAGCGCGAAGCGCGTCTTCGGACGATACTATCGTCGAGCGAACCATGAGGCCACAGACGGGCCTGCATCCTTCGAGACGCGCGCGTTGCGCGCTCCTCAGGATGAGGGACAAAACGGGAGAATTTTCCATGTTCGATCTGACTGGTAAGACCGCACTCGTCACCGGTGCGACCGGCGGCATTGGCGGCGCCATCGCGTCCGCGCTGCACAAGCAGGGCGCCACCGTTGCGATCTCGGGCACGCGCCGCGCGGTGCTGGATGAGTTCGCCGCGAAACTGGGCGAGCGCGTTCATGTGCTGCCCTGCAACCTGTCCAAAAGCGATGAGGTCGAGGCGCTGGTGCCGGCGGCGGAGGCTGCCATGGGGCAGGTCGACATCCTCGTCGCCAATGCCGGCGTCACCCGGGACAATCTGTTCGTGCAGCTGCGCGACGAGGATTGGGACGACGTCATCCAGGTCAATCTGACCGCGACGTTCCGCCTGGCGCGCGCCGCCACCAAGCTGATGATGCGCAAGCGCTTTGGCCGCATCATCGCCATCACCTCGATCGTCGGCGTCACCGGCAATCCGGGCCAGGCCAATTACACGGCCTCCAAGGCCGGCATCATCGGCCTGATCAAGACGGTTGGCGCCGAATATGCCAAGCGCGGGGTCACCGCCAACTGCATCGCGCCCGGTTTCATCAAGACGCCGATGACGGATGCGCTGAACGACAAGCAGCGCGAGGCCATCCTGACCAAGGTTCCTGCCGCCAGGCTGGGGACACCCGAGGACATCGCCGCTGCGGCGGTATATCTCAGCTCCAACGAGGCCGGCTACGTGACCGGGCAGACCCTGCATGTCAACGGCGGAATGGCCATGTTTTGAGCCGGTTAGCCGTCTCGCAGCAGCGAAACGGCCCCGGTTTGGCCTTATAGTCAGGGCTTGGGAAGTGTGATAACCGGACGGCGCAATGGATGGGCAAAGAACGCCTTGCAGGAATTTGAAACCCTGTATATTGGCGGGGCAAAGCCTGCCGACGTTCGCCGGGTCTTACCAGGTCTTGGGACAAGACCGGGCCGAATCAACGCGATTGCGAAGGAAGCTTACGACCACGATGGCTCTATCGTCTTCGGTTGGGGTCGGGACCAATGGAAAAAGCACGAGGTTGAACGATGAGTGAGATTGGCGAGCGGGTTAAGAAGATCGTGGTCGAACACCTTGGTGTTGAGCCCGACAAAGTGGTCGACGGCGCGAGCTTCATTGACGACCTCGGCGCCGACAGCCTCGACACCGTCGAGCTCGTGATGGCGTTTGAAGAAGAATTCGGTTGTGAAATTCCCGACGATGCCGCGGAAACGATTCTGACCGTCGGCGACGCGACGAAGTTTCTCGAAAAGAACGCCAAGAGCTG
>JAKFVP010000493.1 GCA_021732175.1 Bradyrhizobium sp.
GAGACAGCCGCATGCCCATGCGGAAGAGAAGGTGACCGCGCCGCTCGGCCCGTCGCGCGGCACCGTCTACAAGCTTGCCGCGCTGTTTTCCATCGACGCCTTTGCCGGCGGCTTTGTCGTGCAGTCGCTGCTGGTGCTCTGGCTGTTCCAGCGCTTCGACCTCTCGCTGTCGGCGGCCGGCGTATTCTTCTTCTGGGCCTCGACCCTGTCGGCCTTCTCCTATCCGGTGGCGGCCTGGATCGCGAAACGCATCGGGCTCGTCAACACGATGGTGTTCACCCACATCCCCTCCAGCATCTTCCTGATCCTCGCCGCGTTCGCGCCCAACCTCTACGTCGCGCTGGCGCTGCTGCTGCTGCGCTCGGCGCTGTCGCAGATGGACGTGCCGACCCGCACCTCCTACGTCATGGCCGTCGTCACGCCGGCTGAGCGGCCGGCCGCGGCCAGCGTCACTGCGGTTCCGCGCAGCCTTGCTTCCAGCATCAGCCCGGCGATTGCCGGTGTGCTGCTGACGTCGAGCTTTGCCGGCCTGCCGCTGGTGGTCTGCGGTGCGCTGAAGATCGCTTATGACGTGGCGCTGCTGTTTTCGTTTCGCCACATCAAGCCGCCGGAAGAGCTGGGCGGATGATGTTCCCGCGTGGAACCTGAGTTCCGTGAATGTGGCGATGAATCGAAACAATGAGTGCATGCGAACATGCACTGTGCCCCGTTGCCGCCGCCGCAGCGTCAACTCTCGCCATAGTTGAAAAATGACCTGTTGCCAGCGGGGTACATGATCGAGCGGATCGATCGACTACACTCTCCTCATCGGCGCGGAATCAAATCACGGCGGTCGCGACTGCATCCACCGCGGGGCGGAAGTGACGGAGATGGAGCCAGCAAGATGAAGAAACTGTCAGTGGTCGCGACTGGAATAGCAGTGCTCGGATTCACATCGTCTGCGCTTGCCGCTGACATGGCCGCACGCCCCTACAAGGCGCCGCCGCCAGTCGTGGCGCCGATCTACAACTGGACCGGCTTCTACATCGGCGCCAATGGCGGTTGGGGCAACAGCCACAACTGCTGGGATTTCGTGACTGCGGGTGGTGCGGTCGTCGCCAACGGATGTCGCGACGCTTCCGGCGGCGTCGTCGGCGGACAGATGGGCTACCGCTGGCAGATGAATCAATTCGTGTTCGGTCTGGAAGCCCAGGGCGACTGGGCGGATCTCAACGCCTCGCGCGTCAGCCTGATCAATCCTGCGTTCTCGACGCGTACCCGGGTCGACGGCATCGGTCTCTTCACCGGCCAGATCGGCTACGCCTGGAATGCGGCGCTGCTGTACCTGAAGGGCGGCGCTGCCGTCACCAGCAACCGTTACAATATCTTCACGACGCTCGGCGGATTGAACGTGGCGTCGGCGGATGCGACGCGCTGGGGCGCGGCGGTCGGTGTCGGCTTCGAATACGGCTTCGCGCCCAACTGGTCGGTGGGCGTCGAGTACGATCACCTCTTCATGGGCCACGCCAACAACTCGTTCTCGGTCGTCAATCCGATCGTCGCCGGCGCGCTCAACCGCGTCAATCAGGATGTCGATATGGTCACGTTGCGCCTCAACTACCGCTTTGGCGGTTGGGGCGGCCCGGTGATCGCAAAGTACTGATCTTTCCTGCCACTGAAACTCATAAGCCCCGGCTCGCCGGGGCTTTTCGTGCTGGTCCTGTGATAGTATTCGCTGTTCCAGGCGCTATATGAGGCTGAAATTGCCGCGACTCGCCTCGCGGTCCGGAGACAGCCCAATGCACACCCATTCCGTCGAACGCTGGACCCACGACCACGTCTTCCTTGGCGCCAAGCATGCCCGCAACGAGCGCCGCACCTGGTTCGTTGTCGCGCTCACGATAGTGATGATGATCGGCGAGATCGTCGCCGGCATCCTGTCCGGCTCGATGGCGCTGCTCGCCGACGGCTGGCACATGGCAACCCATGCCGCCGCGCTCGGCATCGCGGCGCTGGCCTATTTCTTCGCCCGCCGCCAGGCCCGCAACGCGCATTTCACCTTCGGCACCGGCAAGTTCGGCGATCTCGCGGCCTTTGCCAGCGCCATCATTCTCGCCATTGTCGCGATCCAGATCGCGTTCGAGAGCGTCGAGCGGCTGATCAATCCGGTTTCCATCGCCTATCGCGAGGCGATTGCGGTCGCCGTGCTCGGGCTTGCCGTCAATCTCTTGAGCGCCTTCCTGCTGCGCGAGGAGCATGACGAGCACCATCACGGTCATGGCCATGCGCACGACCACGGCCATCAGCACCACCATCGCGACAACAATCTGCGCGCCGCCTATGTGCATGTGCTGGCTGATGCCGCGACCTCCGTGCTCGCCATCGCCGCGCTGCTGACAGCGGCGTATCTGCAGTGGACCTGGGCGGACCCGGTCGTCGGCATCATCGGCGCGGTCGTGATCGCAAGCTGGGCGGTGGGGCTGATGCGTTCGTCCGGCAGCGTGCTGCTCGATGTCAACAACAACAGCAAGATGGAAGGGCTGATCCGTCAGCGCCTGGAGACGCGCGGCGACCGCGTTACCGACCTGCACCTCTGGCAGATCGGCCCCGGACACCGCGCCGCGGTGATCGCGCTGGTTTCCGACGACCCGCTGCCGCCGTCGGAGTACAAGCGGCGCCTCAGCGGCATGCATGGCCTCAGCCATGTCACCGTCGAGGTCGAGCTCTGCCGGCACGAGCAGGAAGGGAAATGCTAGAAATTGATCCGCACGCATCGCCCTCATCCTGGGGAGCCGCCAACGGGTCCCGCGCAAAGCGCGGCCCGATGACAGGCTCCGCGGCGTCTCGAAGGATGGGCCACGGGCCACATGGTTCTCCCGGCAAGGCGTAGCATTGTCCGGAGACGGCGCTTGCGCGCCTCGTCACCATGAGGGGAGACATTCACACGCGTGGGGGAGGGTTTCTTGACCGTCACGATCTACCACAACCCCGCCTGCGGCACCTCGCGCAACACGCTCGCCATGATCCGGCAGAGCGGCGAGGAGCCGGAGGTGATCGAATATCTGAAGACGCCTCCGAGCCGCGAGCGCCTGATCGAGCTGATCAGGGCGATGGGCATTTCCCCGCGCGCCTTGCTGCGCGAGAAGGGCACGCCCTACGCCGAGCTCGGCCTGGCCGATCCCAAATGGAGCGATGACGAACTGATCGATTTCATGCTCGCCCATCCCATCCTGATCAACCGCCCGATCGTCGTCACAGAAAAGGGCGTGCGGCTGTGCCGGCCGTCCGAACTGGTGCTCGATCTGCTCGACAAGCCGGTGGCGGGCTTTGTGAAGGAAGACGGCGAGGTAGTAGGGAAGGCGGGCCGCTAAGACGGTGTCGTCCCGGCGAAGGCCGGGACCCATACCGCGCGATCTATCGGTAGGGCTATCTGGCCGACGCCAGCTCGCAACAACACAAGCCGGTGGTTATGGGTCCCGGCCTTCGCCGGGACGACATCGGGGGGAGCGACAAGTGTTGCCCCCCGCGACACGACGGGCAACTGACCCGACTCGGTGTCAAGCCCCAAACTCGAAAATAATTCGCTTTACCGGAATTCTGATTTGCGGTAGAGATCGACCCAGCCCGTGCCGCCATGAGGGGCGCTTCGCGGTCGTCACGAAACGTGGCGCGGGTTGCGATGGACGCTTGCGGCGTCAGGCTTGCTTCGGTGAGCCCGACGAAACGCCGGGAGCGTACGGCGAAATCGTGTGGTTCTGGCGCCGCGACCCTGGCGTCTATCCGGCCTGCCTGTGCGGGCTCGGCAACGGGGGCAAGAAAGGCCGTTCCCCGGGGAGAGCGCGTATAAGCCGTAAAGCCATTGCGCGGGGAAGGTCGGGATGTCTCGGCTGTACCTGTAGTGTTTTGCCCGTGTGCTTCGGCGCGCGGGATGCCCGTGTGCTCCGGCGCACGGGATCTACGGGCGCAGTCGGCGCCCGGCCTTCCCTGCGCCCTCTGTTCAAGAGAGGGCTAATGAATTCGCAAAACCTCGGACAAATCGTGTCGCGAGAATGCGAGCGCATGTCCTCGGCCTGATCGCAGTGTTTGCCGGAATCTGGATCGCGACGTCGGAGATCAAAAAGCCGTAACCGGTTGCCCAGAGCGCCGATCGATGCGGTAAGCTGGAAGCCGTCAACATAGGGGAGGCCCAAGGTGAGAGCTGTTTTGCGATCTGTGATGGTTCTGTCGTTTGGCGTCCTTGCTTCCGGCGCGGCCTTGGCGCAGGGCGGCAAGGGCAGCGTGGAAAAACTCTACGTGCTGAATTGCGGCGAGGGCGTTGCCGGCGACATTTCGCGCTGGTCGCCAGGGATCAACGAGGGCAAGTCGATGGATTTCGTCGACAGTTGTTACCTCATCAAGCACGCGCAAGGCTGGTTCCTGTGGGACACCGGCGTCGCCGACGCGGTCGCCGCCATGCCAAATGGATTGGCGCCGGCCGATCCCAAGGCCGTGTTCTGGCGCAAACCCAAGACGCTGGCCGCCCAGCTCGAGCAAGTCGGCGTCAAGCCGGCCGATGTCAAGGCAATGGCTGTTTCCCATACCCATCCCGATCACATCGGAAACGTCGAACTGTTTCCCGCTGCGATGCTCTACGTGCAGAAGGCCGAATATCAATGGCCGGGTACGAACAACCAGCCGCGATTCAAGCCCGAGCATCCTGTCACCTTGCTGGAGGGCGACCGTGACGTGTTCGGTGATGGCAGCGTGGTCATCCTGTCCACGCCGGGACATACGCCCGGCCATCAGTCATTGCTGGTGAGACTGCAGAGCAGTGGTGCGATCGTGCTGACGGGCGACGCCGTTCACTTCAAGGCCAACTGGGACAATCGCGGCGTGCCGTCGATGAATGTCAGCAAGGATCAGACGCTCGCTTCCATGCAGAAGATTGCCGACGTGATTGCGAAGGAGAAAGCGCAGCTCTGGATCAATCACGACAAGGCGCAGCGCGACGGGCTGAAGATGGCGCCGGAATCTTATAACTGAGCGCCAAAGCTAGTTGCGCGGAGCCATCGGTACGGGAGCCGGCGGCGGGCCGAGGCCTGTCGATCCCTTCGGCTTCAGCGTTCCCGCATAGAACGAGAACACGAACACCAGGACGAGGGCGGCCAGATACACCGCATAGGATTGCGGCGGCGTGATCGCCCACTTCCACCAGCTCCGCGAATTGCTTTCGTTGTCCATGATGCCGTTCTGCGCGATTGAGTCGCCGATGGAAAGTAACAATCTGTCTCGTTCAGGTCTCGGGCGATGCCGGGCCGGCCTTGAGGAAGAACAGTGCCGCCAGCGCCGCAAGGCTGAACGCGGAGGTCACGATCAGGACCTTGCTGCCCATGACGTCGATCAGGAGCCCGAAGGCCAGCGGCGCTGGCGGCACTGTTC
>JAKFVP010000102.1 GCA_021732175.1 Bradyrhizobium sp.
GGAGCAGCGTCATGCCACGCCTCCGCCCAAGGCGCGGCGTTCGCGCCGGATCAGATAGAGGAAGAACGGCACGCCGATGATCGAGGTCAACACGCCGACCTTGATGTCGGATGTCGACGGGATGATGCGCACGGCGATGTCGGCGGCGAGCAGCAACGCCGCACCCGCCAGCGCGCTCGGCAGCAGCAGCCGCGCCGGATCGTGACCGATCAGGGGGCGCATCAGATGCGGCGCGACGAGCCCGATGAAGCCGATGGTGCCGGTCACTGCGACTGCGCCGCCAACGCCGAGCGCGACGCCCAGGATCACCACCAGCCGTAGCCGCGCGACATCGACGCCGAGGCTTTGCGCGGTCTCTTCGCCGAGGCTGAGCGCGCGGAACGCGCTGCGCTGGCTGAACAGGATCGCGCCACCGAGCACGATGAAGGGCAGGGCCAGCGCGACATGCTGAAAACTGCGGTCCGCCAGCGAGCCGAGCAGCCAGAACGCGATCTCCAGTACCACAAAGGGATTTTGCGACAGGTTCATCACCAGCGCCGTCGCAGCGCCGGCCAGCGCCGAGATCGCAAGGCCCGCGAGAATCAGGATCAGCAGCCCGGCATTACGCCCGGCGACGGCCAGGAGCGCAAACACCGATCCGAACGCGGCGACGATCGCCGCGACCGGCAACGCATAGGAATGCGCATCCGCAAGGCCCAGCGCGATCACGGCGACCGCGCCGAACGCGGCCGATTGCGGCGCGCCGAACAGCGAGGGCGAAGCCAGCGGGTTGCGCAACAGGCCTTGCAGCGCCGCGCCCGACAGACCGAGGATCGCGCCGATCGCAAGGGCAAGGATCATCCGCGGCAGGCGAATCTCACGCACGATCACTTGGGCAACATCGCTGCCGCCGCCGAATAGCGCCTGCGTCACGGCAACGGGCGACAGCCGCACCGCGCCGATCCCGAGCGAAATCAGCGCCAGCAACACGACCAGCCCAGACATCGCCAGCGTCGCGCCGATGCGGCGGCGCGCAGCGGCCCCGGTTGCGATGGCAAAACTCTCAACGCTCATTCATCGACCTGTTGCAGGAATGACGCATCCGCAAAAAAGCTCTTCGCAATGATTGGCTCCGGGCACAAGTCGCCGCGAACAAAAAGCGTACCGTGGCCCTCCCGCCGATTGACTCCCGTTCCGCCGCAATCCTAGATGAACGCGACGGTTCCCCGTTTGGGGATCAAAAGGGAATGCGGTGCGGGGAGAAATCCCCAACGCCGTGGCTGCCCCCGCAACTGTAAGCGGCGAATCCTTCGTCATATGCCACTGGGAAATCTCGGTCCTGGGAAGGCGACGAAGGGTAACGACCCGCGAGCCAGGAGACCTGCCGTCAGCCGTGGTCACACGCGAAGATGTCGGTCGGGGAGTACAGACATTAGCTTCGCCAACGCTCCTTCGAGCAATGGTGGGCCCTGGTTCGCTGTGACGTGCCACTGACGTCATACCGAGGTCCGAACCATGTCTTCCGCCACCACAGCCGCCAAGCGGCACCGTGCGATACTGCTCGCCAGTACCATTCTCGCCTTCAGTACGGGCAGCGCGCACGCGCAAACCGTTGCATCCGCCGAGCTGCCGCCGGTCGATGTTGCCCCGCCGACCGATCAGAACAAGACCCGCGCCCGGCCAACCTTCGATGAAAGCGGCGGCACCACACGTCCCGCGCGCACCGCCGCGCCGTCGCGCGGCGCCGGCACCGGATCGTCCGACGCCGCCAGCACCGGAACAGGAACGGGCGACGGCAGCGGCGGCTCCGGCGCCCGCCAGTTCAACGGCATCGTCGGCACCTCCTCCACCGTGATCACGAAGGAGGATATCGCGCATTCGCCGTCGAACAATTTGCCCGACATACTTGGGCAAGTGCCGGGCGTGCAGCTCACCACGCTGTACGGCGTGCCGGCGAACGGCGCGAAGACCTCCGTCGACATGCGCGGCTTCGGCGCCTTTGCCACCGCCAACACGCTGATCCTGATCAACGGCCGCCGTCTCAACGACATCGACATGGCGCAGGTCGACCTGTCGACCATCCCGCTCAATTCGATCGAACGTATCGAGATTACCCGCGGCAACTCCGGTGCGGTACTCTACGGCGACAATGCCGTCGGCGGCGTCATCAACATCGTCACCAAGACCGGCGTCGGCGGCCCGCCGGTCGCGATTCGCGGCGAGGCCGGGGCAGGCTCGTTCAACACGCGCCTGGCCAACGTCTCCGCCTCGACCAATCATGGGCCATGGTCGACCTCGTTCTACGGCAATGCCATCAAGTCCGATGGCTATCGCGACAACAACGCGCTCGACCAGAAAAACGGTGTCGGCAATCTCAACTACACCACGCCCAATCTCAAAGCGTTCCTGACGGTGACCGGCGACGACCAGAAGCTCGGTTTCCCGGGCGAACGCATTTTCGACCCCACGATCGGCGTCAACCAGCTCGTCACCGACCGCAAGGGCACCAACCACCCGTTCGACTACGGCAACCAGCAGGGCGCCAGCGCCACCGCAGGCTTCACCAAGACGATCATGAACGGTGTCGACCTGATCGTTGACGGCGGCGTCCGCGACAAGAAGCAGCAAGCCGGGTTCTTCGGTACGTCCATCAACGTCCCCTTCAACTACGTCGACACCCACCTGCAGACATGGTCGATCACGCCGCGCCTCAGCATCAAGAACGACCTGATGGGGGTCCCGTCGCAGGTTCTCACCGGCATCGACTACTACAATGCCGACTACCATTCGGATCGGCCGCTGTTCAAAGGCGCACCGCCAATCCACGTCTACGACCTTGCTCAACAGTCGCTCGCTGGCTACTGGCAACACACGATCGGAATTCTGCCGACCACCGATGTCTCCTATGGCGCCCGCATCCAGAACACGCGTTTGAGCGCGCGAGACCGCCTCGATCCGACCGCCCCCGGAACCTTTGGCTTCGAGACCCAGAACCTTCCGCTCGATCAAAGCGAGACGAATTACGCGCTCCATATCGGCGCCGAGCATCGCTTCAACAGCGTGTTCTCCGTGTTCGGCCGGGCCGCACGCGCCTTCCGCACGCCCGACGTTGACGAGCGGGTAGCGTCCGGGCCGCTGCTGCCGACCTTCCTGCCGTTTGATTTCAAGTTGAAAACCCAGACCTCACACGACATCGAGGGCGGGTTCCGCATGAAGTCGGGTGGATTCCAGATGCAGACCAGCGTCTATGCGATGGACCTCGAGAACGAGATCCACTTCATCCCGGCGCTGTTCTACAACATCAACCTCGATCCGACCCGGCGCACCGGCATGGAGACGGCAGCGTCCTACCGGATCAGCGACAGCCTGCTGCTGCGCGGCGGCTTTGCCTTCACCCGCGCCGTATTCCGCGAGGGGCAATTCGCGGGCAAAACCATTCCACTGGTATCGGACACGACCGCCAGCGCCGGCGTCACCTGGAATATCTGGCAGAACTACCTGGTGTTCGACGGCACGCTGCGCGCCTGGGGCGAGCGGTACATGGACAACGATCAGGCCAACACCCAGCGCAAGATCGGCGCGGATGCGACGGTCGACCTCAAGCTTTCCGGCGCGGTCGATCATTTCTTCTGGTCGTTCGCCGTCAATAACGTGCTCAACGCGTATTACTACGATTACGCGATCGCGAGCGCGTTCACGCCGGGCCGCTTCTTCGCCTATCCGCTGCCCGGCCGCAGCTATCTCGTGAAGGCCGGCGTGACCTTCTGATGTAGGACGGCCCGGCCTCGCGCCGGGCCGCCTTGCCCCCGCACCGCGAGACGGTATTCTCCCCGGCGAAATGCCGGGAGACATGGCTGGCGAACCTCGATCAGGGTAATCTCGACCAAATCGATGACGAAGCCGCGCTCCATGGCGGCTGAAGGGATCGCGGAGAGAATGCGCATGGCAGGCAAGGACAAGCAGGGTCAACTTCCGAAGGACGACGGTAAGCCGAAAAAGCCGCCGCCGCCCGCGACATCAGATGACGACGACCAAGAGGACGGCGACTTCGCCACGCCGAAGAAGGATCGTTACGGCAACGACGACGAACCGCTGGAGTGAAGGCTGTTTGTCGTCCCTGCGGACGCCGGGACCCATAACCACAGGGCTTCGTTGTCGAGGCAGGCTGGAGCTACAGCCTTCGCAAAACCACGTCCTGTGGTTATGGGTCCCGGATCGGCGCTTGCGACGCTCGCTTGTCCGGGACGACAGCGAACGCTATCGCCTCCCCCTACGATTCCACCGCTAATTGACGTAGACTGCCTCCACCCGCCGGCCCGGCGGGCGCTTGTCCAGGGGGGTGCGGACATGAGGAAGGTCAATTGGGCGCAGGTCGGCAAGGTCACCGAACCCGGCCGCTACATGTTCAGATTCGGCTTCGTGATTGTCTCGCAGGACGACCTCGCGATCTGGCAGCAATATCCGGAAGCCGCCTTCACGCTGATCCCGATGTTCTCCTCGGGACCGCAGGAGGAATACAAGCTCGGCGCGTTCGATGTGGGTGGGACGGAGGCATAGCGGCTGTCGTCCCGGCGAACGCCGGGCCCCATAACCACCGCGGCACGTGGTCGGGCACGTTGGTGCCACAGCCGTTTCCAACAACCACTCCCTGGGATTATGGATCCCGGATCACGCTCGCTTGTCCGGGACGACAACGGAGATGTTCTCAATTTCGCCGATGCTCCTGACGTCCAGCAGATGTTCGCCAAAACCTCCGGCAAGTTTTCCCGCCGACGACGGCGAGGCCAGCATCATCACCAGCGTCGCGAACAGCGGCACGGCACTTAGCCCGTCATGCGCCAGCGGAGTCAGCTCCTCGACGCTGCCGGCATAGGGGCCGCTGTGGTCGATGAGACGCCCGAACTCCCTCCCGACGGCGCGGCGCGAACCGCTGCGCGCGCCAACGCCGAGCAGCGCTTGCATCGCCAGATGCGTCACCACACCATCGCGCCCCTCCGGTAACGGCGCAGGCGTCTCACCCCGGGAGACGCGCAGCAGCTGCGTGACGAGATCGGTGCCTGAAGCCCACGCATTGAACGGCTCGACCAGACGCGGATTGCAATCGATCAGCAGCGGCGCCGAGCCGTCATCCGGCATGACGATGTCGACCGAGAGACCGCCATGCCAGTCGAGCGCGGCGCCGAGCTTTTCCAGATAGCCCGCGACGTGGGGCCGGCGCACGCTCTGCTTGATCGCCTCGCCGCCGCCGACGCGCATTCTCACAAGCCAGTCCGAGCCGCGCCAGCAGCCGGCTGAACGACGCCTTGGCATGCGCGGTGCGATAGTTTTCGAACGACGGCAGCGCGATGGCGATGCGGCCGGCCAACCGCTCCTGCACTTTCGCGAATAAAAGCCCCT
>JAKFVP010000044.1 GCA_021732175.1 Bradyrhizobium sp.
ACGGCCCTCGGCCGTACCCTCTCAGTTTCGCGGCGCGGCGAAACGGCGCACCAGCAGCGCACCAAAGGCCAGGCCCCAGAAATACTGGACATATTCCGGGTAGATCGCGGCGATCACGGTGCCCGGCACGAACACCAGTACCGGAAAGATGGCGGCGGCAAGTTCATGCCAGGTGTGCGGCCTGACCAGCCACCATAGCAGCGCGTTGAGCCCGGCGATCAGAGTCAGATTCAGGCCATAGAGCACGGCCACCGCGCCGGAGAGGCGGTAGTTGCCATAGAGCCCGCTGGTCACCGGCAGCAGAATGATCGAGAGCAGGAATAGCAGGTTGAGCATCACGATGCCGCGCACTGCTTCGGGCTGCCGCGTCAGCCGGCGGTGATGGCTGAACCAGAACAGGCCGGCGATAATGAAGGAAAGCACCAGCGCTGACAGCTTGGCCACGTAGAGGTGGTAGAGATCAATCCAGTCAGGCAGCGTCGCGAACGCGCCGGTCTTCGGCAGGTCGTAGGCCAGCAGCGTCATCGCCACACCGAAGATGGTGTTGGAGAGCATTTCCAGCCGGCGCATTTCAAACAGGTCGGGATTGGACGGTGTCATCGGCTCGCGTTCCCCAAGCCTGCCTTCTTTCACGACTCTGCGAGTTTTTACAACCTCCCGCGTGAAGCGCCAATTCACGCGGCCGGACAAGGGCTTCCGGGCGGGATCTGCACTATCGCGTGAATCCACTCATGTGGCGCGCGGAAGGCTGTCTACCGTCCGTTGCGCATTCGCAAGGAAGCCCCGCGAGCCCACTTGAGCACGTGACGATCCACATCGCCAACGCGCCACACGAACTCAGCAGAACGACATTGCCGTGGCCTCCAACGTCACGGAGATCCATCATGACCACGCTCAAGACCATTGCGGCTGCCGCCGCTTTCGCCGCCCTCACCGCAACTCCCGTCTTCGCACAAGCGGCCATCCAGGAGCCCGGGCTGTTCGCTTTCTATCACCCCAATCTCGACGTCTTGAACGGCGGCGCACCGACGCCGGCGGCGCGGCTGGAAGCGCAGGGCTATACGGCCCTTCAGGCTGCCGCGATCTACAACGGTTTGCAGCAGACGCGGCGTCATCACGCTCGGTAATCGGCTTCGGTTGCTGTTGGCTGGTTCTTGACTCGCAAAACAACGACCAGTCCGCCTTCGCCCTCGCGGGCTTCGGCGCGACAGCCTTAGCTCGCGAAGCGAGCGAAGGCTGGTGGGGGAGGCAGGACTCGAACCTGCGAAGTCATAAGACGGCTGATTTACAGTCAGCTCCCTTTGCCACTCGGGACACTCCCCCGTCCCATCAGCGTCAGCAATTCGTCCGCAAGAGTGGCGGCGGACAGAACCATCAATATGGCGCTGAGCCCGCAACTCCGGGGTACGGAGCGCGGTCGGGCGCGTTTATGGGTAAGCGGACCCGCAAAGTCAACCAAGGCAGGCGGCTAAAACGGCGCTCAAACGCCGGCTCCGTTCCGGCCTGGCCGGAACGGAGCTAATCTTTTGTTTTGACGCGTTTTCTTGACGCAAACCGCGTCCCACTTCGCTTGAAAACGCTATGCAGGGGCCAAATTGCCAGAATCCGGAACCCATGACACAAGGTTCGCATGAGCGATCGCGACCGCAGGCCCCCGTTCCGCAAAGGCGGCGGTAAATCCTTCGAAAAGGGGCGGAAACCCTCCGCTCGTCCCCCTTCGCGTGCGTCCTGGCGGGATCGCGATTCCGACGGCGACGGGCCGGCCATCCTCTATGGCTGGCACACGGTGTCGGCGGCGCTGGCCAACCCCCGGCGCAAAATCCGCAAGCTGCTGCTGACCGAGAACGCAGCGCGCCGGCTGGCGGAAGAGAACATCGACATCGGCATCACGCCGGAGATCGTCCGCCCCCAATTGATCGACCAGCGGCTGGGGCCTGACGCCGTGCATCAGGGCATGCTGGCGGAAGCCGATCCCCTGCCCTCGCCCGATATCTCCAGCCTGAAGCAGGAAGGCATCGTGCTGGTGCTCGACCAGATCACCGACCCGCACAATGTCGGCGCCATCCTGCGCTCGGCCGCAGCCTTTGCGGTGAAGGCAATCGTCACCACCGCCCGCCACAGCCCGGAGGCAACCGGCGTGCTGGCGAAATCGGCGTCCGGCGCGCTGGAGCTGGTGCCGCTGGTGCTGGTGCAGAATCTGGCGCGCGCGCTGAGCGAATTGAACGAGCGCGGCTTTCTCACCGTCGGGCTCGACAGCGAGGGCAGCGAGGATCTTTCCCGGGTGGAGTTGCGCGAGCCGCTGGCGCTGGTGCTGGGCGCCGAAGGCAAGGGCTTGCGGCAATTGACGCGCGAGACCTGCGCTGTTGTCGCGCGGCTCGACATGCCCGGGGAGATCAAGAGCCTCAACGTCTCCAATGCCGCGGTGCTGGCGCTCTATGTCGGCGCAAGCCGGCTGGGGCTGATGGGCAGATAGCGCTTTCTCTACGTCCCTCATCCTAGGAGCGCGGCACGCGCGTCTCGAAGGATGCAGGGCCCGACCGTGGCCTCATGGTTCACCCGGCGATGCGCGGCATCGTCCGGAGACGCGCGAAGGCGCGCTCCTCACCATGAGGGAGACTTCTTTCCCGCAAAACAAAAACGCCCGCTCGAAACGAGCGGGCGCCTTCGTTCTGAGAACGCCTTTAGATCAGTAGTAGCGGCGCAGCGGACGGCCGTAGCCGTAGGGCGCGGCGTGCATGTGGCGGTGCGCGTAGCCGTAGCGATAGCCATAGGCGTACGGGCGAACGGCGCGGTAGCCGTAAGCGCGCGGACCCCAGTAGCGCGGGCGTGCGACATAGCCGTAATCATAGGGACGGCTGTAGCTGCTCCAGCCGGACACCGACGGCTCGGCGTAAGTCGGCTGCGGCGCCCAGGCACCCGGACCGGAATAAGTCGGACCCTGGTTGACGTAGTAGTACTGGCTGGTCGGCTCGGCGAGGCGCGGCGCGTAGCCATAGCCGTAGCTGTAGCCGCAACCGCCGCAGCCAGAACCATAACCGTAGCTGAAGGCCGCAACCGGCGCGACGTAGCGCGGCTGCACGCAAGGGCTATAGGAATAACCGCACGGCGAGCCGCACGAAGAATATCCGCACGCCATCGCGGGCGCCGCGGCCATCACGGCAACTGCCGCTACAACTCCTGAAATCAAATGACGCATTACTCTCTCCTGTAGGGGTCTTTTCGTTGGCGTGGTCTTCACTGGATAGTTAGCGCGGACGCGGCCGCGGATTGCGGCCGTGCTGCCAGTCGTAATCGATCTGCGGTGCGACGATCACCGGCGGCGGGTTTTGCGGAATCTCGACCGTCGGTCTCGAATGCGCCGACCAGGAGCGATAGTAGCTCTCGGACTCCTGCGGCAATTTGCGATTGGCTGATGGTTCGACTTCGAGACGGCCGTAGCCGGGCAAGTGACCCGAGCTCGGATAATAGTGACCGACATTCGGCACCGGATCCACGTAGCGGCCGCCGTAAATCGTGGGCTGCACATGGTTGCGCCGCTCCAGTCCCCAATCGCCTTCGACCACCGCATAGGATGCATCGACGCCATTGATGATGATGGGTACGCCCGGCTTGCCCGGAATCACGATCGAAAAGCCGCCGCCGGCCAAAGCCTGCGACGTCATCGCCACCAAAAATGCCAGTGCTACGCCTGTGCGCATTCCCTGTATCCCGCCTTCGTTTTGCCGCAACCTAGTCGAAGGCGCAGGCTGAAGGGTTAAGGCTGGGGGGCTAACTGCGGGTAAGCCTAACGCGTAAGGATTGGCGCTCGCACAAATGCGAACGACCGCAATTAGGAAGTGTTAACGCGGGTGCGGCGGCGGGAACAATCGCGCTAGGCGAGCAGATTTTCGACCAGTGTCACAAGACCGATGGCAACGGTGACCAAGCCGACCGCGCCCTGCAGCGCATGGTTGGCCACGGTCAGAAAACGCGCGGAAACCGCGATCGGAACGGCAATTACCGCCGAGAGCGCGCCCATTCCGATCATCGAGCCGATGCCGAACAGTGCGACATAGCCGAGCCCAGCCGCGGCGCTCGCGGCTTGCGTCGCAGCCAGCACCAATAGCGCCGCCGAACCGGCCATGCCGTGCATCAGGCCGACCAGCAGCGTGCGCCAGCGGAACCCGTGCGGGTGCGCATGGAGCGTGCGGATATGCGGCTGCGTCTCGCCGGCATGGCTATGGGCGTGAAAGTGCTCGGTACCGTCGGCATGGCCGTGGCGATGGAAATGCACGCGGTCGCGCCAAAGCCGCCACAGCACATGCGCGCCGAGGCCGATCAGCATGATGCCGACCGCGCCCTCGATCGGTTTGGCGACGCTTTCGGGAATGGCGCGGCCGAGCATGATGGCGACGCCCGCAAACACGAACAGCGTCAGCGTGTGGCCGAGACCCCAGGTCAGCCCATGCTTGACGATGTCGCTGACGCGGCTGCGGCGCGCGGCGATGCTGAAGACCGCCGCAATGTGATCGGCCTCGAGCGCATGCTGCATGCCCAACAGAAACCCGAGCCCCAGAATTGCAAACATACGCGTCCTATCCGCCTCTCACGCCGCATCAAATACTGGACCCAAGCATTTGTCAGGTATTTCTTTTCTGACGCGTCTCTTCACGCGAACCGGTATCCACCCCGCATCAAGTGCGGGGCAGGCTTTCGCTCGAAGACGCTAGAGTACTTCCGCGAAGAGTCCCCTCATCGCCGCCCAGGAGCGCCGATCCGACTGCGCATGATAAAGCGCGGCGCGCATCATCGAGCCGTCGGCGGCCGGGTTGGTGAAACCGTGCAGCGTGTTGCCGTAGTTGACGACCTGCCAGTCGGCTACCTTGGCAGCGCGCATCTCGTCCCCGAAGGCGGCGATCTGATCCGGCGGCGCCAGGGGATCCTCGGCACCGGTGAGCACAAGCACGCTCGCCCTGACCTGTCCTTCCGCCGCCGGCAGTTTTGTCCCGAGCACGCCGTGAAAACTGACGACCGCTTTCAGGTCCGCACCCGATCGCGCCAGCTCCAGCACCACATTGCCGCCGAAGCAGAAGCCGATGGCGGCGAGCCTCGATGTATCGACCTGCGGCAATCCCGCGAGTGCCGATAGCGCCGCCAGCCCGCGGGCGCGCAGCCGCTCCGGTTCGGCACGGAGCCCGCCGACAATAGTTGCCACTTCCTGCAGGTTACGCGCCTGCCGCCGCTCGCCGAACATGTCCGCGGCGAGCGCGACATAGCCGAGCGAAGCAAGTTGGCGCGCCTTCTCCATCGCAAAGTCGCCGAGCCCCAGGCCCTCATGGAACACGAGTACGCCGGGCCGGCGGCCGGTGGTCTCCTCAAAGGCTGTCT
>JAKFVP010000292.1 GCA_021732175.1 Bradyrhizobium sp.
GGTGCTGAAGGCCGCAGGCGTCACCTTTGCGATCTCGATGCTGGAGCGCGTGATCGAGGAGCGCGCGCGCGGCAATCCGGCCTCGGCCGAAGCGATCCGCAAAGAGGTGGTCCAGCTCGTCGGCGACGATTTCTCCAAGCTGAAGCCCGGCTCGCCGCAGGCGATGAAACTGAAGCAGGTGCTGATCGATCAGAACGCCTGGAGCCAGTATCTCGAGGTCGGCATCGGCCCCGATGCCGAGGTCTTCACCAAGGCGCCGGTGCTTTCCTCTGTCGGCACCGGCATGGATGCCGGTCTGCATCCGAAATCGACCTGGAACAATCCAGAGCCGGAAGTCGTGATGATCGTGTCGAGCCGCGGCAGGATCGTCGGCGCCGCACTCGGCAACGACGTCAATCTGCGCGACTTCGAGGGCCGCTCCGCGCTGCTGCTCTCTAAGGCCAAGGACAACAACGCCTCCTGTGCCATCGGTCCGCTGCTGCGCCTGTTCGACAGGACATTCTCGCTCGACGACGTCAGGAAGATGGATGTCGGCCTCAACGTAAAGGGCGCGGACGGTTTTGTGCTCGACGGCCATTCCTCGATCGGCAAGATCAGCCGCGATCCCACCGACCTAGTCGCGCAGACCATCGGCAGCGTGCATCAATACCCCGATGGTTTTGCGCTGTTCCTGGGAACGATGTTCGCGCCGGTCAAGGACCGCGACGCGCCCGGGCAGGGATTCACGCACAAGCGCGACGACATCGTCACCATCGCCGCACCGCAGCTCGGCAAGCTCGTCAACCGCATGCGCAACAGCGACGAGTGCGAGCCGTGGACCTATGGGATCGGCGAGTTGATGCGAAACCTTGCGAAGCGGAAATTGCTGTAAGGCGGAACTGCCGGAACGAGACATTTGCGCCGGCGTTAGCTCCCAAAAGGGAGTTTTCACATGCGCATGTCGCGATCGATCATCTTTGCAGGCTTGCTGCTGCTGCCGCTTGAGGCCTTCGCTCAGGTGGCGAGTCCGGGTGCCCTGAATGGCTCGCTGAGCAATCCCAACCCTGGCAGTCAGGCCAGTCCCAACAATCTGAACGCGGCCGGTAAACCGACCTTGCCTGATCCGCCCGGCACCAACAGCGCCGGCACGGCGCAGTCGTCTGGATCGTCGGCCGGTGGCGGGAGTAACTCAGTCACAACCGGCTCGGCCGGAAACCGTACGGGTGGCATCAATGCGCAGGGCCCGAACACGCCGGGCGACGCCAAGATCCGCGCGGAGGATCCCAGGATCGACAAGAAGATCAAGAGCATCTGCAAGGGCTGCTGAAGTCAGCCCTCGGCTCACTCTGCTTCGGGAGCTCCCTTACCGCCCTTGTGTCCGTCGGCACCGCGGCTGAAGACGCCGTAATTGCTTGATTTCACGCCCTTGCCGGCGTCCACGCCGGTGGCCGCCAGGCCGAGCTTGAGAAGCTCGCGCACGGCGGCGGCCCGCGTCGGCATGCGGTGCTTGAAGCGAAAATCATCAACTGCGGCCAATTCCTCAGGTGAGAGCATCACTTGCAGCCGCTCGTCACGGGTGTCGTTCATGAGAAGCCCCTGCTAGTCCGTGTTGAGTAAATTACTCAACTTGCTAAAGCAGCGTCCATCAATCAACTTGCCAAGTTTTTGTTGGTTCCATGAACTTCGCCTTCTGTGCTGAGTGAGTAAAATACTCCTGAAAAATCAATAGTTTACATGTGTTTACTTTTGCGCTAGCCTTCTCTGAATGGGGCGAGAAGGGACCCTCGCCAATGACAGACCGGCTCGAAAAGACGTCAGCCCAACCGCAGACAAAGTTGGACGCATCCCCCAAGCAGAAGGCTTCGCCAAGGCGGCGGCCCAGCTACGACAGGGTGATCGAGAACATCGATAAATGGGTCAACAGCAGCGGGCTGCAGAAGCCCTCGTGATGCTGGTCGGGACATCGTCCGATGGCGATCTATCGAATCCTGCAGAACTCGCCGCTGTCTCCGGAAGACATCAGCCGGCTCGTCGCCGCATACGAGACAACACTGAGGGCCCTCGGCCTCATCGACCGCAGCGACCCGATCACGGAACTTGTTGCGCGGAAGATCATCGAGATTGGGCAGACCGGCGTCCGCGATCCCCTGCAGATATCGAAGTTGGCGGTTACGGATTTAGGCGCGGCTTCCTGACTTGTCTGCAACCTCTTTGCGTTTGGCTTCATTCGAACAACCGTTCCGGGATGGCTTATCGCCCAATTGAAGCGCATGGTGGCACATGGAAAAATCTCTCGCCGGCAGCATTCAGTTGGTTAACGTGACAACCGATATCTTCTCGAACGGCGCGGCGAGAAAGCAGCTCTGGGCTGCCGCCATCGGGCGTGAGTTGGCTGTCGGATTGGTGCTCGGAGCCGTTCCGGAGGGATGGACCGCGATCCTGGCAACAACGCGCCTGACGCCAGACGAGATGGCGAAGCTGAAAATGAGTCCCGGCGACGTCCGCGAAATGAGGGGAGCTGAACCACCCCGTGGACCCAAGCCTCCGCGCAGGATGGTTTAAGCGTCGGCCGCCCTTCTTAAGGGCGTGTTAACCGGGTTCGCCCGCCCAGACCCTCGCGTTTGGCTTTGATTCAGCCTGTGCTGCTTTGCTCAACTCATAATGCAAGCCGGCACGGGTCGCCGGCCAAAGCAGAATTGCAGGAGCCCAAGTTCGACGATTCCGTTCAGGTGCGCTGCCGGCGCTGCAGGGTGCGTTCCGCGAACGCGCCCGCCGGCTGCAGAACGGATATTCGCGGCGTCGGAGGCGAGCGAAGGCTGAGCGCAAAGCGTCACACCGGCAGCGCGATCGAATACTTCACCTGGCTCAGCGCAAAACTCGACTCGATCGAGGCGATGCCGTCGAGCCGCGTCAGCTTGTTCTTCAAAAACGCTTCGTAGGACGAAAGGTCGGCGGCGACGACTCGCAAGAGATAGTCGCGGTTGCCCGTCATCAGATAGCATTCCAGCACCTCGTCCCATTTCGAGATGGCGCGGGCGAAGCGGTTGAGGTCTTCCTCCTTCTGACGCGCCAGCTTGATCGAGATGAACACGCTGACATGCAGGCCCAGCGCCTTCTGGTCGACGGTCGCGACATAGCGCGAGATCACGCCGCGCTCCTCCAATAGTTTGACCCGGCGGTGGCAGGGCGAGACCGACAGGCCGACCTTGTCGGCCAGCTCCTGCATGGTCATGCGGCCGTCGGTTTGCAGGAGGCTGAGGATCTTGCGGTCGATTGCGTCGAGCGATGCCATTGGGATGAACTCGTAGCTTTGGAGTAGATATTGGTAATTTATACCAATATATCCGGTGATGTCGCCAAAATTTGAGATTTTTGCCGGATCGGCCGGGATTAGAATTGCGCATTCGCCATCGCAGGAATTGCCGCCATGGGAATCGATCCCGCTCGCCTGGAAATGCTGTCCGCCCTGAGCCGCAAGGTGCTGTGGCTGTCGTCGTGGACCATCCATCACGCCAACCATGTCAGGCCCAACAGCGACGGGCTGAAGGTCGGCGGCCATCAGGCGTCCTCCGCCTCGCTCGCCAATATCATGTCGGCGCTTTATTTCTCGGTGCTGCGCCCGCAGGACCGCGTCGCGGTGAAGCCGCATGCGAGCCCGGTGTTCCACGCCATCCAGTATCTGTATGGGCACCAGACCCGCGACAAGCTGGAGAATTTCCGCGGCTACAAGGGCGCGCAGTCCTATCCGTCGCGCACCAAGGATGTCGACGACGTCGATTTCTCCACCGGCTCGGTCGGCCTTGGCGTCGCGCAGACACTGTTCTCCTCGCTGGTGCAGGACTACGTGAAGGCGCATGGCTGGATGAAGGATCGGCCCGAGGGGCGCATGATCGCGCTGGTCGGCGATGCCGAGATGGACGAGGGCAACATCTTCGAGGCGTTGCTGGAAGGCTGGAAGCAGAGCCTGCGCAACACCTGGTGGGTCGTCGACTATAACCGCCAGAGCCTCGATGCCGTCGTCCGCGAGGGGCTTTGGGAAAAATTCGAATCCATGTTCCGCAATTTCGGCTGGGACGTGGTGATCGTGAAATATGGCAAGCTGATGCAGGCTGCGTTTGCCGAGCCCGGCGGCGAGGCGCTGCGGCGCTGGATCGACAATTGCCCGAACCAGATGTACGCCGCGCTCTGCTTCCAGGGCGGCGCCGCCTTCCGCAAACACTTGCAGGACGACATCGGCGACCAGGGCGAGGTCTCCGCGCTGATCGACCGCCGCAGCGACGACGAACTGCTCGCGCTGATGTCCAATCTCGGCGGCCACGACATGGCGAGCATGATCGAGGCCTTCGAATCGATCGATCACGACCGCCCGGTCTGCTTCATCGCCTACACCATCAAGGGCGTCGGCCTGCCGATGCAGGGCCACAAGGACAACCACGCCGGCTTGATGACGGTGGCGCAGATGGAGAAGTGGCGCGCCACCCAGAACATTCGCCCCGGCCATGAGTGGGACAGATTCGAGGGTCTGTCGCAGGATCCCGCAAAGCTCGAAGCCTTCCTCAAGTCCGCGCCGTTCAACCGCGAGGGCCGCCGCCGGCTCACCGCGCCGGAGATCGAGGTGCCGCGCGAGCTCGCGTTCAAGGCCGCAGCGCAGATGTCCACCCAGCAAGGCTTCGGGTTGATCCTCAACGAGCTCGCCCGCGGCGACACCGCGCTGGCCTCGCGCATCGTCACGACATCGCCCGACGTCACCGTCTCGACCAATCTCGGCGCCTGGGTGAACCGCCGCGGCCTGTTTGCGAAAGCCGAGAACCACGACCTGTTCAAGCAGGAGAAAATTCCCTCGGCATTCTCCTGGGAATATTCGCCCAAGGGCCAGCACATGGAGCTCGGCATCGCCGAGATGAATCTCTTCATCATGCTCTCGGCGCTCGGGCTGTCGCATTCCATCAATGGCGAGCGGCTGCTACCGGTCGGCACGCTCTACGATCCCTTCATCGAGCGCGGCCTCGATGCGCTGAACTATGCCTGCTACCAGGATGCGCGCTTCATGGTGGCGGCAACGCCCTCGGGCATCACGCTCGCGCCGGAAGGCGGCGCACACCAGTCGATCGCAACGCCCTTGATCGGCATTGCGCAGGATGGGCTTGCGTCGTTCGAACCGGCCTTTGTCGATGAACTCGCCGTGATCATGCGCTGGGGCTTTGAGCACATGCAGCGCGAAGCGGGTGAGGGCGGTTCGGTTTATTTGCGGCTATCGAAGCGCAGCGTCGAGCAGCCGCAGCGGCCGATGAACGCGGTGCTGCATCACGAGATCACGGAGGGCGCGTACTGGCTGCGCAAGCCCGGGCCGAACTGCGACATCGTGATCGCTTATACCGGCGCGGT
>JAKFVP010000502.1 GCA_021732175.1 Bradyrhizobium sp.
AGATGCAATCCGGGGGAGGGGGCTCCGCTCCCCTCGATAGACCTTAACCCCTCACCCGGCGCTACGCGCCGACCTCTCCCGAAGGGAGAGGTGATTCCCGATGCCGCGCCAGTTCGCGAAATCAGTTACGAGCCCGCGTCACGGAATACCTGCTCTGCCCGCCTGCGCCGTCGCATTGCCTCGGCCGCCGCGATCCGGCTAGATAGCCCGGCATCAATCAAGAACAATCAGGGCAGGCATGAACTTTCCTCATCTTTTCTCCCCGGTCCAGATCGGGCCCTACCAGCTCAAACACCGCCTTGTGCTCGCGCCGCTCACCCGTATGCGCGCCGCAAAGCCGTCGCTGGCGCCGCGACCGCTCAATGCCGAGTATTACGCGCAGCGCACCACGCCCGGCAGCCTCTTGATCGCGGAAGCCTCGCCGGTTGCCGCCACCGCCTTCGGCAGTCCCGGCGTTCCCGGTATCTATACGCAGGATCAGATCGCCGGCTGGCGCAAGGTCGTCGATGCCGTGCACGCCAAAGGTGGCATCATCTTCCTGCAGCTCTGGCATGTCGGCCGCGTCTCGCATTCCTCGTTCCAGCCCGGCGGCGCGCTGCCGGTTGCGCCTTCGGCGATTGCGATTTCGCAGGAGCTGAAGACCTCGACCGCCGATGGCAAGGTCACGACCTACGAGACGCCGCGCGCGCTGGAGACCTCGGAGATACCAGGCGTCATTGACGCCTTCCGGCAGGCCGCAAAGAACGCGCTTGCCGCAGGCTTTGACGGCGTCGAGGTGCACGGCGCCAACGGCTATCTGCTCGAGCAATTCCTGCAGTCGCGCAGCAACCAGCGCACCGACCAGTATGGCGGCGGAATCGAGAACCGCGCGCGGCTGCTGCTGGAAGTCACGCAGGCCGTCGTCGATGTCTGGGGCGCTGATCGCGTCGGCGTTCGCCTGTCGCCCTACGGCATTGCGAACGATTCCGGCGAACCGGAGCCGATGCCGCTCTACACGCACGTTGTCGAGCGCATGAATCCGCTCGGGCTCGCCTATCTTCATTTCATCGAGCCGCGCTCCTCCGGCGCGGGGCGAGCCGAGGTCAACTGGCAGAACGTGCCGTCGGCCATGGTGCTGTTCCGCCCGATCTGGAAAGGCAGACTGATCGCCGCCGGCGGCTTCACCGGCCAGACCGCGGAAGATGCCATCGCGCAAGGCCATGCCGATGCAGTCGCCTTCGGCCGCATCTTCATCTCCAATCCCGATCTGCCGCGCCGCCTGCAACGCGGCTATCCGCTGGCGCCCTACGACCGCAAGACGTTCTACGGCGGCGAGGAGGCGGGCTACACGGATTACCCCGAGCACGACGAGATGGCGAAGGCGTAACCCACCGCCTAACCGTCATTGCGAGGAGCGAAGCGACGACCCGTCTACGCTTGCTGCGCAAGCTGCGCCGGGCTAGGAGTCCGCCGAAGCTCGGAGAGCGAAGGCGGGAGCAATCCAGCTTTCTTGTTTCGGCGAAGGGAAGCTGGATTGCTTCGCTTCCGCCTTCGCTCTCCGAGCTACGGCGGACGGGTCGCTCGCAATGACGGCGGAGAGAGGTCTCGCCATGTTCGACGAAGAAGACGCACCGAAGAAGAAATCGAAGGCCATCTCCGCCGGCAAGCCTGCCGCCGGAAAATGTCTGTGCGGCAAGGTCGCCTTCGAGATCGACGTGCCCGCACGCTGGGCCTGGCACGACCATTCGGCCGCAAGCCGCCGCGCCCATGGCGCGGCCTATGCCACCTATGTCGGCAGCTGGCGCAAGCGCTTTCGCATCACCAGGGGCAAGGCCGCGCTGACGCGCTTTGAAGACGCTGCGAGCAAGTCTACGCGCAGCTTCTGCTCCGCCTGCGGCACGCCTGTTCTGTACGAGCGCGCCCGCTCGCCGCACATGGTCAACATCCCCCGCGCGCTGTTTTCCAGCCGCACCGGCCGCGAGCCGCTCTACCACAACGCCATCGAGGACCTTCAGGACTGGGCCTATACCGGCGCGCCGCTGGTGCCGCTGAAGGGCTTTCCCGGCTGGGTCTGGCAGCGCTCCAAGAAAAAGAAGCGCGGCGCTGACGATCCCTTCGAACTCGGCCGCGGCGATCTCTAGCTGCGCCCGACCGTCAGCCGCAAAAAGCTCATCAAACTGCCGAGCCCGGCAATGCCAGCACCGAGCGCCAGCGCGGCCGTCGCGCCCTCGGTGCTGCCGGCAAGGCCGAAGCACAGCGCGGTCAGCGCTGCGCCAAAAGTCTGTCCGGTCAGCCGCGCCGTCGCGATCATGCTGCTGGCGCTGCCGCTGCGGCCCGGCGGGGCGCTCGACATCAGCGCTTTCAAATTCGGCGCCTGGAAGAAGCCAAAACCCGCGCCGCACACCAGCATCCGCCACACGATATCGGCCGTCGCGGGCGTCGATGGCAGCGTCGCCAGCAGGGCCATGCCGACGGCGAGGATCACGAGCCCGATGCCGCCGAGAAGTCCGGGCGCATGGCGGTCCGACAGCCGTCCGGCGATCGGCGCCATCAGGCCGACGATCAGCGGCCATGGCGTCATGAACAATCCCGTCTCGACCTGCGAGCGGTGCAGCACGGTCTGGAAGTAGAACGGCAGCGAGACGAAGGCGAGACCCTGCACGGTGAACGAGCAGACCGAGGTCGCCACCGACAGCGCAAACAACGGCCGCCGGAACAGGTCGATCGGCAGCATCGGCGCGGGATGGCCGGCATGCCGCCGCATGGCCAGCCAGCCGAACACGATCGCCGCCACGAGCTGGATCGCGACCACGACGATGTGCGCGTGATGGGCCGCGCTGGAGATGCCGATGATGAAGAAGCCGAGGGCGCCGCTCGCCAGCACCGCGCCGATGAAGTCGAAGCGGTGCGCCGCGCGCGGCGTCTGCGGCAGCGTCTTCAATCCGATCGCAATGGCCACGATGCCGATGGGAATGTTGATGGCAAACAGCCACGGCCAGGGGCCGAGCGCGAGGATGGCGGCGGCGACCGTCGGGCCTGCCGTCGTTGCGGTCGCCACGACCAGCGCGTTGTAGCCGAAGGCGCGGCCCATCAGGCGGCGCGGATAGACAAAGCCGACCAGCGCGCCGTTGACGCTCATCATGCCGCTGGCGCCAAGCCCCTGCAGCGTGCGCGACACCAGCAGGCTTTCGAACGACCAGGCGCAGGCGCTGGCGAGCGAAGCCGCCGTGAACAGCGCAAGGCCGCTGAGGTAAATGCGCTCATGCCCCACGATCTCGCCGAGCGCGCCGAGCGGCAACACCGTCGCCAGCAGCGCGATCTGGTAGACATTGACGACCCAGACGACATCGGCGGGACTCACATGCAGATCGGCGGCAATCGCGGGCAGCGCGATATTGGCAATCGCCGTGTCGAGCGAGGCCACCGCAAGCGCGGTGAAGATGGCGAGGATTGCCCAGCGTCTGCGCTCCGGCGGCAGTCCGTCGGACACCGGCGGTGTCACCGGGCTCGTTTGTTCCTGCATCGCGGAAAAAGTGCTCCAGCGGCCGCCGCCCGGCCGCGTCGCAACGACTAGCAATCAATCGACAGGCGGCACAAGAGCGCTACCGCCTTGTGGATGCAGGGCAGCCATGACCATTGTTTGACCACCTCGCCCCGCTTGCGGGGAGAGGTCGGATCGCATCGTTAGATGCGATCCGGGTGAGGGGGTACAGGTCCATCGATAGAGCAACACTGGGGCGCGAGCCCCTCACCCCAACCCTCTCCCCGCGAGAGCGGGGAGAGGGAGAACTGGGCGCATTGCAGCTATCTCCGCGCTCCATTGCGCGGCGGAGCGTTGATCGTTCACAATGCGCAAATCCCGCCGGCCAACGGTCCCGCGGGCGGGAGGAAATGTATGAAAAACCGCATCACGGGGCGCTCGGCCTTTCTCGCGCTTCTGAAGGACGAGGGCATCACGCATCTGTTCGGTAATCCCGGCACCACCGAATTGCCGGTCATGCATGCGCTGAAGGATCATCCCGATCTGACCTATGTGATGGCGATGCAGGAGAGTCTCGTCGTCGCGATCGCCGACGGCTACAGCCGCGCCTCGGGCAGGCTGGTGGCCTGCAACGTCCATGTCGCGCCGGGCCTTGGCAACGCGATGGGCTCGCTGTTCAACGCTTCCTTCACCGGCACGCCGATGATCCTCACCGCCGGCCAGCAGGAGCAGGGCCACGGCCTGATGGAGCCGGTGCTGTACGGCCCGCTGGTACAGATGGCCGAGCCGCTGGTGAAATGGGCGGTCGAGGTCACGCGCCTGGAAGACCTGCCGCGCATCGTGCGCCGCGCGGCCAAGATCGCGACCACGCCGCCGACCGGGCCGGTGTTCATCTCGCTGCCCGGTGACATCCTCAATGCCGAGGCCGGCATCGAGCTCGGCCGCTCCACAAGGGTCGATACCCGCGTTCGCCCGTCGGACGAAGCGCTGCAGGCGCTCGCCGCGCGCGTCCTGAAGGCCGAGCGGCCGGTGATCGTCACCGGCGACGAGGTCGTCAAGAGCGATGCGCTGAACGAAGCCGCTATGCTCGCGGAGACGCTCGGCGCGCCGGCCTGGCAGTGCTCGACGCCCTATGGCGCGCAGTTCCTCTCCGAACACCCGTGCTTCATGGGTGCGCTGACGCGCCTGCAGAAGCAGGTACGCGAGACGCTGGCGCCGTACGATCTGATGATCGTGCTCGGCGCCGATCCCTTGCGCATGTCGGTCTACAGCGAAGTCGATCCGATGCCGGACGGCCTTGCCATGGTGCAGGTCGGCCTCGTCGACTGGGACCTTGCGAAGAACTATGGCGCCGAGATCGCCGTGAAGGCCGACGTGAAGGAAACGCTGCGCGCGCTGCTGCCGGTGCTGAAATCCGCCGGTGGTGCCGCGCTGGAATCCCGCGCCAAGGCGGGCGTCGCCGCGCTCGCCGGCAAGAACTGGACTGCCAAGCGCAAGGCGACCGTCGAGCAGATCATGAAAATGAAGGACCGCTCGCCGATCGATCCGGACTGGCTGGCGCTGCAACTCGTCGAAGCCATGCCTGACAACGCGATCCTCGTCGACGAAGGCCTCACCTCGTCGCGCATGGTCACAGCACTTCGCCCGCACCGCGACCGCTACGGCTATCACGCGCTCGCCTCCGGCGGCATCGGCTGGGGCCTGCCGGCCGCCGTCGGTGTCAGCCTCGCCCATCCGGACCGGCCGGTGGTCTGCTTCTCCGGCGACGGCTCCTCGATGTATTCGATCCAGTCGCTGTGGACCGCGGCCAACCACAAGCTGCCGGTCAATTTCGTCATCGCCAACAATGGCGGCTACCGCATCATCAAGCAGCGCCTGCTCGCCTTCCA
>JAKFVP010000157.1 GCA_021732175.1 Bradyrhizobium sp.
ATGGGACTTCTCGTCGCCGGCGGCTGGTATGCGACGGGCTATCTCGGCGCCGATGATTTCAACCCGGTGCCGGTGACCTCGCTCACCTTCATCGCGCCGATCGCGGATGCGCTGCAATATGTGATGCTGTCGACGGGATCGACGCTGAATTTCGGCATCGTCACCGTATTTGCCGTGTTCGCCGGCAGCCTCGTCACGGCACTGCTCACCGGCCGCTTCCATCTCGAGGGCTACCAGTCGCCGCGCCACATGCTGCGGTCGGCCGGCGGCGCGGCGCTGATGGGGGCCGGCGGCGTGATGGCGTTCGGCTGCTCGGTCGGTCAAGGACTGACGGGCCTGTCGACGCTGTCGCTGGCCTCGATCATTGCGGTGGCCGGCATCCTGATCGGCAATGCCGCGGGTCTGCGCGGCGCGCTGAAAGTTCAGCCGCTCGCGGCTTGAGCCGTTACACCGCCCGGGTGACGATCCGTATCTCCGAATGCAGCGTGCGGTGCACCGGGCACTTGTCGGCGATCTCCATCAATTTCTTGCGCTGCTCGGCGTCGAGCGCGCCCTCGATCGCAATCTCGCGCTCGATCTGGTCGAGCATGCCCTCGCGGGTTTCGCATTCTGCGCAATCCTTTGCATGGATCTTGCTGTGCTTCAGCGTCACCGTGACACGCTCCAGCGGCAGCGACTTGCGGTCGGCATACATCCGCATGGTCATGGAGGTGCAGGCGCCAAGGCCCGTCAGGACGAAATCGTAGGGCCCGGGGCCGGTGTCCTGCCCGCCGGCGGCAACCGGCTCGTCGGCGATCAGGCGGTGCGGAGCAACGGTGACATTCTGCTGAAATTTGCTCGCGCGTGTTTCCTGCACGACGACGCGCCGCGGCGTGTCCACGGGATCGGCGACAGCCTCCGTCGCAGCCGGCTCGACATAACGTTCCGCCCAGGCAGCGATGACGTCGGCGACGTAGAGGGAATCGCGGCGCTGGCTCAGCAGATGATCGGCGCCCGCCAGCGACACGAAACTCTTCGGATGTTTTGCGGCGACGAAAATATGCGTGGCGTTGTCGATGCCCACGGTGTCGTCGGTCGGCGAATGCATCACCAGCAGCGCCTTGTGCAGCTTCGCGATGTCAGTTGTGAGTTTTCGCTCGGTCACATCGTCGACGAATTCGCGCTTGATGCGGAAGGGCCGGCCAGCCAGCGCGACCTCGACCTCGCCATGCTTGCGGATGTCTTCGATCCGTTCTTTGAACAGACCCGTGACATGCGCCGGATCGGAGGGGGCCGCGATCGTAACGACGGCCTTCGCTTCCGGAATTTGGCTGGCGGCAGCGAGGATCGCCGCGCCACCGAGGCTGTGGCCGATCAGGATCGCCGGGGCTTTGCGCGCCTGCCGCAGATGATCGGCGGCCAGCACGAGGTCGGCGACGTTCGATGAGAATGTCGAGTTGGCAAAGTCCCCCTCGCTGGAGCCGAGCCCGGTGAAGTCGAAGCGCAGCACGGCAATGCCCCTGCTGGCGAGGGCTGCCGCGATGCGCTTGGCCGCCAGCACGTCCTTGCTGCAGGTGAAGCAATGCGCAAACAGCGCATAGGCCGTAATCGCGCCATCAGGCAGGTCGAGCGCCGCGGCAAGCTGATGGCCTCCGGTGCCCGCGAATTGAAAGCGTTCGGTCGGCACGGCTGTTCTCCTTGTTCTCGTCAGTCGCCGGAATATCGCTGCTCAGCCCAGGGATCGCCGCGGTTGTGATAGCCGCGGACTTCCCAGTAGCCGGGCTTGTCCTCGGTCAGGAATTCGATGGCCTGCAGCCACTTCGCGCTCTTCCAGAAATACAGATGCGGCACGACAAGACGCACCGGGCCGCCATGCTCGACGTCGAGCGGCTTGCCGGACCAACGATGCGCGAGCAGGGCATCCTCGGCGGCAAAATCCTCCAGCGCCAGATTGGTGGTGTAGCCGTCGTAGGAATGCAGCACGACGAAACGGGCGTCATCCTTTGGCTGGCACGCCATCAGCAGCTCGCGTGTCGAAAGGCCGTCCCATTGATTGTCGTAACGCGACCAGGTGGTGACGCAGTGGATGTCGGAGACGAACTCTGACTGCGGCTGCGCAGTGAACTCGGCAAAGGTCCAGAACACGGGATTGTCGACCGCGCCATAGACATCGAGCCGCCAGCGCTCGCGGGTAATCTCCGGCGACAGGCCGAGGTCGAGCACCGGCCAATCCCGGGTCAGATGCTGGCCCGGCGGCAGGCGCTGCTCCGAGGGGCGGGCGATCTTTCCGGTCAGGAATTTGCCCTCGCGCGCCCAGCGCTGTTTTGTCTTCGTCAGCTTGCTGTCCGGCGGCGGATCGGTCTCTTCAGGCATTCTCATCCCAAACGAAAATGACGCCGGCATTTGCCGGCGCCACATCGTAGCAGGAGAAGCGGGGAGAGGCGAACCCGCTCAGTTCGCCTTGCCGAAAAGCACGGGGAGCTGACGCGGGCCGCGTACCGTGCCCTCCGACCATCTGGTCTTGCCGGCGGGATCGAGACGGAACTCCGGAATGCGTTTCAGCCATTCCTCGATCGCAACGATCATCTCCATGCGGGCGAGGTTGGAACCGACGCAGCGGTGGATGCCGAGGCCGAAGGCGGCATGGCGGTTTTCCTTGCGATCGATCACGACCTTGTCGGCGTCGGGGAACATGGCGGGGTCGCGGTTGGCGGCCGGGAAGGAGAGCAGCACCATGTTGTTCTTCTTGACCGGGCAGCCGCTGATGGTGGTGTCCTGCATCACTTCGCGGGCCATGGTGACCGGCGAATAGGCGCGCAAGAATTCTTCGATGGCGATCGGCATCAGTTCCGGCTCGCGGAGCAGCCGCTCCCGGTCCGATGGCGTTTTGGCGAGATGCCACAGCGAGGCGCCGATCGCGCTCCAGGTGGTGTCGATCCCCGCGATCAACAGCAGGCGCAGCGAGCCCAGCACGTGTCCGTCGTCGAGCGGCTTTCCGTCCGGACCCTTGGCGTTCATCAGCGTCGTGATGAGATCGTCGGTCGGCTTCTTCTTGCGCGCTTCGATATGGCCGGCGAAGTAGGCGGTCATTTCGTGCACCGCGCGCATCAAGGTGGCATCGTCCTTGATGCCGACCTCGAGGATCTCGTGAATCCACTTGATGAAGAGATCGCTGTCCTTTTCGTCGATCCCCAGCATGTGCGCGATGGCGCGGACCGGGATGTGCTTGGTGTAGCTCGCGGCCGCATCGCACTTGCCGTCGGCGATGAACTCGTCGATCAGCTCGTTGCAGATGGCGCGGACGCGCGGCTCCAGCTTCTTCATCGCGTCCGGCGTGAACGGCGGCAGCAGCAGCTGCTTGGCGGGCTTGTGCTCCGGCGGATCCGACGTGATCGGCGGCGCCTTGGCGGTGATCTCCGGCCGGACGTCGCGCACGATGACGCGGCGCGAGGAAAAATGCGTGGTGTCGTAGGAGATTTCCTTCACCGCCTCATAGGTGGTCGGCATGTAGCAGCCGAGGAAGCGGTCGGTGTGCACCACAGGGCTTGCCGCGCGCATCTCTTCCCAGATGGGATACGGGTTTTCCGTCCAGCGCGGATCGGTGTGGTCGAAATCGTTGATCCAGTCGTTGACCGGCGGATGTTCGGGCAGATAGCTGGGAGGTGAATCGGACATCAGGCGACCCTCTACCTAATTGTGTTGATACGGCTTGAGCTTGGGAGCGGAGGAAACCTATTCCTCGGTCACTTCGATCGCGATTTCCGGACAGTTCGATTTGGCGAGATACGCCTTGTCCTCGAGGCCAGCGGGCACCGTGCCGTCGCCGATCTCATGCGCGTTGCCGAATTCGTCGAGCTCGAACAGTTCGGGCGCCAGCGCCTTGCATCGCGCATGGCCCTGACACTTGTCCTGGTCGACGTGAATCTTCAGCTTTCCCGACATCGCAAGCGCTTCCCCTCGAACCGGCGCAGGCATTGTCCTGCGCATCTGAGCTCACTCTAGAGCGTCTCTTGTTTTTGTTATGGCGTGCGGCTCTTGGCCGTGCCTTGAAATTATAGCATATTACATTCGCAGCGCCGTTGTGCTGTCAAGTAAAAAGTCATAGACCATAACATCAATGCCGCCGCGATTGGTCCGAAAAGCCGTAAATGCCTACCACCACGGGGATCTCCGCGATGCCCTGGTGCAGGCCGCGTTCCAGGAAGCGGAGCGGGGCGGGCCCGAGGCCGTCAACATCAGCGCGCTCGCGAAGAAGCTCGGCGTGTCGCAACCGGCGCCGTACCGGCACTTTGCAGATCGCGAGGCGCTGCTGGAAGCGGTAACGGCCGAGGCATTCCGTCAATTCAACGTCATTCTGCGCGATCTCGTCGACAAGCCGTCGAAGCAATCGAAGCTGTCGCGCTTTGCGCAGGCAACGCTTGCCTTCGGACTGCAGCGCAACGGCATCTACCGCCTGATGTTCGCCTCGCGCACCATGGCGTCGGCGGCGAAGGGCGGCGAACTGCACAAGGCCGCGATGGAGACGCTGGCGCTGCTGATCGAGTCGCTGGAAGCCCCGGCTGTCGGCCTGCTGCGCGAGCGGCAGGCCATGAAGATGTGGGCCTCGCTGCATGGCGTTGTCATGCTGGCGGAGCAAGGGTTGCTCACCGGCCAGGCCGCCGGCGGCGTCAGCCGCGAAGAGCTGGTCGAAGACATGGTGCAGGAAGCCAAGCTTGCACTGTCGGTCGCAATGAAAGCAGCGGCCGAGCGCGAGGCGCGCTGATTTACTTGGGCGGTCGCGGATCGATCGGCGTCGAGCTGCGCATACCCAGAATATCCTCCAGCACTTTTGCACCCGCCAGCAGCGACGCTTCGCCGCGGGGAGCTGCGACCATCTGCAGGCCGACCGGCAGTCCCGAGGCGGTGAAACCGCAGGGCAGCGACAGCGCGGGGCAGCACACCAGCGTGATCGCATAGACGATGCCGAGCCATTCGACATAATTGTCGAACTTCTTGCCGTCGCATTCGGCGACATAGCGGTTCTCGACCGGGAACGGCGCGACGATGGTCGCGGGCGCCAGCAGCAGGTCGTACTTTTCGAAGAACTCCAGCGTCCGCGCCGTCATCGCCACGCGCTGCGCCTCGGCGCGCTCCAGCTTCTCGACCGTGAGCTTCAGCCCTTCCTCGATGTTCCAGATCACCTCGGGCTTGAGCAGGTCGCGCTTGCTGCGCAGCAGCGCCGCCTTGCTCAGCGCAAAGTCGAACGCACGCAGCACGTGGAAACATTCATGGGCTTCGCTGAGGTCCGGGTGCGCTTCCTCGACGATGACGCCGGCCTCGGCAAAACGCTGCGCGGCCT
>JAKFVP010000155.1 GCA_021732175.1 Bradyrhizobium sp.
ATTCCTCCGTCGGCGGCAAGACCGGGATCAATTCGCCGCAGGGCAAGAATCTGATCGGCTCGTTCCACCAGCCGGTCCTCGTCATCGCCGATACTGCGGTGCTCGACACGCTGTCGCCGCGCCAGTTCCGCGCCGGCTATGCGGAGGTCGCAAAGTACGGCCTGCTCGGCGATGAAGCCTTCTTCACCTGGCTGGAGAAGAACCACGGCGACGTCTTCTCCGGCGGCGCGGCGCGTGAGCATGCGATTGCGACCTCATGCCGCGCCAAGGCGGCGATCGTGGCGCGCGACGAGCGCGAAACCGGCGAGCGGGCGTTGCTCAATCTCGGCCACACCTTCGGCCATGCGCTGGAGGCCGCGACCGGTTTTTCGGACCGGCTGTTCCACGGCGAGGGCGTTGCCGTCGGCATGGTGCTGGCTGCGGAGTTTTCCGCCCAGCTCGGCAAGATCTCCGAAAGCGACGCTGCGCGGATCAGGCGCCATCTTGCTGCGGTTGGTCTCCCGACCAAGCTACAGGATATCGCCGGCTTCGCACAGGAGGGCCTCGCGGACGCCGACACGCTGATGGCGCTGATGGCGCAGGACAAGAAGGTCAAGCGCGGCAAGCTCACCTTCATCCTGATGGAGGCGATCGGCCGCGCCGTGATTGCGCCGAACGTTGAACCTGCGCCGGTGCGTGATTTCCTGCAGAAGAAACTGGCGGGATGAGCTCGGTCGCGATCAACCTGACGCTTGCCGTCCTGCTGCTCGCGGCCAACGCCTTCTATGTCGCGGCCGAGTTCGCCCTGGTGAAGAGCCGCGGCTTCCGCGTCAAGGCGATGGTCGAGCAGAACCGTTTTGGCGCGCGCCTCCTGCAAAGCATGATGGATGACATCGAGGCGTATCTGGCCTGCTGCCAGCTCGGCATCACCATGGCTTCGCTCGGCCTCGGTTGGGTCGGCGAGCCGACGGTGTCGGCGTTGCTGCGGCCGCTCCTGCTGCCGCTCGGCATGACGGAAAATGCGCTGCACTTCACCTCGTTCCTGACCGGCTTTCTGGTCTTCTCGTCGCTGCACATTGTGATCGGCGAACAGGTGCCGAAGACCTTTGCGATCCGCCAGCCGGTGCCGGTATCACAGTGGATCGCCTACCCGCTCTATGCGTCGTACCTCGTGTTCTACCCGCTGAACTGGCTGCTCAATACCGCCTCGCGCGGCATCCTGCGCCTGTTCGGCGTCAAGGAATCCTCCCAGCACGAGATCCTGACCGATTCGGAGATCGAGGGGCTGGTGGAGGAATCCGCCGAGCACGGCATCATCGAAAGCGGCGAGGCTGAATACATCCACAACGTCTTCCGCTTCGGTGACCTCGCGGTATCCGACGTCATGGTCCATCGCACCGCCATGGTGACGATCAATGCCGACATGCCGCCGGAGGAGCTGGTGCGCGACATGCTCGCCACCGAATACACCCGCATCCCGCTGTGGCGCGACAAGCCGGAGAACATCGTCGGCGTGCTGCACGCCAAGGACTTACTTCGCGCGCTGCGCGCCAATGACGGCGATGCTTCCCAGCTCGATGTCGAAAGCATCGCGCTGCCGCCCTGGTTCGTGCCGGAGATGCGGCCGATCTCCGATCAGCTCAAGGCGTTCCGCCGCCGCAAGACCCACTTCGCCCTCGTCGTCGACGAGTATGGCGAGGTCGAGGGCATGGTGACGCTGGAAGACATACTGGAAGAGATCGTCGGCGATATTTCCGACGAGCATGACATCGTCGTCGCCGGTGTGCGGACGCAGCCTGACGGTTCGGTCGTTGTCGACGGCTCGGTGCCGATCCGCGATCTCAACCGCGCCATGAGCTGGCACCTGCCGGACGATGAAGCGACCACGGTTGCCGGCCTCGTCATCCACGAAGCGCGCTCGATCCCCGACCGCGGCCAGAGTTTTACCTTCCACGGATTCCGCTTCCGCGTGCTGCGGAGAGAGCGCAACCGCATCACGGCGCTGCGCATCGTGCCGGTGCCGCGCGAGCCGGAGCTGCCGGAGCCGCGGCCGAAGCGGGCCGGGACGTCGTTCTGATTTGAGATTGTGTGTCTGTTCTTCACCTCTCCCCGCTTGCGGGGAGAGGCATAGGCCGCCTTCGGCGGCCGTCTTGAAGAACGCCGAAGGCAAGCTTCGGCTATGTCGCTCTTGCGATCCGGGTGAGGGGGTACCGGTCTTTCGGCTAACACCACCTGGTGGAGAGAGGCCCCTCACCCCAACCCTCTCCCCGCAAGAGCGGGGCGAGGGGACGCTGGCAGCGTGCCAGCTTTACTTCCTCAACGTCGTCGCCGCACACGCTTGCGAGAACTCGCCGGCCTTCTTCGTGGTCTCCGGAGTCAGCGTGTCCTTGTTTTTGTCGAGGTCCTCGACCTGCATGAAGTCGGAGAAGGCGCGCGCGTAGCAGTCGCAATAGGTCTGCAGTTGCCCGACCGTCATTGCCTTGTTGGTGGCGTCCTTGACCTGGTTCTCGAGACAGGAATCGTTGGTGCCCTTGAGCAGCGCCGCCTTGTCGGCCGGCGACAGCGGTGTCGCCTGCGCGGCCGCGCAGGAAGCAACGAGGGAGAGGGCGATAAGCAGGTTACGCATGGGTCATTCCTCGGTGAGTGCAGGTCATTCGATATCAATAGTAACGGCGGACAGCTTCCACAGGCCGTCCGACGGGATGAAGCCGAGCTGGTATTTCACCTGCTTCGGCGTGGTCTCGAAGCGGCCCTTCAGCCGCAGTACGCCGTTCTCGTCGATCTTCGGCTCGCCGTCCGGCACCATCGGCTTGGCCACGATGGCGTCGAACACCGCGCGCTTGTCGATCAGGTCCTTGAATACGGTGCGAAGCTTGTCCGGCGGAAACTGCTCACGGAACGGCTTTGAGATCTTAGCGTTCAGGACGGTGAAATTGTCATAGGCCACCGCATCCGACAGCGTCACCAGGATGCTCTTGACCAGCACTTCCTGCACGAAGGGGCTCGGCATGCCTTGCGCGGCGGCCAAGCGTGGCGCGGCGGCGAGTGCCGTCATAAGGAGCAGGGCTGCGATCAGGCGAAACGGCGCCAGGTTTTGAATTGGAAAGGCTTGAACTCTGAAGGCTTGGACCAGAAAGGCTCGCATCGGGTACGCCCCTGTCAATCGGCGCCGATGTCAGGGCTGTCAGGCCTTTGCCCGCAAAATTCCGGGAACCCTCGGTCGCCTTGGCCCTACATAGATGAAAACGGGCAAACCGTCTCCGTCCATCTTGTCCCGCTAGGGGCGTTTTTCCCCCGGAGCTTGCGCGTGAATGGCGAGCGCGTGCACCGAACCGGCCAGTTCCGCCGCGAGCGTCGCGTTAATCATACGGTGGCGCTCGACCCGGCTCTTCCCTTCGAAGGAGGGAGACACAATATAGACCCTGAAATGCGTCTCGCCGCCCGGCCTGCGGCCAGCGTGGCCCTCATGCAAATGTGATTCGTCCGCGACGTCGAGGCTTTCGGGCAAGAAAGCTTCACGCAACTTGTTTATGATAGCCTCTTTGGTGCTCATGAATGCGGCATTACGTCCTTAACCCGTATTTCGTCAATGGCGGGATACGAAGGAATCGCAATGTCAAGACTTGAAGCCTTTCGCATTGCGTAGTGTAAGTTAGTCCATGGCGATCGATTCATCCAAATTCTTCGACTCCATTCGCATCAAGCCTAACAAGCTGAGTGCGAAGGCGCAGGCGCGCGCCAGGGAAGAAGCGATCATGTGCGAGTGGGCGGGCTGCCAGAACAAGGGCCCGCATCGTGCGCCGAAGGGCCGCGAGAACTCGCGCGAGTATTTCCATTTCTGTCTCGACCATGTGCGCGAGTACAACCATTCCTACAATTTCTTCCAGGGCATGAATCCGGAGGACGTCGCGAAGTACCAGAAGGATGCGCTGACGGGTCACCGTCCGACCTGGAAGATGGGCGCCAATTCCGGCGCCAAGGGCGAAAGCGCTTTCGACACGGCGGCCGATCCCCTTCAGATGTTTGCCGAGCTGAACGGCCGCACCCGCTGGCGCCCCGGCGCGCAGCAGGCCAAGGCCGAGACGCGCAAGGTGATGAACGCCGAGCGCAAGGCGCTGCAGGTGATGGGCCTCGCCGCCGGCGCGACGATCGTAGAGGTCAAGGCCAAGTACAAGGCGCTGGTGAAGCAGCATCACCCCGACGCCAATGGCGGCGACCGCTCGACCGAGGACCGCCTGATCGAGATCATCAAGGCGTATAATTATCTGAAGACGGTGGTGAAGGAGGCGTAAGCCTCGCTCCACGCTCCGCTGTCGTCCCGGCGCAGGCCAGGTCTGCTCCGAGACGACACCATTTGTGTTGCGCGATCCCGGCTACGCCGCAGGCTTTGCTCCCACATACGACGAACTCGGCCGGATCAGCCGTCCCGTGCGCCGCTGCTCCAGCGCGTGCGCGGTCCAGCCGGCGGCGCGGGAAACTGCAAAGATAGGCGTGAACGCCTGGCGCGGGATCTTCAGCGCATCGAGCAGGATCGCGGTGAAGAACTCGACATTCGTTTCCAGCGGACGATCCGGGTTCTTCTTGCGCAGCGCGGCGCGGATGTAGGATTCGACCTCGCCGGCAAAGGGCAGGTCGGCGCCTTCGCCCGCCAGCCGCTCGATCGCGGCCTTCAGCACATCGGCGCGAGGATCGCGCACGCGATAGACGCGGTGGCCGAATCCCATCAGCCGTTCGCCGCGCGCCAGCGCGTCGTCGACCCACGGCTTGATCCGCTCGCGCGTGCCGATCGCATCGAGCATCTCCAGCACCGGCTCCGGCGCGCCGCCATGCAGCGGGCCGGTCAATGCACAGTAGCCGGCGGTGACCGCCGCGAACAGGTCGGCCTGGGTCGACGCCACCACGCGCGCCGTGAAGGTCGAGGCGTTCATGCCGTGATCGCTGGCGGTGACGAGATAGGCGTCGAGCGCCGCGACCTCGCGCGGCTCGGGCCGCTTGTTGTGCAGCATCCTGAGTGTATCGGCGGCGTGGCTGATGTTCGGATCTGGCGCGACGGGATCGGCGCCTTTCGCGCGCTGCACCAGTGCGCCGGCAATCACGGGAAATGCGCCGACAATGGTTGCCTCGTGATCGAGCCCGCTCTCGGCGCGCAGCCCCGCAATCGCGGCACGAAAGCCGTCGACCACGGACATGCCGCGCGTCGCCGGCAGCAGGTCAGGCAGGCGGGCAAAGGCGCGCTCGCGCGCCGCACCGAGGCTGGCGCGCACATGCGCCTCGTCGGTGACGTGCCCGGTGGCGCCGCTCCACAGCCTCGCGAAACTCGCCTTGCC
>JAKFVP010000334.1 GCA_021732175.1 Bradyrhizobium sp.
CCCACGGGCCGCGCTGGAAATTGTAGCCGGCCTGCAGGCCGCCGACGAAACCGCTCGGCTTGGCCCAGGCGTTGTCGACGCTGCCCCAGGCGTAGCCGAAATTGCCGCCGAGATAGGGACCGGCCCAGCTATAGGCGTTGAGCGGCTGGTTGACCGTGTAGGGCGGGCGCGAATTGTAGTTGAAGTCGGCAGCCTTGGCCGGAACGCTGACTCCTGCCGCCATCGCCGCCGCGAGCGCACGCCCAACAAGCCTGCTCATCGGTACTCTCCACCACGCCACTGACGCGCCGTGACCGCGGGGCTCGCGAAAAGCCCGCCACGGTTACGGAATTCCTGTGTTTTCCGGTAAGAGTTATCGAGAGTTTTAAGTTAAAGGCTTGTTAAGCGGAGTTACCGGTCGCTCATCATTCTTAAAAATGTGTTACTGGCGGGCGCGCGCACCCGCGCCTCGCGTGGCTGGCGATGCGGCAGTGCAATGCATAAATTCGGCCCATGAACGACGATTCCCGCGATCAACCGGCACCGCGCCCGCACAAGGGCAAGGCGGGTTCCGCCGGCGACCTGCCGCCGCAGGACGCCGCCGTGACCGGCGACATCGACCCGGCGACCGCGCCGGCCGAGGACGACGACGAGGCGCGGCTGCCCGATCTTGCCGAAGAACCGGCGGAGGCCATCGCCGAAGGCGGACTGACGACGGGCCATGCGGCGATCGAGGCTGCGGTGCGGCTCGCCCCCACCTCGCCCGGCGTCTACCGGATGCTCAATGCCGCCAACGACGTGCTCTATGTCGGCAAGGCCAAGAACGTCAAAAAGCGCCTGACCTCGTATGCGCGGGTCAACGCCCCGCAGCCGGCGCGCATCCTGCGCATGATCGCGGCGACCACCAATGTCGAGATCGTCTCGACCACCACCGAGACCGAAGCGCTGCTGCTGGAAGCGAACCTCATCAAGCAGCTCCGCCCGCGTTTCAACGTGCAGCTTCGCGACGACAAGTCGTTCCCCTATATCCTGATATCGGGCGACCACTGGGCGCCGCAGATCCTGAAACATCGTGGCGCGCAGACGCGGCCCGGCCGCTATTTCGGCCCGTTCGCCTCCGCCGGCGCCGTCAACCGCACCATCACGGCGCTGCAGCGCGCGTTCCTGATCCGCTCCTGCACCGACTCCTTCTTCGAGAGCCGCACCCGCCCCTGCCTGCTCTACCAGATCCGCCGCTGCGCCGGTCCCTGCACGCGCGAGATCGATTTCCCCGGTTATACGGAACTGGTGCGCGAGGCGACCGAGTTCCTCTCCGGCCGCAGCCATGCGGTGAAGCAGCTGCTCGCCGCCGAAATGGAGAAGGCCTCCACCGAGCTCGAATTCGAGACCGCGGCAACGTTCCGTGACCGCCTCGCCGCGCTGTCGGCGATCCAGTCGCAGCAGGGCATCAATCCGCGCACGGTGGAAGAAGCCGACGTGTTCGCCATCCATCAGGAAGGCGGCTATTCCTGCGTCGAGGTGTTCTTCTTCCGCACCGGCCAGAACTGGGGCAACCGCGCCTATTTCCCCCGCGCCGAAAAGACCTTCACGCCCGAGGAAGTGCTGAACTCCTTCGTCACGCAGTTCTACGACGACAAGCCGCCGCCAAAACTGATCCTGCTCTCGCATGAGGTGGAAGACACCGCGCTGCTGGCCGACGCCCTTTCGGTCAAGGCCGCCTTCAAGGTCGAGGTCTCCGTGCCCAAGCGCGGCGAGAAGAAGGAGATGATCCTTCACGCGCTGACCAATGCGCGCGAGGCGCTCGGCCGCAAGCTCGCCGACACCGCCACGCAAAGCCGCCTGCTGGAAGGCATGGTGACGACGCTCGGCCTGCCGCGCACGCCGCAGCGCATCGAGGTCTACGACAACAGCCACATCATGGGCAGCAACGCGGTCGGCGCCATGATCGTCGCCGGCCCCGACGGTTTCATGAAGAACCAGTACCGCAAGTTCAACATCAAGTCGGAAGGTCTCACGCCCGGCGACGACTACGCGATGATGCGCGAGGTGCTGCAGCGCCGCTTCAAGCGGCTGCTCAAGCCGGCTGAGGACGGCGACAAGAAGCCGCGCGACGACGATTCGTTTCCGCAATGGCCCGACCTCGTCATCATCGACGGCGGCCGCGGCCAGCTCAATGCCGCCCGCGAGATCCTTGACGAGCTCGGCGTCGACAAGGTCACGCTGCTCGGCGTCGCCAAGGGCCCGGACCGCGATGCCGGCCGCGAAACCCTGTTCATGCCCGACCGCGAGGCGATCAAGCTCGAGCCGCGCGATCCCGTGCTCTATTTCATCCAGCGGCTGCGCGACGAGGCGCATCGCTTTGTGATCGGCTCGCACCGCAAGCTGCGCAAGAAGGACATCCGCGAGGCCGGCCTGCAGGAAATCCCCGGCATCGGCCCGTCACGCAAACGTGCCTTGCTGCTGCATTTCGGAACGCTGAAAGAGATCGAGCGGGCCTCGATCGCCGATCTCGGCAAGGTTCCGGGGGTCAGCGCCGAAAGCGCCCGGCGGATCTTCGAATTCTTCCACGCCCAGCCCGGTTAAATACGTGTCGGATACCAGAAATACAACATCTCCCACGGCTCATGCGCGCCAAGGTGTTGACCTTGCTGCTTCCCCGGTATTGGTAGGACGAATGAACATCGCGACCACCAAAAGCCCGTCGAAGAGCTGGTCGATCCCGAATCTGCTGACCATGGGGCGGATTGCCGCCATCCCGGTGGTGGTTGGCTGCGTCTATTTCCAGTCGATCCTGGACGGTCCGCTGTGGTTGCGCTGGCTGGCGCTGGCCGTGTTCATTGGCGCCGCCATCACCGACTGGCTCGACGGCTACTATGCGCGGATCTGGGATCAGCAATCCGCCTTCGGCCGCATGCTCGACCCGATCGCCGACAAGCTGCTGGTCGCCTCGTGCCTGCTGATGCTCGCCGCCGACAACTCGATCCACGGCTGGACGCTGTGGGCAGCGGTCGTGATCCTCTGCCGCGAGATCCTGGTCTCGGGCCTGCGCGAATATCTCGCGGCGCTGCGCGTCAGCGTGCCCGTTACCAAGCTCGCGAAATGGAAGACCACGGTGCAGCTCGTCGCCATCGGATTCCTGATTGCGGGCGAAGCCGGCGAGCAGCTCATTCCTGCCACAACGCTGATCGGCATCGTGCTGCTCTGGATCTCGGCGATCGTCACCATCTACACCGGCTGGGACTATTTCCGGCACGGCATCCATCATCTGATCAAGGAGGATGAGGGATGAAGGTGAAATATTTTGCATGGGTGCGCGAACGGATCGGCAAGGCGGAAGAGACCATCGAGCCGCCGGCCAATGTGCGCACGGTCGATGAACTGATTGCCTGGTTGTCCGGCCGCGGCGACGGCTATGCCTATGCATTCGAGAAGCCGAAGGTGATCCGCACCGCGATCGACCATGCGCATGTCAAACCGGAAGCTGCGATCGCAGGCGCCCGCGAAATCGCGTTCTTTCCACCGATGACCGGCGGCTGAGCGTTGGCCATGACCGTGGCGGCGACCATCCGAATTCAACAGGCCGATTTCGACGTCGCGCAGGAGATCGCCCGCCTGAGCGCAGGCCGCACCGACGTCGGCGCCGTCGTCAGCTTCACCGGCATCTGCCGCGGCACCGAGGGCAGCGAACCGATCGCCGCGCTCACGCTCGAGCACTATCCCGGCATGGCGGAGGCCGAGATCAAGCGGCATGCCGACGAGGCCATCGCCCGCTGGCCGCTGCTGGGGCTCACCATCGTCCACCGCTTCGGCCGCATTGCGCCGGGCGAGAACATCGTGCTTGTGGTCACCACCTCCTCGCACCGGCAGGCCGCGTTCGAGGCCGCCGAATTCCTGATGGATTATCTGAAGACCAACGCGCCGTTCTGGAAGCAGGAAGAGAGTGCGCGCGGTACGAGCTGGATCGAGGCGCGCGATCATGACGACGCGGCCGCCGCGCGCTGGACCAAATCATGATGGCCAAACGCGTCAAGCAAGCGGCCAGGCGAGGCCGATCCACCGTGAAGGCGCCGAAGGTTGGCGCCGGCGAATTGCAGACCCTGCTCGACTTCGTCCGCTATGCCGTGAGCCGCTTCACCGAGGCAAAACTCGTCTTCGCGCACGGCACCACCGATCCCGTCGCAGAAGCCGCCTTCCTCGTGACCGAGACGCTGCACCTGCATCCCGACCAGTTCGAACAATTCGCTCATGCGCGCGTCACCAAGGCGGAAGGGCAGAAAATCCTCGGCCTGATCGAGCGGCGCATCGCGACGCGGAAGCCCACGGCCTATCTCGTCAACAAGATCTACATGAGAGGACTGCCGTTCTATGTCGACGAGCGCACCATCGTGCCGCGCTCATTCATCGGCGAACTCCTGGATTCGCATTTCAGCGACGGCGAGGAAGCGACCTCGCTGATCGGCGATCCCGCTGCCGTGGAGAGCGTGCTCGACCTCTGCACCGGCAATGGCTGTCTTCCGATCCTCGCCGCCCGGCATTTCCCCCATGCTGATATCGACGCGGTCGATATCTCCAAGGACGCGCTGGCCGTCGCCGCGCGCAACGTCGCCGATTATGGCCTCGAAGAGCGCATCACCCTGCATCGTGGCGACCTGTTCGCGCCGCTTGGCGACCGGCGCTATGACCTGATCATCTCCAACCCGCCCTATGTCGATGCCGAAGGCATGGCGGGCCTGCCGGCGGAATGCCGCGCCGAGCCGAAAATCGCCTTCGACGGCGGCGCCGACGGGCTCGACATCGTCAGGCGTATCCTGGCGCAGGCAAAGGCGCATCTGGCACCGCAGGGCGGCCTGCTCTGTGAGATCGGCCGCGGCCGGGACAATCTCGAAGCCGCCTTCCCGCAATTGCCGCTGCTCTGGCTCGATACCGAGGATTCCGAAGGCGAGGTGTTCTGGATCGCCGCGTCCGATCTCTGAGCAAACCCGTTGCGCGGAAATATCACGGCCTCGCGCATTTCCCCCTTGCCGCGAAGCTGATAGCCTCTCCTCAAGCGTCGCACCGCAACACGCAAGCAACACGCAAAAGAGGCCTCCCATGCTGGACAAGAGCCCCACGAAATCCGCCGTCGTTCCCAACGACCTCGCCGCGCACTGGATGCCGTTCACCGCGAACCGCGCCTTCAAGAAGGCGCCGCGGCTGCTCGCCGGCGCCAAGGACATGCACTACATCACCGTCGATGGCCGCAAGCTGATCGACGGCGCCGCCGGCATGTGGTGCACCAATGCCGGCCATGGCCGCACCCAGATTTCGGACGCCATCGGCAAGAT
>JAKFVP010000335.1 GCA_021732175.1 Bradyrhizobium sp.
GCGGCGGCAAGATGTCGATGATCTTCCAGGAGCCGATGACCTCGCTGAACCCGGTGCACACCGTGGGCCAGCAGATCGTCGAAGCCATCATCGCTCACAGTGATATGACCCCGCGCGCGGCCAAGGCGCGCGCCATCGAGATGCTGGAGCTGGTGAAGATCCCCTCCCCCAGCAGGCGCATCGACGACTATCCGCACAACATGTCCGGCGGCATGCGCCAGCGCGTGATGATCGCGATGGCGCTGTCCTGCGAGCCGGCGCTGCTGATCGCGGACGAGCCGACCACCGCGCTCGACGTTACCATCCAGGCACAGATCCTCGATCTGCTCAGCGACTTGCAGCAGCGGCTCGGCATGGCGATCCTGATCATCACGCATGATCTCGGCGTGATCGCGGAAATGGCCGACACGGTGCTGGTGATGTATGCCGGGCAGATCGTCGAAAGTGCCGAGGTCGGCGACCTGTTCGTCGATCCGCAGCATCCCTACACGACGGGCTGCTCGGCTCGATCCCGCGGCTCGACGTCGAGCGCGAGCGGCTCGCCACCATCGAGGGCACGGTGCCCGGCGCCAACAAGCAGCCGAAGGGCTGCCGCTTCGCGCCGCGCTGCCCGTTTGCCGATGCGCGCTGCCGCGAGGCGCCGCCGCCGCTGCGCGACATCACGCCCACCCATCGGGTAGCGTGCTGGAAAGCCCCGGTGGAGATGGCCGCATGAGCGTTACGCCGATCCTCGAGGTCGACGGCCTCGTTAAACACTTTCCGGTGGCGCGCGGCGTGCTGCGGCGGAAGCTGATCGGCATGGTGCGCGCGGTGGAGGATGTCTCCTTCAAGATCGCGCGCGGCGAGACGCTGGCGCTGGTCGGCGAATCCGGCTGCGGCAAGTCGACGACGGGCCGGCTGGTGCTGCGGCTGATGAATCCGACCGCAGGTTCGATCCGTTTCAAGGGCGAGGAGATAGCCACCCTCGACAAGGATGCGATGCGGCGGATGCGGCGGCATCTGCAGATCATCTTCCAGGACCCCTATGCGTCGCTCAATCCGCGCATGACGGTCGGCGATATTCTCCGCGAGCCGCTGAACGTCCACGAGATCGGTGATGAAGCGTCACGCGGCGCACGGGTGCGGGAATTGCTCGATGTCGTCGGCCTGCAGCCGGAGCATGCCGCGCGCTATCCGCACCAGTTTTCCGGTGGCCAGCGCCAGCGCATCGGCGTTGCCCGTGCGCTCGCTACCAACCCCGATTTGATCATTTGCGACGAGCCGGTGTCGGCGCTGGATGTCTCGATCCAGGCGCAGATCGTCAATCTTCTGCAGAATTTGCAGCAGCGTTTCGGGCTGTCCTATCTGTTCATCGCCCATGATCTTGCCGTCGTGAAACACATCAGCGACCGCGTCGCCGTGATGTATCTCGGCAAGCTGGTCGAGATGGCGGACAAGAAGACGATCTACGCCAAACCGCTGCATCCCTATACGCAGGCGCTGATGGCGGCGATCCCGAAGACCGATCCGAACCTGCGCACCAAGCGGGTGATGCTGCAGGGCGACGTGCCCAATCCCTTCAATCCGCCGACCGGCTGCCGCTTCCACACCCGCTGCCCGCATGCGCAGGCGCGCTGCTCGCAGGAGGAGCCGGTGCTGCGCGAAGCTGCGAGCGGCCACCGCGTCGCCTGCCATTTCTTCGAGACGCTGCCACCGCCCGTCATCGTGGCGCGCAGCGGCCCGCCGCAGGGAAAATTCGCCGAGCGGCTGGCGGCGTTCGAGACGGCCAAGCAGCGGCAGACGGCGAAGGTGTAAGCCGCAGCAGAAGCTGTCGTCCCTGCGGAAGCAGGGACCCATACGCCGTGGCAGCAGTGAGACTGGAAAACGAAAAGGCGGCCGTTGTTGCCCAACAGCCGCCTGTGGTTATGGGCCCCGGCCTGCCGCCTTCGCTAAAGCTTCGGCGCCCCTAACACCTCCGCCCCGGCGAAGCCTTGGCGAAGACGGGTCGCCGGGACGACAGTTGCTTACTTCGTCAGCGGGCAGCCGCTCTCCTTCGGCGTGAAGAACGCCTTGTCGCCGGGCACCACCGCGAGCTGCTTGTAGTAGTCCCACGGCTTCTTCATCTCCGACGGCTTCTTGACCTCGAACAGATAGAGGTCGTGAACGAAGCGCCCGTTCTCCGTCACCTTGCCCTTGGCAAAGGCGTCGTCGACCGGCAGCTCCTTCAGCTTCCTGGCGACGGCATCGCTGTCCTTGGTGCCCGCCGCCTTCACCGCTTTCAGATAGCTCAGTACCGATGAATAGGTGCCGGCGTGGATCATGCTGGGCATGCGGTTGGTGCGCTTGAAGAAGCGCTCGGAGAAGGCGCGCGAGGCGTCGTCACGATCCCAGTAGAACGCCTCGGTAAGGACGAGGCCCTGGGCGGCTTCAAGCCCGAGGCCGTTCACTTCCGAGATCGTCATCAGGAGGCCGGCGAGCTTCTGGCCACCCCTGACGATCCCGAATTCAGCGGCTTGCTTGATCGAATTGGTTGTGTCGAGACCGGCATTGGCAAGCCCGATGACCTTCGCCTTCGAGCTCTGCGCCTGCAGCAGGAAGGAAGAGAAGTCCGAGGAGTTGAGGGGGACGCGAACCGAGCCCACGACCTTGCCGCCATTGGCGTTGACGATTTCGCTGGTGTCCTTTTCCAGCGCATAACCGAAAGCGTAGTCCGCAGTGAGGAAGAACCAGGTGTCGCCGCCGGCCTTCACCAGCGCACCGCCGGTGCCGACCGCGAGCGCGCGGGTGTCGTAAGCCCAATGGAAGCCGTAGGGCGTGCAGGCATCGCCCGTGATGCGCGATGTCGCAGCGCCCACCACGATATCGATCTTCTTCTTTTCCTTCGACAGCTCCTGCACGGCGAGCGCGACGGACGACGTCGTCAGCTCCGTGATCATGTCGACGCCTTCGGTGTCGTACCAGCGCCGTGCAATGGCGCTGGCGAGATCCGGCTTGTTCTGATGGTCGGCGGTCACGATCTCGATCTTCTGGCCGAGCACGCTGCCGCCGAAATCCTCGACCGCCATGTGGGCAGCTTCCAGCGAATACTTGCCGCCATAGTCGGCATAGACGCCGGACTGGTCGTTGAGGATGCCGATCTTGACGCCCTGTGCGGAGACCGGCGCGGCCATGAGCAAGCCGCATGCAACCGACGCGGCCGACAATATTCCCGACTTCATTCTCTAACCCCTAGACGTTCTTGTGCAGGAAAATGCGCAGATGGCGCGCACGATATTGAATAACCCCGCGACTGCCCACCTATTTCCAATAGGCCAAAAGTATGGGAAGCGCGGCGGAACCCGACTTGCGGCAGACGCGAACTATGCGGCGGCGGCAGGTTTCTCCCGCTTGCCACGGTCGGCGAGGTTGCGCACCACGACATAGAAGATCGGCGTGAAGACGAGGCCGAACAGGGTGACGCCGAGCATGCCGAAGAACACGGCGACGCCGACCGCCTGGCGCATTTCCGATCCGGAGCCGGAGGAGATGACCAGCGGCAGCACGCCGAGAATGAAGGCGAACGACGTCATCAGGATCGGCCGCAGACGCAGGCGGCAGGCCTCGATCACCGCCTCCAGCCGTTCCTTGCCTTCGAGTTCGATATCGCGGGCGAACTCGACGATCAGGATCGCGTTCTTGGCCGCAAGCCCCACCAGCACCACGAAGCCGATCTGCGTCAGGATATTGACGTCCTGCCCCATGATGCGCACGCCGATGGTGGCAGCGAGCAGGCACATCGGTACGATCAGGATGACCGCGAACGGAAGACTCCAGCTGCCATATTGCGCGGCAAGGACGAGATAGACGAACAGCACGCAGATCGGAAACACGTATAGGCCGGCATTGCCGCCGGTGACCTGCTGGTAGGCAAGATCGGTCCATTCGAAGGTGAAGCCGCTGGGCAGCGTGTCGTCGGCGAGCTGCTTCATGATGTTGAGCGCAGTGGTCGAGCTTACGCCCGGCATCGGCTCGCCCTGCAGCTCGGCTGCAGCATAGAGATTGTAGCGCGCCACGCGGTCGGGGCCGGAGATGTCGCGGAAATCGACCACGCTGCCGAGCATCACCATGTCGCCATTGGCATTGCGGGTGCGCAGCCGCGTCAAATCGCCGGATTCCTTGCGGTAAGGCAGGTCCGCCTGCGCGGTGACGTGGTAGGTGCGGCCGAACAGGTTGAAGTCGTTGACGTAGGTGGAGCCGAAATAGGTCTGGATCGTATCGTTGATCGCGGCGATGGGCACGCCGAGCTTCTGCGCCTTGACGCGGTCGATGTCGACGAAGACCTGCGGCGTGTTGGCGGAGAACGGCGAGAAGATCGAGGTGAGCTGCGGTTCCTTGCGCGCGGCGTTGACCAGTTCATCGGTTGCGGCCGCCAGCATCTGCGGCCCCCGGCCCTGACGGTCCTGGATCCGCATGGTAAAGCCGCCGCCGGTGCCGATGCCGGGCACCGCGGGCGGCGGAATCACGATGATGAACGCGCTCTCGATTCCCGCAAGGCGCTTGCGCAGCTCTGCCGTGATCGCGGCCGCGGTGAGCCCCTTCTTCAGCCGCACTTCCGGCTCGTCGAATACCGGGAACAGCGCCGCCGCATTGCCCTGCTGGGTTCGCGTCGCGCCCGAGAAGCCGGCAAAGCAGGCAACCCGGACGATCCCCGGCGTATCCAGCGCAATGCGTTCGATCTCGCGCACCACATGCGTGGTGCGGTCGAGCGAAGCTGCGCCCGGCAGCTGCACCGAGACGATGATGTAGCCGCGGTCCTGCGCCGGGATGAAGCCCTGCGGGGTGATCGTGAGCAGCCAGCCGGCGCTGCCGATCAGGGCGACATAGACCAGCAGCATCACCGCCGAATGCCGGATCGTGAAGCTCGCGGCATGGCCATAGAGATGCGACAGGCGGTCGAAGCCGCGGTTGAACACGCCGGTGAAGGCTTCCCAGCCGCGGGCGATGAAGTTCCAGCGCGCCGGCGCCGTCTTTTCGGCGTGCGGCGTCAGGATCTGCGAGGCCAGCGCCGGCGACAGCGTCAGCGAACAGAAGCAGGAGATCGCGGTGGCAACTGCGATTGTAACGGCGAACTGCTGGAAGAACTGCCCGGAAATGCCGCCGAGGAAGGCGGTCGGCACGAACACGGCGCACAGCACCAGCGCAATCGAGACCAGCGCGCCGCCGACCTCCTCCATGGTCTTCAGCGCCGCCTCGCGCCGGCTCATGCCGTGCTCGAGATGCCGCTCGACATTCTCGACCACCACGATGGCATCGTCGACGACGATGCCGACGGCGAGCACGAGGCC
>JAKFVP010000514.1 GCA_021732175.1 Bradyrhizobium sp.
AATATCGAGATTCGCGACCATGTCGGTGCCGAGAACATCGCGATCTTCGGCATGGAGGCCGGCGATATCATGATCCGCCGCAAGCAGGGGCTGGATGCGACCGATGTCATCAAGCGTTCGCCGCGGCTGTCGCGCGCGATTGCCGCGATCGAGAATGGCGAGTTCTCGGCGAGCGAACCCAACCGCTTTGCCCGCATTGCGGATGCGATCCGCTTCCACGATCCCTACATGGTCGCCGCCGATTTCGATTCCTATTACGAGGCGCAGCGCAGCGTCGACGCGCGCTGGCAGGTGATCCCGGCATGGACCCGCGCCAGCATCCTCAATGTGGCGCGGATGGCCTGGTTCTCTTCCGACCGCACCATCCGCGAATATGCCGAGGATATCTGGCATGTCCCGGTGCGGCCCTCGCCGCTGGCGGCGCTTCAGCAAGGTATCCAGCGCGGCGCCGGAGGATAGAATTCCGACAGGCGAAATCGCAAGACGCCCATTCCCAGATAAGCACTTACCTCCAGCATCATTGAATTTGGCCGCCCGAGCCGCGATATTCAGGTCGCCCGTCATTGCGAGCGAAGCGAAGCAATCCAGCTTTCTTCGCCACGGCAAGAAAGCTGGATTGCTTCGTCGCTATCGCTCCTCGCAATGACGGTTGAATGAAACGCAAGGGCCGTAATCAATAATGCTCACCAGGACGCCGCATCTGTTCGACGACGCCACCAAAGTCACGGCCGGCGACAGCCGCTGGCAGGGACATACCAGCGAGGACTACTGGGCCTTTGTCGGCCCGTTCGGCGGCTGCACCGCTGCAACCATCCTGCGCGCGGTGCTGGAGCATCCGCAGCGCGCGGGCGATCCGACGGCGATGACGGTGAATTACTGCGCGCCGGTCGCGCAGGGCTCCTTTGACCTCGATGTGCGGCTGGTGAAGGCGAACCGTTCCAGCCAGCATTGGTGCGTGGAGATGTCGCAAGGCGATGGCGACGTTTCCACACTCGCCACCGTGGTGCTCGCCGAGCGCCGGCCCTCCTGGTCGCATCCGCAGGCGACTTTCCCGGGCGCCAAGGCCTATGAGGAGACCCTGCCCTTCCCACATGTCGCCGCGCCCTGGGTCAAGCAATACGACTTCCGCTTTGTCGAGGGCGAGCCGAAGCGCGGCGCGTCGCCGGGGCCGGTAGAGACGTTTTCCAAGCTATGGATCGGCGACCGCGTGCCGCGCAAGGTCGATGCGCTGTCGCTGATGGCGATGTCGGACGCGTTCTTTGCCCGTATTTTCCACGCCAAGCGGGAACTGGTTCCGTTCGGCACGGTGTCGCTGACCACCTATTTCCATGCCGACGCGGCCGATCTCGAGGCGGAAAACACCACGCGCGTGCTCGGCCTCGCCGACGCCAAGATTTTCCACAAGAGCTATGGCGACCAGAACGGCGAATTGTGGGCACCTAGCGGCCGGCTGCTGGCAACCACGACGCAGATCGCCTACTTCAAGGCGTAGGGAGTCACGTCGGTCGATTCCCCCGGGAGGAACCACCCGATGTCCGACGCCGTCAACCAACGACGCATCGCGCTGCTCGGCGTGCCGATCGAGATCGGCGCCTCGCAGGCCGGCACGCTGATGGGACCCGCGGCGCTGCGCACCGCCGGCATTGCGCGCCTGCTTGAAGAGCTCGAATTCACTGTCGAGGACCACGGCGACCTGGCGCGGCCGAACGTCGTTGCCGACAGTCCGCCGCCGGCCAACGCCAAATATTATGACGAGGTGAAGAGCTGGATCCGCGTGCTCAGCGAGCACGCCTACGCGATCGCGCGTTCCGGCGCGATCCCGATCTTCATGGGCGGCGACCATTCGCTGTCGATGGGCTCGGTCAACGGCGTCGCACGTTACTGGCGGGAGATGAACCGCCCGCTGTTCGTCATGTGGCTCGACGCGCACGCCGACTACAACACGCCCGACACCACCATCACCGGCAACATGCACGGCATGTCGGCGGCCTTCCTGTGCGGCGAGCCTGGCCTCGACCAGTTGCTGGGCAATCAGGTGCGCGCCTCGATCACGCCCGACCAGCTCGACCTGTTCGGCATCCGCTCGATCGATCCGCTGGAGAAGAAGCTGGTCCACGAACGGCGCATCGCGATCGCCGACATGCGCGCGATCGACGAGCATGGCGTCGCCGTGCTGATCCGCCGCGTCATCGAGCGTGTGAAGGCAAAGAACGGCGTGCTGCACCTGTCGTTCGACGTCGACTTCCTCGATCCCGGCGTGGCGCCCGGCGTCGGCACCACGGTGCCCGGCGGGGCCACCTATCGCGAGGCGCATCTGATCATGGAACTGCTGCACGATTCCGGCATCGTGCATTCGGTCGACGTCGTCGAGCTCAATCCCTTCCTCGACGAGCGCGGCCGCACCGCCCGCGCCATGGTCGAACTGCTCGGCAGCCTGTTCGGCCTGCAGATCACCGACCGTCGCACGCCGACCAACGCGATGCTGCAGGGAAGATAGCAAAGCAAAAGGGCGGCCCGATGGACCGCCCTTTGACGCAAGGCACATACCCGGCAGGGTTACTCGGCCGCGAGCTTCACTTCCGGCGCGGCGGCGCGGACGTCGGCGTCGACCTGGGCTTCGAACTTGGCAAAGTTCTTCTGGAACATGCCGACCAGGCTGCGCGCGGTCTTGTCGAACTCGGCCTTGTCCTTCCAGGTGTTGACGGGATCGAGAATCTCGCTCGGCACGCCCGGCAGCGCGGTCGGCACCGCGAAGCCGAAATACTTGTCGGTGCGGAATTCGACGTTGCGCAAGCTGCCGTCGAGCGCGGCGGTGAGCAGCGCGCGCGTCACCTTGATCGGCATGCGCGAGCCCGTGCCATACTTGCCGCCGGTCCAGCCGGTGTTGACCAGCCAGCAGTCGACGCCGTGCTTGGCGATCAGCTCACGCAGCATGTTGCCGTAGACGCTGGGGTCGAGCGGCAGGAAGGGCGAACCGAAGCAGGTGGAGAATTCCGGCTGCGGCTCGTTGCCGAGACCGCGCTCGGTGCCGGCGACCTTGGCGGTGTAACCGGACAGGAAGTGGTACATCGCCTGCGCCGGGGTCAGCTTGGCGATCGGCGGCAGCACGCCGAACGCATCCGCAGCCAGCATCACCACGTTCTTCGGCTGGCCGGCGCGGCCGGTGCGCGAAGCGTTGGGAATGAAATCGAGCGGATAGGCCGAGCGGGTGTTTTCCGTCTTCGAGCCGTCGTCGAAATCGACCTTGCGGGTATCTTCGTCGAGCACGCAGTTCTCGAGCACGGCGCCGAAGCGGCTGGACGCCGCGAAGATCTGCGGCTCGGCTTCCTGCGAGAGCTTGATGCACTTGGCGTAGCAGCCGCCTTCGAAATTGAAGACGCCGTCATTGCCCCAGCCGTGCTCGTCGTCGCCGATCAGCGTGCGGTTCGGGTCGGCCGACAGCGTGGTCTTGCCGGTGCCGGACAGGCCGAAGAAGACCGCGGTGTCGCCCTTTGGGCCGACATTGGCCGAGCAGTGCATCGGCAGCACGCCCTTCTCGGGCAGATAGTAGTTCAGCGTGGTGAAGACCGACTTCTTCATCTCGCCGGCATAATAAGACCCGCCGATCAGGACGATCTTGCGGGCGAAATCGATGGCGACCACGTTCTCCGAGCGGCAGCCGTGACGTTTGGGATCGGCGCGGAAGCTCGGCATGTCGATGATGGTCAGCTCCGGCACGAAGGCCGACAGCTCGATCGCCTCGGGGCGGATCAAGAGCGTGCGGATGAACAGCGAGTGCCAGGCGAGCTCAGTGAAGACGCGCGTCTTGATGCGGTAGCTCGGATCGGCGCCACCGTAGAGATCCTGCGCGAACAGCGTCTTGCCTTCGGCGTGCTTGAGGAAATCGGCATAGAGCGCGGAGAACTGCTCCGACGTGATCGACTGGTTGCCGCCCCACCACATCTTCTTGTCGGTGGTGGCGTCGCGCACCGTGAACTTGTCCTTGGGGCTGCGGCCGGTGAACTCGCCGGTATCCGCACAGAGGGCACCATCAGCCGACAGCACCGCCTCGCCCTTCGCGAGCGAGTACTGGTAGAGCTGGGGCGCCCCCAGATTCCAGTGCACGGCCTTGAGATTCTTTAAGCCGAATTTGTCGGCGCCAAAGGCACCGTTGCGCACGCCCGTCTCTTGCACGAAGGATCCTCCTCGAAGTCCGCGTATTTCAGGCGCGCTTGCCGCCAAGGCGCCTCTCGCGGTGACCTCCAAAATATAGCCGTTCAGGCCTCGGTCCGGCGACCTATTACTTGGCAACGCCCGGCTTGCCAAGCCGATCCCGTCATATTTGGTTTATTCCACCGCTGGGTTGATGCGCCACACATCTTCGCGGCGTTCCGGCCCGTTTTCGGCCCGTAGAACCACGCGACGAACGGTCACGCCGCGAAATATCCTTCTCCCCTTTTGCGGTGCAAAAATACCCGATCTGCACAAATGCCGGGCCTAACGCCCGACGCCCTCGCCAATCAGCGCAAACGGCCCCCAGAACGCCGGGTAGGCGTTGCGCGGCGATGAGGCATCATTGAGGTAGGCCAGCATCGCCTGGCGCAGCGCTTCGGCGCGGCCGATATTGGGGTCGGCCTTGATGCGATCGAAGGTCGTCGTGGTCAGCCGCGTCGCGGCCGCCGAGTCCACGGCCCAATGCGTAACCAGCAGCGCCCGCGCGCCGGCATAGAAGAACGAGCGCGCCAATCCCGACAGCGCTTCAGCGCCGGGCTTGTCGCCGGCAATGGTATTGCAGGCGGAGAGGACGACCCAGTCGGCGTTGAGTTTCAACTGCGCGACTTCGCTTGACGTGAGCAGGCCGTCATCGAGTTCGCTGGGCTGCGCGGGAATGCTGAGCGCGAGCGAGGGCTCGGCTACGCCCTTGACGTCACCGGCCACGAGGCCGTGGGTAGCGAAATAGACGATCGCATAGTCCGACAGCCGCGTGCGCTTCAGCGTGGTCTCGCTGGCATCGCTGCCGAGATGAATATCAGCGCTCGCAACGCCGAGATCCTTGGCCACCGCATTGAGCTCGTCCGCGGTGTCGGGCAGTTGCGGCAGCGCCTGCGCCAGCATGGTGCGATCGACGCCGGCGCCGCGCCAGAAATCGGTATAGGCGACGCTGGCGACACTGCGCGCTGGTGTGTTGAGCGCGGCACGCTTGCCGCCGGCGCCCTGCGCGGGATCGAACAGCGGATCGCCGAAGCCGGTCATCGGCTTGATGTTCTGGTCACGGCGCGCGAAGGCCCGCAGCGCCTTCAGGCTCGTGACCGACG
>JAKFVP010000336.1 GCA_021732175.1 Bradyrhizobium sp.
TCTGACGGATGCGAGATTGGGATTGGTGATCTCGGGCGTACCGACACCTGGAGCGGGCGCCGACTTGAGGAGCCGGGGCAAACGCATGGTGCCCAGCGACGGCGTTTCCTTTGGGGGCCGTTTTAGCGGCGGGCTGCGCGGGTTTCGGGGTCTCTTTTGGCTTGATGGGTTTCTTTACCATGACGTGTGTGCCTTTCCGTTGGGGCAAAAATTTCCGTCTAGATCGCCGGTCCTCTCCGTCCCCGATGCACACCGGCACCGGGAGCGCGGTCGTGGGACAGCGCTTGATCGACCCCGCGGCCTGCAATCTGCGACTTTCGCACGAACGGTCCGCCGGCCGGCGTCACGGTCATGAGCGCTGGGCATTGCACCCATAGCCAGCGGGCAACCGGCCAGCAGGCGACGGAATTCGGGTGGCCGGCCATGGCGGCACCATCGCCCGCCGAACTGGTGCCGCCGCTGAACGATGTGCCGTCCAAGCGGCGGCCGGCGGCAGGTCTGATATTGCGCTGCTTTGCCATGACCCACCTCCCGCTCTTGCCGGGCGAATCGCAATCCGCCTGCGCGATAACGCCGACGGCTCGACCAGAATTCGGATCGGGACCGCAAGGTGATGAGACCAGCCCGTCAGTCTTGCGGCGACCCGATCCGATTCTTGAGCGCAGATCCGCCGGCCATATGTCACGATCGCGAAGGCGACATGTTGCAGCCGTAACCGGCGAGAGCCCGGCAGGCAGGAGGCAGCGGTTTACCGACGAGTTTTGAAGGAGATATGCCTCCGCTCGGCGTCGATGCAGCTGAGCGAATGGCCGACCGCGCGGCCACGGGCAACAATCTTGGACGTCGCATCATTTCCACTCCTCGTTTACGCCGGGAGCCAAGGCGCCAGGCAATGGCTCCAGGCAGTGCGCGGCCCGCAAACTGCCGCGGGCTCGCGTCGAGACTGCCTACCGATCAAACGGTGGAGGCGATGATCGGAACCGCCACCTTGGCGATACTGCCGAGGGTGTCCCAGAAGCCGGAAGCGTTCACATGGGCTCCCACCGGTGCAGACGCGCACCGCGTGAGGTTGCGATCGACGGCTGGCAATTGCTTGGGTCGTTTCATGGTCTGCTCCTGTCTTGACGTTGACGAGACGTATTGGATCGGGAATGGGGATCGTTCCGCCTGCAATCAGCTGCGATATCGAACCGGCCGAAGGTGGGCTGCTCGGGGCAGCCCACCTGGCCAGCCGAGCTCACAGATACTTCTGACCGAGACCCAGAACGTCGCTTGCGGCGCCCCACCAGTCGAACGACGGACGTACGCCACCGGCGCCAGGCGGCAACGATGCCGTCTTGAGCGCGCGGTCAACGGCGGGAAGTTGTTTCGGACGCTTCATGTCATGTTCTCCATAAGAAGGGTTTGCAGATTGCCTGGCCGGCGGATCGCTCCACCTGCGGCGGCCAGACCCGCCGTCCACGAGCGGACGACGCCGCTCGATGAAAGTTCCGCGACAGACAACATCGCGATCTCGCGATCATCAGGCGAAGCGTGCCCAATTGCGACGCGTCCCGATCGACACCGGCGAGATATCGTTCACGTCGACGGTCAGACGATATTCTTCCAGCGCCCGATCCATCCGATGGAGGGGGTCGAAGAACCGCATTACGACATCCCAGCAATCCGACTTGGGCCGGCAAATCGGACTCTTTTCCGCGAATATGCTGTCGAGCTCCAGGCCTTTGGACACGGCGTCGACGAACACGTCTGTAGCCTGGAAGATATTGGTCGCCATGTAGTTGATGGCGCGATCGCTCGGTGCCTGGCCCAGATTGCGAACCTCGTAGTAGATCCGATCAAGGAAGTTCTGCAGGCTCTTGAAAAGAGGGTTGTTCTCGTCGTTCAATTCCGGGTGCTCGTGCGCGAGGTCCGCGAGCAGCAGCTTGACGGTCCACTGATAGAGTGCACGAAGCGAAACATCGAGCAGCGGTACGCGCGAGCCGTTGTAGAGCGTAATGTCGCCGAGGATACGTCCGGCAATGGATACGCGGTCGGCCCGCTCGGGGTTCGGCTCGTCGGTCGGCTTGCCGGTGTCAGGCGCCAGCACATTCGCCGGCCGGGCCTGGTTGAACAGGAAGTTCGCGAGCTGGATCAGCACCGGTCCGGCAAAGGTATGCAGCGGACGCAACGCATATTGCGGCTGATTTTCCTGGAACAGAACCCAGACCAGACTTCCGGTGTCCTCGACATGAAGGCCGAACGGACCCGGATCGATCTTGAACAGGTAGTTCTGGAACAGATAGGCCGCCATCGCGCGGTGATCTTCAGGGTAGTAGATGACGTCTGTCTGCAGACCAAGCGTGGCCTTGAACTGGTTGATGTAATCGTCGTGCTGCGACATGTCATTGAGCTGCTGCACAAAATAGTCACGCCGCGCGTCGGTGATGAAGTCGTAGCCGATGGTGCCGATGGCGTAGACCAGCTGCGAGTTATCTGCCGAGATGAAGTCGTTCGGCAGCGGGCAAGGACAACTCGCTGATATTTGCGAGGGCGCAACGCCGCGGATCGCCGGCATGGCAATTGGCTGGGAAGCGCCACCCGGGTAAGCCGTCATCATCGCCGCGCGTTGTGCGGGTGAGAACGTGGGCACGGTGCCGTAGGCCGACTGCATCTGCCTTCCGGTCTGGGGCGCGCGGGCAGGCTGTTGCACCGGCAACACCTCGGCGTGTGAGGGCACAACCACTTGCGCCGGCACCATTTCCTGATGCGCAGCTGAAGGACCTGCGTCATGGGCAGGTTGGCCGCCACCACAGCCGCATCCCTGCGGCTGCACGCCCCCTGTTTCGGCCGCAGCCATAATGTGCGGTGACAGGAGCGCCGGATCGACGCCGGCCGGAGCGATATTCGCGGCCGGCCACGCTGCCGGCGTCAACCCTTGATGAACTGCCGCGCTGCCCTGAGGCTGCGCCTGGATGTGACCGCTCGTCATGATCGTACCCTCACTCTCGCTGATTTCAGAGCCCGTGCCGTTGCGCCTATGCCTCGTGACCGCTTCGGCCTGCGGGGGCGCGCGAATGGAATTGGCTTGCACAAGCCCGCCCGGCTCGCTCATCGATGGGCTTGCTGGGTCATCTCCAAAGAGCGTCCGGCAGGCTTCGGCCACGTTGAGACGGCCGGCCAGCATTCGCTCACACAAGCCTTGCTGCTGCCGCTCCTGGGCTGTGCAGGGAACGGCTGACGAGATGATCGCGTGGCGGACCTGCTTGGGGCTCGGCTTCTGTCCTCGCTGCTTTTGCAGGCTCAGCAGCAACGCCGCCGCGCCGGTGGCGATCGGACAGGCAAAGCTTGTCCCACTCTGGGACATCACGCCATTGCCCGGAACGGCACCGGGAATTTGCTCTCCCGGAGCCAGAACGCCGTGACTGGCGAGGCTCTCGTCCCAGTTGCTGAACGACATCGGCTGGCCGGCGAGATTGGATGCGCCGACGGCGAGCACGGATTGCAGGGAAGCCGGCATATGCAGGCATTCGCAGCCGTCATTGCCGGTGGCTGCGACGATCAGCACGTCCTGCTGCTCGCAGCTGCGGACGATCTTCTCAAGCAGCGGGTCGACGTCGCCGGGTTCGATCAGCTCGCCGCCGCTGATATTGATGAGGTTCGCCCCCTCTCCCAGCGCCAGTGAGATGGCGCGACCGAGATCTGCCTGGCTGCAAGAACGCAACTGGCCGTCCTCGCGCTCGCCGTACACGGGTATGATTATCCCCCGGCAGCGTGGCGCGATGCCTTCGACCGGTCCGCCGGGTTGCCCAAAGATCACACTGACGACGTGGGTGCCGTGCGAAGCACCGCTGTCTCCCATCACCGAGCGCAGCCAGGTCGGCATTACTTCCCTGATGTCGGCGCCGGCGAAGCTCGGGTGTGACAGATCAGCGCGACTGTCGATGATCGCAATGCAGATGTCGGGATCGCCGAGCGATTGTTGCCGACACTCGTCGAGGCCCGGTACGCCGGCCAAAATATGTGCGGCCATGTTAGCTATCCCACGAGTCAAATCCGCAAGAGCGGATAACAACCGACGAAGCGGTCACAATCTCAGGAGGTTCAGAGGAGAAGCAATATTTTCAGTTGCGAAGCCACATTGATGCGTTACGTAATCGCAACTCGCGAATCGACGCCATCGGGTAAAACCACGATTCGAGGATCGGGTGAATCCCTATCTTTCTGTAATAACGAAATGGTTGCAATAATTGCCGAATGCACGCTCGGGGGGATTGCAGTAAAGTGTATTTAATCTCAGTCGAGGTTGGTCATCATGGTAAGCGTACTCGTAGCTGATGATCGTATTGTTTCGCGACGTGGCCTGCGGGCACTGCTTGAGACTTGCCAGAATTTCGAGGTTTGCGCCGAGGCCTGCAACGGCCGCGAGGCGGTCGAGCTGTCGATCAGCCACAATCCCGATGTCGTGGTGCTGGAGATCGAGCTTCCGATCATCGACGGCATCGAAGCGACCCGCCGCATCCGCCACCAAAGACCCCAGACGGAAGTCATGATCCTGACTTCACAGAATCGTGACGCGACAATTCGCGATGTGCTCCATGCCGGCGCACGCGGCTATGTCCTGAAGTCGGAGCCTGAAGAGCAGATCGTGCTCGCGATCGAATCGCTGGCGCACCATCGCTCGTATTTCTCGCGCAGTATTCCCGCCTCGGTGATCAACGGCTTCCGGGCCAATGGCGACGCCGTCGATCAGTCGAGAAGCCTGACCGCACGCGAGCGCGAGGTCATACGGCTTATCGCCGACGGCAAGAGCAACAAGAGCGTGGCCTATCTGCTCGATATCAGCATCAAGACCGTTGAAGCGCATCGCTCGGCGGCGATGCGCAAGGTCAACGTGCACTCCACGGCCGAACTTGTCCGCTACGCCATCCGCTGCAGGCTGATTTCACCGTGAGGATGGCGGTCGAGCCGGCAGCGGGGGCTGATGGCCCCGCGAGAGCGGGATTCGGAAATTTCCCGTAATTTTCCCGGTGTGAGCTCGCCAATCTGCAGCAGGATCGGACAAGCCATGGCAGCTTTGGGAAAGACGCTGCCCGCTGGCGGCGCGAAAAACAGGCAGCTGGCACAAAACCCAAGGCCCTGCCCTGCCCAAGTTCCCAAGCGGCGACGCGACATCAGTATCGATCATCAAGGCCCTGAAGGCCGCCGCCGGTTCGCGTGGCGGCCGGCGGCGAGCGGATGACATTCGCCGGCGATCTCGCGTTCACGGTCGGGTTCGAACACCCCGACTGGTA
>JAKFVP010000425.1 GCA_021732175.1 Bradyrhizobium sp.
AAAGGGGCGAACGATGCTTTCGGTGGATCAACTTCTCAGGCTCGTCTGCGTGCCGGCGGTTTTGCTGGCCTTCCACATCGCGGCGCAGGTCTCGGGCGGCTGATAGCCGAAATCCGAGCGGCTCAAAGGCCCGCCGGGCGTTGCCTGGCCGCCTTGGCAGACCTGCCAATCTGGCGGCGACAGGCTCCGGAAATATGGTAACGTCCTTGCGGTAATGCGGAAGGCGACCATGATTGAACCGAAGTTGGAAGTTCCGGCGGAGTTGCGTGATCTGGCCGAAAAGACCATCGATCAGGCCGAAAAGGCGTTTGGCATGTTCTTCGATGCCGCCGCGAAATCCATGGCGTCCGTGCCGAGCCCGGGCACCGAGATATCCAAGCAGGCGCTGAATTTCACGGAGCAGAACATGAAGGCGGCGTTCGAGCACGCGCGCAAGCTGGTCCACGCCACCGATCTGCAGGAGGCGCTCCGCATCCAGTCGGAATTCTTGCGCAGCCAGTTCACCAATGCCGGCGAACACATGCGCCAGATGACGGGCGGGGTAATGTCGGCGGCCAAGGACGCCACCAAGGACAAGTTCTGAATTGTCGAAACCGGCTTGACGCGTCGGGCGACTCAGTGCTATAAGATCATCATCGCGAGAAACATATGGCCCGCGCCGGAAACGGCGGCGGGCTTTTGTTTGGACGATCCGTCGGTTGAACGGGCGCTATCTGCGGGTATACGCTTCGGCCGGTTGAGGGGTTTCGTGATGACGCGTGACGCAAGCCGGGCAGGGGTCAGTAGCGGCAGCCGGCGCAGGCCGGCGAAAGTGGCGATCGTTGCGCTTGCGGCGATCTGTGCCGGTCCGGCATTGGCCGGGGATGACGGTGATGAGGCGCCCGCGCCGTGGCGCCCGAACATCTATCTCGACCTCCGAACGAATTACGGAACCGTTCCGGCCAATTCCTTGTCGATCGGCTTCGGAAATTTGCCGGTATTTTCGACACTCTCCAATCTCAGAACGCTGATCGATCCGGCCATGCTGACGGCGGCACCGGTCCTGCCGACCCTTCCGACGATCTCTTCGCCGGCAAGCCAGAACGCATGGCTCGATGTACCGCTGACGATCGATCTCAGCGACCGCATCTCGCTCTATGGCGGCTTCACGGCGAGTGCATACAATAACGGGGCAGGGTGGTCGTCGCTGGACGTCACAAGCTGGAATCTCGGCTTCCAGGTCGACATCTATCAGCAGAATGGCGGATCGCTGCCGACGGTGACGGTGCAAACGACAGTCACGCGAACCGTACCGGATTCGCCGCTCACCGTCACCTCGCTCAACAACATCGTTGAGCTCGATTATGCGCTCGACGAAGACGCGACGCGGGGATGGCTCGCCGGCGTGCAGCACACCAATGTGGACATCGACTCGCCGCTAGCCAGGGTGAACAACAACATCGTCGGCTGGGTCGGCGGTTACTATCAGTGGCCGAATAACTGGAAATTCACCGGCCGGGTCGGCATCCAATCGTTCGGCGGCGCCCAGATCCTGAGGCTGACGCCATTCGAGCCGTTCACCCAGCCGATCGTGCGGCTCGATCTCGACCGCATGGATGACAATGACAACCGCCTGTTCGGCGTCACCGCGCAGATCGCCTGGGTGCCGAAACCGGCCTACACGCTGACGCTGCGCACGCCGCTCTATCTGGTGCGCAATTAACGGATGCTGACGAACTTGCCCCAGACGGCTGCAAGGCCGGATGCGACCAGCAGCAGGTAGGGGCTTTCGCAGAACATGCCGCCGTAGCGGCAAACGTCGGCGCTGTAGGCGCCGAGCTCGCGGTGACCGGCCGCATACAGAATGCCGGACAGGATCAGCAGTGCCGCAGCAGCGAAATACATCTTCCGTCTCCCTCGACAGGCGGAATACCGGCTGCGTTGTCTCGCACCATGACGCGCCTTGAAGAAGATACTTTCAGTGCGCGCCTGACACGACAGGCAAATCAGCGGCTCATCGCCGTCATTACGGTGAATTGCTTTGGCCCGTACCGGAAGCCGGCGGCGGGCCTTTCCCTTGCACCAAAGGCTAGGGCGAAGCTGTTTCAATTCGTCGAAGCCGTCGCCCGATGTTTCCAGCAATTGGTTTACGAATCGGAAAGGATTAATGGCGGGATTTTGACTTCTGGCGCCTCGCGGTGCGACCGAGCGCCTACGTCGCTTGGGGCAATTCGAAAATATCGAAATTGCTCTTGACGCGTCAGGCGACTCGGGTGTATAAGGTCATCATCGCAAGAACTGTCGAAAGCCCGCGCGGAGCTATCCGCAGCGGGCTTTTCATTTGCCTTCTCGCGGGTCGCGAATCTCTGCATAGGGCTCCGGTAGTTGACGAAGTTCGTGTTTTGTTCTAGGCAGCGAGCCACGTAATCTGCGGTTGAGAAGGAGGTCAGCTTGAAGTGCGCCTCGTTGTTGCAACTGGTCCGCTGTCCGCGCGCAATGCTTCTCGCGCTCGGCTTGGCCGCAACAACGTCAGCTATTGGCGGCGAGAGCTCGCCACCTGCACCGCAACGCACTGCGTTTGCGTTTCACGTGAAGATGCCGAAAGGAGCATCCATTGGAGCGCAACACCTCTATCAGGAAATTCTTGGTGCATTGCTGTTTCTCGGCACGCAGCAGGCTCCTGGGATGAAGTCCTGTGAATGGGAAGCGGGGCCGATGCGTGAATTCGGAGTTTTCTCGGTTCGTGTCCGCCATCCCGATCCGGGCCGTCGTGTGAGCTGCCTGCGTGCCGCCGTTCACCTTATCTTGCTGCAAACCTTCAGCGAGTCGGATTTCCTGTCGGCTCGCAGAAGGGCGGTCGAATTGGTTGCACGGTCGTACGAGCCGAATCCGCGGATCTTTCCGTTCGATGGGTATGGATTGGTTCAAGCTGCACTACGGACGGTTTACCAGAATGGCTCCCCACTCCATCAAATCTACTCCGCTCGATCGAACGAGGTCCGTGAGATCTCTTTCGATGAGTTTGAGCTGTGGTTGCGCCGCAGTCGGGAAGACAGGCTGATTGACTTTGCCGGAGAACGTGGGCTGCTGGAGGCTCTCGGTCTTCCTGTGCCTGACCCGATGGTGCTGCGGATAGTCCCTTCCCTGGAATCGCCGAGACTCCCGGCCGGCCTGCATTCCTTCGAAGAAGGCGAAAGGTTTGGAGTTCCTGCGATCATTCTTCTGAAATCATACTCCGGCGGCTTCGATCAGGAGATCAGCAGACGGCTTTCATGCAATCTGACAGGATCGGTTCAGCTTGGAGAAGGCAGCGTCGGCAACGCGATCTCATCGATTCTTTGCGACACCTACCCGGCGCTGAACAATGAGCATTGGGCCGTTTTCTTCGTCGACAAGAAGGCGAAGGATGCAAGCGATCGGGACTTCTGCCTGCAAGTGCAAGCCCTGATCCGGGATCCAGACATAGCGACCGCCGTGCACTTCAGCCCGGAAGGGACGAAGGGGCTTTATATCCTGCTGCCGCCCTGGTGTGTCACCCTATAGTAGCTGACGAGAATCGGCGCTCGATGGTCAAGTGTTGCCGGCTGCGCTGAAAGGAATCCAATATGGCTAGCGAACCTTTTGAGGCTACCGATGCTAATGGCATCACGGTACGAGGAGGGGTGGAACTATCGCGCGATCCAAAGGGCGACTTCCATGATCCGGCAAGCCCACATTACGGCAATCCCCGCTACGCGGAGTTTCACATCGTTTATTCTAACACAAGGGAAGCGTGCACGATCGATCAGGCTACACTTAGTGAGGCCGTGCAGACAGCCTTGGGCGAAGCCTTGAGAAAGTTCGGGATTCCAGGTGCCGATCCGAGAAGTATGGAGAAGCGCGTCAACGCCGAGATTGACGCAAACAGGCAACGGTGCATCGCCAACGCGGACAAGTATGTCTCGAACGAAACTTACTTCGCTCCCGATGGGGCGTTCGGTAACTCCGTGGCCGACCAGGCGGTAGCGAGCCCAGGCGGGATGATACGACAGGCGGCCGTCGGCGATAACTGGCGTGCGTCGAATAGTGATGGCTCTCTGATCTCGCACGTCCGATCGGATGCTGAAGGTAGCCCGCCTACTGCCGACCGCCAGCCGGTGCGATATCTCAGCAGCCGCGTCGCCGGTAAGTCCGTGCCATCTGGATTCCCTGTTGAGATTTCAACTCCGCCGCTCGTTCCATCGGGCGAGATGTTCAATCCTCGCCAAGCCATGATCGGCAATCCCCTAGGAGGCTGGATGGAGTCTGTTCCTGCTGCATCACGAAGTTCGTCCCAGCCCCACGCGCCACTCCTTGGGCTCGTGGGCGGCGAGGCGATGTCCTTCTATCGAGTCCAGCCACCAATTTTCGACATACCGGAGCAGGCAACACCTGACCGGGAAGACTGGCTCATGAAGTTGCTTACGCCGCGAGGCCGTGTCTGGCAGACCGCGCCCCACGGCTGATTTGCCGGGCTGCGAGACGTTTCGAAAATATCGAAATTGCTCTTGACGCGTCGGGCGACTCGGGTGTATAAGGTCATCATCGAAAGAACTGTCGAAAGCCCGCGCGGAGCCATCCGCGGCGGGCTTTTTGTTCGCCCACCGATCGGACGGCGACCGCACGTTGTGTCTGCAAATTGCCTTTGTCGTGCGCGAGGCGCAATCGATCCTCCGACGGAGCTCAAGCTTACAGGTGATACCCGTTGAGTTGACGCTGTTCTTGTTTCGTTCTAGATGCATGTGGAAATGGCCTCAAGTGTTGGGCCCGCGCCGCGATGGATCTCCGAATGGGGAAGGCTGCAAGAGGACTTGCTACGGCGGCCGCGCTCTTGGTGAGCGTCGTGCGAATACTGGCTGCGTGGAGGTCAATTTGAAACGTGTCTCTCTGCAGAAGTCCCGCCGCAATCAGTATGTCGTTCTCCTCGCGTCGCTGCTCGTAGCAACAACGCCATGCGCCAACGCGTCGACGTATTGTCTGCGGGCGAACGAGCTTCCGCTCGTTTCGGATCCGCTAGTCAAGGGAAAGATCGAGGAACGCCTGCGGGCGATCCCGGTCATGAAAAGTCATGCGGTAAGACAGGTTGATCCCCGCTTTGCGATCGCCTGGCAAGATGAAGAGGAGTGCAGGCCCCGCGGGTCACTTCAAATTCCTCCGGGTGTGGTCAGTCAAATTCCTCCACCCGCGAGGCAGGACATGATGATTGTTAGTTTGACATTGTTTCCCGGGCAAGGGCTTCCGCGGCCTCTTTGAGCCG
>JAKFVP010000238.1 GCA_021732175.1 Bradyrhizobium sp.
ACATAGCTCTGGGCCGGAGCCGCGGGAGCAGCGGCAACCGGCGCAACGGGAGCGGCGGCAACCGGCGCCGTCGTGGCCGGAGCTGTCGTCGTCGTGGTCGAGGGCGGCGACACGTCGTCGTCCTTGTCCTTCGAGCCGCCGAAGCCGTTGAGGTCGATATTGCCGAGCTTGCCCTTGTAGCCGGGGGCGGTGATCTGGATGCAGGACAGCGAGCTGCAGCCGCGCGGCGATTCGATGCGGACACGCTGGCCGTCGATCTGGAAAGAAATGCCACTGCCGGCCTGGGCCGAGGTGGTCGCCAAGAGCAGCGCCGTGGCGGCGGCGAAATAGAGCTTCCTCATGTGAGCCTCCTGGGGGCTTGAATTGGATGACCGGACCCTAGGCTCAGTCGCGCCGCCCTACCGTGACGTTCGTCACAACGGGCAGGTCGCTCACGGCCGGGTGATTTGAATCACATTCAATTCAGGCCGGTTCCGCCAAGAATTTGCCATCGCTTGCGGAGGCTCCGATGAAACGACTTTGCGCTCTCATGGTGCTGATGGTGGTGAGTTCGTCCGCGGATGCGGGCACGTACTCGTTCTCGTTCGGAGGTCACCGTTACCGCATCGAGGCGCCGCGCGGCTGCCGGTCGACGTCGTGCGCCTCGATCTCGACATCAGATAAAAAGCGCGACGACGACACGCGCAATGTCGCGGGTTCGCCGCCACCGCCCGCGCCGGCCCCTGTGCAAGTCGCGCCGCCCGCCGCGCCTGCACCGCCTCCCGTGCAGCAATCGCTTCCCGCTCCAAAACCCGTCATCGCCAGCGCGCCGGCACCGGCGCCGCTTGCCGTCTACAGGCCGGCCGCCGTTGCAACCACTGAAGTGGCGCCACCCCCGCTGCCGCCGGTACCGCAGGCACCGCAAGCCCCGCAGCCGATCATTGTCACGCAGCCTTGTCCTATGCCTCCCGCAGACAAGCTCGATGAAGCGGTGAGACCCGCGCCTGCGACGGCGCCGCCGGTGCTGAAGGTGCTGCACGAAGAAGATATCGACTCGCCGATCGGCGACTGGCTGACCGAAGGCAGGGGCATGGTGCGCATTTCCGAGTGCGGCCGCTCGCTGTGCGGCTACGCGATCAAGGAAGACGATCACGAGAAGGGCGAGGCGATCCTGATCAACATGAAGTCGAAGTCGGATCAGCGATGGGGCGGCAGCGTCTACAGCAAGGATTCCGGCGACACCTATTACGGCACCATGCGCCTGAAGGGCCCGAACATGCTGCGGGTCGAAGCCTGCGCCTTCGGCCGCTTCTACTGCAACGGCAACAACTGGACGCGCATCACGTCGAAGCCGATGGTCACCTCGCGCCAGATGAACGATGGTCCGCGCACGTAAATTGAAGCAGACATGAAAAGGCCCGGCGGTAGCAGCCCCGCCGGGCCAATAATCCAAGCCTTCATGTCCTGGTCGGACTGGGGAGAGCCTAGAACACGCCGAGCACGATGGCGCCGACGAAAGCTAGGGCGATATACGCGGTGACAACGTTCAGTCTGCTGACCAAAGTCATGGGAAGACTCCCTGGTTCACGTCGTACCCGCATTAACAATCCAAGCTAGCGCGGCGTTCCTGGCCAAAAAAGTCAGCTTTCCTGTCCGTTGCCCATTCTCCACAGCCGGAACCCCCGCGACTCGTGGTTAAAAACTCGTGAAATCAACGCGTTGAAGAGTCCTTAAATAAATTCGCCGAACTTGCGCGGATGACGCGTGGAGTTCGTTTGTATCTCGTCGGCTCCCTTGTCCTTGTTTCGCTGGCCGGCTGCGGGCGTGGATTTTTCCAGGCCGAGCGGGAGCCGTGGCGGGCCGAGGCGGAAGTCGCCTGCCTGAAGTCCGGCGCGGTCAAAGAGGGGCCCGATCGCGTTCGCATCGAGCCGATCTCGGGTCCCGGCATGTGCGGTGCGGAATATCCGCTGAAAGTGGCGATGCTCGGCGACGGTTCGAGCGCTTTTGGCTTTGCGGACGATCTGCGGCCGCCGGCCTCGATCGGCAACCAGCCGCGTTGGCCGGTCGCCCAGTCGCCCGCCCCACCGCCGCAAAATTATCCGCCGCAAAACTATCCGAACACCTATTCCAACAGCGCGGTGCGCCAGCCGAGCTACGGCGCGCCCCACGCGCCGATCTCGCTCGCGCCGCCCGGCGTTGCGCAACCGGATGAGGAGATCGATCTGCCGGAACAGGGCGTGCCGGCGCGCACTCCTTATGGCAACGCGCCGTCCTATCAGCGCAGCCCCGCGCCCTATACCCAGCGGCAGGACCTGCCGCCGCTCGGTCCTTCGCGCGGCAATCCGGTCGGCGCCGTCGGTCAGGTCTCGGTGAAGCCGGCGGCGACGCTGGCCTGTCCGATCGTCTCGATGCTCGACCGCTGGTTTGCCGAGTCGGTGCAGCCGGCCGCGCAGCGCTGGTTCGGCATGCGCGTGGTCGAGATCAGGCAGATCTCGGCCTATTCCTGCCGCGGCATGAACGGCAATCCGCACGCGCATATTTCCGAGCACGCCTTCGGCAACGCGCTCGATATCTCCGCCTTTACGCTTGCGGACGGACGAACCATTACCGTGAAGGGCGGCTGGCGCGGTCTGCCGGAAGAGCAGGCATTCTTGCGCGACATCCAGGGCGGCGCGTGCCAGATGTTCAACACCGTGCTGGCGCCGGGCTCCAACTCGCACCACGCCGATCATTTCCATGTCGACCTGATGCGGCGCTCCAGCGGCCGCGTCATCTGCCAGCCCGCCGCGGTCTCCGGCGATCAGGTGGCCGCGCGCGCCGGCCAGCGCAGCCCTTATGGCCAGCGCGATTCCTGGATCACGGGATCGCTCGGCGGAAGGAAGTCCGCGACCTCGCGCAAGGCGAAGGTCAACGAGGAAGACGAGTTCGAGGACGATTGAAGTGGGTCGCCCCGGCCTAGTGCGCAATTGCGCACGGGGGCCGGGGCCCATAACCACGACTATCAATTGTTGAAGCAAAGCCGTCTCACCGCTTGCCCATTCCGCCGGTCACGGCGTATGGACCCCGGCCTTCGCCGGGGCGACCTTCGTGGAGAGGTCGACTCTACGCTGCAATCTGCGTCAAGAGATCGCGCACCAGCCCGCTCAGCAGTTCGAGTTTGTATCCCGTCATCGGCAGCGGCTTTGCGCCATCGATGGCGAGCTTCGCGGCGCTCGCAATGGTCGCTTCCGATACCGGCCGGCCCTCGAGCGCAGCCTCCGAGGTGGTCAGGCGCAGCGGCCGGGGGGCAATGCCGCCGGCAGCGATGCGGACGAATTTGAACGCGCCGTCGGCGATCACGGCGCGGGCGCAGATCTCGACCAGCGGCCATTCCGCATAGCTGCGGCTGATGGCGCGCTTGTAGCGGGCGCGTTCACCCGCGAGCGGCGCCGGCAGGGCGATGCTGCGGATCGCCTCGCCGGATTGCAGCGCATGATCGGCGCGGCCGTCGGAACTGTAGCCGAGCAGTTCCTCGACCGAGATTCCCTTGCGCCGATCGGTGGTGACCGTTGCCTCATAGGCAAGCAGCGCGCACGCCATCGAGGACGGATGCGGGGCGACGCAGGGCCCGAGATCGAACGCGACGCTGTAGAGATGATTGCCCGTTCGCGCCGGGCAGTCGTTGCCGCCCTTCTTCAGGCAGGCGATATGCGGGTTGCGAAAATACCAGCAGCGCGAACGCTGGGCGAGGTTGCCGCCGAGGGTGGCGAGGTGGCGGATCTGCGGCGTTGCGAGTCCTGCCGCCGTCGCGGCGACGCCGGGATAGGCGTCGTTCATCTTCTTGTCCGCGGCAATGGTCGCAATCGTCGCGAACGCGCCGATGGTGGCGGCGCCGTCATCGCCCCAGATGATGCCGTCGTCGCCGGGCAGAACGAGATCGACGACGGGTCCTTTCGACACGCCGGTGCGGCGGCGTTCCGACAGGTCGGTGCCGGCGGCGCGGAATTCGGGTGCGGTCATGCTGGCCGATACGTTCATGCTGCGCTCCTTGCATTGAGGGCGGCGATAATGCGCGCCGGCGTGATCGGTGCCTCCGTCAGGCGGATGCCGATGGCGTTGCGGATCGCGTTGGCAATCGCTGGCGAAGTCGGCACGGTCGCGACCTCGCCGATGCCGACGCTGCCGCCCATCACGTGATCGAAGCCGGCTTCGTCGAAATGCACGTCGATCTCGGGCGTGTCGGCAATCCCGGGGATGCGGTAGTCCTCCATGTTCGCGGTCAGCACATGGCCGCTCGTCGCGTCGGTCTCGCGCGCTTCGTAGAGCGCATAGCCGATGCCCTGGATGACCGAACCCGCCGCCTGGCTGCGCGCCAGTGCGGGCGCGACGATCTTGCCGACGGCGATGCCGGTGTGAACGTTGAGCACGCGGACGTGGCCGAGCCAGGTGTCGACCTCGACCTCCACCACCTGCACCGAACTCGGCACGCCGGCGCCGATCGCGAGGTTGGAGAAGCGCCGCATCATCCAGCCGAAGATGATGCCGATGAAGCCGGCGTCCCGGAGCGGCGAGCGCACGTCTGATGAGGTTGGCTTGCTGTCCTCGGGGCGCACGCCTGACGCGGAGAGGTCGGGTGAAGCGGCGAGAAGTTCGCGCCACGGCGCGTTGGAGCCGGGCGCCGGCATTCGCTTGGCGCTGCGCTCGATTGCCGCTTTGAGTTTTTGCACGGCGATCAGGGTCGGCGGGATCACGGACGCGGTGACGCGGCTGCCTCCGGCGCCCGGGCCTTCCGGCAGATGGGAATCGCCGATCCGCACCTCCACCTCATGCGGCTCGAGGCCAAATTCCCTTGCCACCGTATTGGCGATGACCGTGCGGGCGCCTTGGCCGATGTCCTGCGTCGATGAGCTCGCGATCAGCCGACCACCCTTCACCGCGACCTCGATGCTGGAGCCGGGTTGCCAGATATAGAGCCAGTAGCCGCTGGCGACGCCAACGCCGCGGCGATAGCGGCCGGTCTGGCTCGCCGAACTCCTGCGGTTCTTCCAGACATCGAGGCTCGACGCCCAGTCGTAGAGCCGGCGGCGATTGGGATTGGTGTCCCAGCGCTTGCGAAGCGCGATCGGATCGACCTTCATGCGCAGCGCCGCCTCATCGACGGCCTGCTCCAGCGCGAACGCCATCGGCGGCCCGCCGGGGCCTCGGAACGGCGCGCCGGGCGGCAGATTGCTGATGACGTCGAAATCGGCGAGTTCTTTCGCCTCGGCCG
>JAKFVP010000047.1 GCA_021732175.1 Bradyrhizobium sp.
TTGAGGAAGCGCGTGCCGCCGAGTTGGCGACGCCGATCAAGCCCCACGAGCATCCGCTGCCGACATGCTTCGTGTGCGGTCCTGCGCGGGCACCGGGAGACGGGCTGCGCATTTCCGCCGGGCCGCTCGCGCGTCATTCTTCGCAAGGTTCGCCGGTCTTCGCAGCGACCTGGATACCGGATGCAAATCTGGCAGCGGAGGACGGCCTCCTCGCGCCGGAATTTCTCTGGTCGGCGCTCGATTGCCCCACCGGCTATGCGTCTTCTTACGATCGGGAGCGCGGTGGCTTCGATCCGACGCCGACGCTGCTCGGCCGGATGTCGGCACGGATCGAGAAACGACCGCATCCCGGCGAATGCTGCGTCATCACAGCCTGGGAAACCGGCCGCGATGGCCGCAAGCGCGTTGCCGAGGCCGCGGCCTATGGCGAATCGGGCGCGCTGCTCGCTGTCGCACGCACGACCTGGATCGAAGTCGACCGCAAGGTGCAGCTCGGCCGCGCCTGAAGCGCTGCTCTCTCATTGTCATGGCCGGGCAAAAGCGCGAAGCGCGTCTTCGCGCTAGATGACCCGGCCATCCACGTCTTTCTTTTCGTCGTAAGAGCGTGGATGCCCGGGACAAGCCCGGGCATGACGGCAGTGAGTGTGGAACGTCCTAGCGCACCGACGTGAAGAACCGGTCCATGCGCAAGCCGCCGAGCCACGTGTAGACAGGCTGGTTGCGCATGCCCATGTCCCAGGAGCCAACGACTGCGTCCGCGCGGCCGATCAGATTGTCGATCGGCAACAGCCCGACGCCGCCGTCGCGCACGGCAACGCGGCTGTCGGCGGAATTGTCGCGGTTGTCGCCGAGCACGAACAGCATGCCCGGCGGCACCGTCACCTCGGGCGTGTTGTCGAGCCGGCCGTTGTCGCGGATCTTGAAGATCGCGTGCTCGACGCCACCAGGCAGCGTCTCGATGTAGCGGTTGGCTCTTTCGGTATTGCCACGGTCGTCTTCGGCATCGCCCGCGCCGTCATAGGTCAGCGAGGCCGCATGGTTGTTGATGAAGAGCTGGCCGGCGCGCATCTGCACGCGGTCGCCCGGCAGTCCGACGACGCGCTTGACCCAGGCCTGCGAGCGGTCGCCCGGCCAGCGGAACACGACGACGTCACCGCGCTTGGGCGTATCGCCGAACAGCCGGCCGGTTTCGGGCAGCGTGATCTGGATCGGCAGCGACGCCGCGCCGTAGCCATAGGGGAATTTCGAGGCGACCAGCGCATCGCCGATCAGCAGTGTCGGCTCCATCGAACCCGAGGGCACATAGAACGGTTCGGCGATCGCGCCCTTGGCGATGAATACGCAGGCCACGATGGCGGTGAACTGCGCGATCTGCCCGGTCCAGGTCCAATTCCGGCCGGTGGACAACAATTTGGTGCTCACTAACCGGTTCCTCCCACAGTGATGCGATCCATGCGCAGCGTCGGCTGGCCGACGCCGACAGGCACGCCCTGGCCGTTCTTGCCGCAGGTGCCGATGCCGGTGTCGAGCGCAAGGTCATTGCCGATCATTGTGATGCGATTGAGGTCGGTCGGGCCGTTGCCGATCAGCATCGCGCCTTTCAAGGGGGCACCGAGCTTGCCGTTCTCGATCCGATAGGCCTCGGTGCACTGGAACACATATTTACCCGAGGTGATGTCGACCTGGCCGCCGCCGAAATTGGCGGCATAGACGCCGTTCTTCACGGAGGCGAGGATCTCGGCGGGATCGCGGTCGCCCGCGAGCATGTAGGTATTGGTCATGCGCGGCATCGGCACATGGGCATAACCCTGGCGGCGGCCGTTGCCGGTCGGCTTCATGTTCATCAGCCGCGCGTTCTGGCGGTCCTGCATGTAACCGACGAGCTTGCCGTCCTCGATCAGCACGGTGCGGTTGGTCGGCGTGCCCTCATCGTCGATGGAGAGCGAGCCGCGCCGCGACGACATCGTGCCGTCATCGACCACGGTGACGCCCTTCGCCGCGACCTGCTGGCCCATCAATCCTGCAAAGGCAGAAGTCTTCTTGCGGTTGAAATCGCCTTCCAGCCCGTGTCCAACAGCTTCATGCAGCATCACGCCGGGCCAGCCGGCGCCCAGCACCACGTCCAACTCGCCGGCAGGGGCGGGGACGGATTCCAGATTGACCAGCGCCTCGCGCAGCGCGCCGTCGGCGGCATCGCGCCAGTTCCCGGTTTCGATGAAGCGCGCATAACCCTCGCGCCCGCCATAACCCTTGGAGCCGCTCTCCTGACGGTCGCCCTGTCCGGCCACCACGGAGATATTGACGCGCACCAGCGGGCGGATGTCGCGATAGGCCTCGCCGTCGGGACGGAGGATTTCCACCACCTGCCAGGTTGCGCCGAGACTGACGGTCACCTGCCGCACCCGCGGGTCCTTGTCGCGCAGATACGCATCGATCTCCGCCAGCAGCTTCACCTTGGCCTCGAAGCCCGGCGCATCCAGCGGATTGTCGTCGCCATAGAGTTTCACATTGGTGTGCGCCGGCGGCGCCGCGAACGAGCCGGCATAGCCGCCGCGCACGGCCGCCACCGCATCCGCCGCGCGGATCAGCGCCGGCAGCGACACGTCGGAGGAATGCGCATAGCCGACAGCGTCATCCTTGACCGCGCGGAGACCAAATCCCTGGCTGGTGTCATAGGTCGCCTGCTTCAGCCGCCCATTGTCGAACATCAGCGCTTCGGTCTGGCCGTATTCGAGGAACAGCTCGCCATCGTCGGCCCCGGAAAGCCCCCGCGCCACCTCGCGGCGGACGGCATCGCGATCGAGATTGGCGCGGTCGAGCAGGGAGGTCTGGGCGGGATTGGTCATTGAGGCTCCGGCGCAAGATCATGTCGTCCCGGGCCATGCCGGGACGACAGCGAAGATAGGCACTATCGCGGCAAATAGGGAGGGCGTGTGGCGTCAGGTTTTAATCAACCCTACGGCAACTTGTCATACCCCTCGGACAGCCCGTTCAGGCTGAGCGGGAAGCCGATACCCTCTTCCGGCGTCTCGAAGATGATGAACGTCGCCGTTTTCGCGTTCTTGAGCTGGCCGAGCAGCTTGTCGTCCATCATGACTTCGGCGACGCAGCCATTGGGCAGGCAGCGCACGAAACCGGCGCGGCCGACGTCCTGGTTGTCGAGCTTCAGGCCCAAGCCGGACGGCAGCAGCACGCCGAGCGGGGCGACCACGCGCATCAGCTTGCTCTTCTGGTCGGCGGTCTTCAGCACGATCACGGTCAGGCCGGCATTGGAGCGGTCCTCGGCCACCACGCTCTGGATCAGGGCGCATTGCTCGCCCTGGGCTCCGGGCGGGGTGTCGCAGCGGATCTGCCAGTCGCCATGGACCGAGCGCACGGCGCCTTGCGCATGCGCGGCCTGGGTGAGGGCGAACAGCAGGGCAACGCTGAGCAGGGCGCCCGCCACACGGAAAAATATTTCCGCATGTGCACGGTCACGGGCTATCGCTTGGGATGTCGCTTGCCGCCTGAAAAGCCGCATCCGGGTCGATCCTTCGATAAGGGGCGGTCCGGTCAGCGGTATTTTCCGCCTCAAACCGCCACGCCACTGGACTGATACTGAAATCTCGGCGCCTTGAAGGCATCCTTCAAGCAATTCCTGCGCCGTAAAACACCGGTCCGGCCGGCCGAATCACATGCCTGTGGAACGCGCCTCCTGTGGGTACATCGGGCATTCCGCCTGTCAAGCACGGGCCGTGCCGGAAAAGGCACCTTTGGCCTGATTTGTCCGAAAAATTCGGCATCCACTACAGAGGTGGCCGCATGCCGCTTTGTCCCCCACTACTGCATTGCGAGAGCCTGAGAATTATGGTTTGAGAGGCTGGATTTGGACGCGTTCTAGCGATCTGGCCCCGGCGGTTCTAAGGTAATCCCAAGGTTCTTCCCAAGGCCGTTTGTGAGGGGGCGGATCGTGCCGCATTGGACGCCGTCCGGCGCCATGCTTTGGGGAACTTCTGTAGGGAGCGCAGGCGACATGAACATGTCGAAGATTGGCCACCGTTTGCTGGGTCTGGCCGTGGCAGGCGTTGCGATGGCGGCCGGCGGATCGGCTTTTGCCGAGCTCGGTCAGCCCAAGCCGTGGGAAATGACGCTCCAGGAGTCCGCCACGCCGGTGATGGACAACATCGTCTGGTTCCACAATTTCCTGCTCATTCTCATCACCGTCATCACGCTGTTCGTGCTGGTGCTGCTGGTGATGGTGGTCGTCAAGTTCAACGCCAAGAGCAACCCGGTTCCCTCCAAGACCACCCACAACACCCTGATCGAGGTGGCCTGGACGCTGATCCCGGTGCTGATCCTGGTCGGCGTCGCGGTGCCGTCATTCCGCCTGCTGTTCCTGCAGCTCGACCTGCCGAAGGCCGACCTCACGGTGAAGGTCACCGGCAAGCAGTGGTACTGGAGCTATTCCTACCCGGATAACGGCAAGTTCGAATTCGATTCGCTGCTGGTGCAGGACAAGAAGCCGCGCCTGCTCGGCGTCGACAACGAGATGGTGGTGCCGGTCAACAAGGTGATCCGCGTGCAGACCACGGGCGCCGACGTGATCCACGCCTTCGCGGTGCCGGCCTTCGGCATCAAGATCGACTCGATCCCCGGCCGCCTCAACGAGACCTGGTTCAAGGCCACCAAGACCGGCATGTATTACGGCCAGTGCTCGGAACTGTGCGGCAAGGACCACGCCTTCATGCCGATCGCGGTCCGCGTGGTCTCCGACCAGGAATTCGCGACCTGGGTGGAAACGGCGAAGAAGAAATTTGCGACCAACCCGGGCAACACCTTTGCCTCGGCGGGCGCGACTGCGCAGTAACGGCGCGGTTTTAGGGACAAGGGCGACGGGACCGGCGAGGTCCCCCAAAGGGACTGCAAGGCAGGATTTAAAAGATGGCAACTTCCGCAGCGACACACGACGCACACGCCCACGGACATGACGATCACGCGCATCATCCGACCGGATGGCGCCGCTGGGTCTATTCGACCAACCACAAGGACATCGGCACGATGTACCTGGTGTTCGCGGTCATCGCCGGCGTGATCGGCGCGCTGATGTCGATCGCCATCCGCATCGAGTTGATGTATCCGGGCGTCCAGTTCTTCCACGAAACCCATACCTACAACGTGTTCGTGACCTCGCACGGCCTGATCATGATCTTCTTCATGGTGATGCCGGCGATGATCGGCGGC
>JAKFVP010000519.1 GCA_021732175.1 Bradyrhizobium sp.
TGCAGACCCGCCGCCTGGTGACGATGTTCGCCATCGCCAGCGCCGTCGTGATCACGCTGACGGTGGTGCTGTACGGGCTTTATCGCGGCGGCTGGCTCGAGGGTGTGCTCGCGGGCATCGCGCTCGGCATGTCCATGCTTCCCGAGGAATTTCCGGTCGTGCTCACGGTGTTTCTTGCGATGGGCGCCTGGCGCATCTCGCAGGCCCGCGTGCTGACGCGGCGCGCCTCGGCGATCGAATCGCTGGGCGCGGCGACCATGCTTTGCACCGACAAAACGGGCACGCTGACGCAGAACCGCATGACCGTGGCGCGGCTGGTGTCGCCCGACGGCAGGCAGTGTGCGCCGGCCGGCGCCGGGCTCATCGCGCCGGCATTTGCACCGTTGGTGACAACGGGCGTTCTGGCCTGCGCGCCGGAACCCTTCGATCCCATGGAGAAGGCACTACACGCGATCGGCCCGGACGCAAGCACGGGCCACCGGCTCGTCCGCAGCTACGGGCTGCGCCCCGATTTGCTCGCGATGTCCAATGCGTGGCGCCCACCCGGCGGGGAATGCATCGTCGCCGCCAAGGGCGCGCCGGAGACGATCGGCACGCTCTGCCATATGAGCGAGGGCGAACTCGCCGCGTTGCGCGGGCGTGTCGATGCGCTTGCCCGCGAAGGCCTGCGCGTGCTCGGCGTGGCCCGCGCCACCGGCAGCCCGGACAGCCTGCCGGAGTCGCAGCACGATTTCGCCTTCCGCTTTTGCGGACTGCTCGGCTTTGCCGATCCGCTAAGGCCCGGGGTAAAGGACGCGGTCGCCGAATGCCGATCCGCCGGAGTCCGCGTGGTCATGATCACCGGCGACTATCCGGCGACCGCGTCGGCAATTGCAAAGCAGGCTGGCCTCGATTCCCGGACGATCCTGACCGGTGTCGAGCTCAAGGGGATCGACGACGACGCCCTCGCCCGTGCGGCACAGGCGCAGACTTCATTCGCGCGGATCGCGCCCGACCAGAAGCTGCGCATCGTCACGGCGCTGAAGCAGGACGGCGAGATCGTCGCCATGACCGGCGATGGCGTGAACGACGCGCCCTCCCTGAAGGCCGCCCATATCGGCATTGCCATGGGCGGGCGCGGCACGGACGTCGCCCGCGAAGCCTCTTCCATCGTCCTGCTCGACGACGATTTCGGCTCGATCGTCAAGGCGATCCGGCTCGGCCGGCGCATCTACGACAATCTGCGCAAGGCGATGAGCTTCATCCTCGCGGTTCACGTGCCGATCGCGGGCCTCGCGCTGCTGCCACTGCTGACCGGGCTGCCGCTGCTGTTCGGCCCGATCCATATCGCCTTTCTCGAGATGATCATCGACCCCGTTTGCTCGCTGGTGTTCGAGGCCGAGACCGAGGAGCACAATGTGATGCAGCGGCCGCCGCGTTCGCCGGACGAGCCGCTGCTGCCGAAGGCGCTTCTGATCTGGTCGGGTCTGCAGGGCACGCTGGCGCTGATCCTCGCCGGCGGCGTGATGTTGACGGCGAATGCCTGGGGCATGCCGGAGAACGAGGTGCGCGCGCTGACGTTCTTCTCGCTGGTGCTGGTGATCGTCAGCCTGATCTTCGTCAACCGCTCGTTCACGAGCTCGCTGGTCGAGGCCTTCACCCGGCCGAACCGGATGCTGCTCGTCATCGTGATTTTCGTGGCGGCGGTGCTAACGACCAGCCTGGTCTGGCCGGCGGCCGCGAACCTGTTCCGCTTCGGCCCGCTGCATGCCGACGATCTCGCGATCACGATCGGGGCGGCGATCGCCTCACTGGTGATCCTGGAGATCTCGAAATACCCGCTGCGCCACGCGCTCGCGGGTGAACAGTCCCGCCATCAGGACAGCGCCGCATCCTCGCTGCGATAGATCGCCAGATCCCGCGATCCCGAGAAGATGGCGCGCGGCTTCAGCCCGTAGAAGCGGCGGATCGAGTGGCTGAAATGCGTGGAATCGGGATAGCCGATGTCCTGCGCCAGATGCGCGAGATTGATGTCCTGGTTGGCGAAGTTGAGCAAATGCCGCGCGCGCTTCCAGGCGCGGAAGGAGCGGAAGGCGATGCCGGTCTCTTCCTTGAACAGATGCAGGAAGCGCGAGGACGACAGTCCCGCTTCCGAAGCACAAGTCGCAGCCGTCACCGGCTCGCCGGAGAATTTTCCGATGCGTACGATCGCGCGCGTGACGCGCGGATCGAGCGCGCGCCGCGGCAGCGCCTCGCCGAAGCACATGGTGTCGAACATGGCGGTGGTGATGTCTTCGCCGCTGCGCCGGTTGCGCAACATCTCGTAGGCGGAGCGGATCTTGGAGATAAATATGTCCTGCTCGGGCCCGGTCAGGCGCTTGGTAAGGTCTTCAAGTGCGCCGGGACGCAGCGTTTCGGGTTCGATCAGCACGGCGATCGCGGAGCGATGATCGCTCGCGATGGTGTGGCGGATGTTGGAAGGAACGACCATCAGTTCGCCGTAGCGCTCGACCCCGTCGGAGGTCGTCAGCCACAGGCCGCCCTTCAGCGCGACATAGACATTGAAGGCTCCCTGGCAGCGCTCGCGCGGCCGGCCCACCAGCCCAGCGTAGAACACCCGCTCAGGCATGATCAGCATCAAATGACCGGATTCGCGGCCTTTTTCGTCCATGGCATACCCTCCTCGCGCGGCTCTTCGGCCGCTGCGATGGTTACGACCATAACGGAAAATCAGGCCCTGTCACGGCAGGAATGGCGAGACCGGATGTATACCAGAGCAGGGTAAATCGACGGCTTGTAAGGCCGGAATGACATGCCCAGGAAGTCAGGCCCTGATCCGAGGCGCGACATTCTGCTCCACCCCGGCCTTGCGTTCCGCCGCCACCGCCCGCTGGTAGCCGTCGCGCTCCTGCAACCGCTTCCAATAAGCCGCGACGTTGGGACCGAAATCCTTGGCGAGGCCAATGTTGCCGGCAAGGCGCAGCGCATAGCCGTTGACGATGTCGGCGGCGGTGAAGCGGCCGGCGCACAGCCATTCGGAATTGGCTGTCGCCGCCTCTACCGCGCGCAGGCGGCCGAGGAACCATTTTGCATAGTCGCCGGCAACTTGCGGATTGCGGCGCTCTTCCGGCTCGAGCTGGCTGTAGCGGAGCACCAGCGTCTGCGGGAAGGTCAGCGTGGCGTCGGAGAAATACATCCAGTTCAGGAAGGCGCCGTAGGCAGGATCGTCGAGCCCGACCACCAGCGGCGTCGGACCGTGTTTGGTGCCGAGGTAGTAACAAATGCCGGATGATTCCGTCATTTTGGTCTCGCCGTCGATCATGAAGGGAATGGTGCCGAGCGGGTTGATCGCAAGGTATTCCTTGGCGAGCACCCGAGGCGGAAACGGCAGCATTTTCAACTCATAGGCGAGTCCCATCTCTTCCAGCATCCATAGCGGGCGGAACGAGCGGGCGCCGTCGCAGTGATAGAGCGTGATCATCAGGCTTTCCCCTTCTTCTGGCCCGGCAGGATTCCCATCATCTTGCACAGTACCATCAGCATCACTTCATCGGCGCCACCGCCGATCGAGGTGAGGCGGAAGTCGCGATAGGCGCGGCTGACATGGGTCTCGTTCATGAAGCCCATGCCGCCCCAATATTGCAGGCAGGCATCGGTGACCTCGCGGCCGAGCCGGCCGGCCTTCAGCTTCGCCATGCTGGCGAGTTTTGTGACGTCCTCGCCCGCGACCAGTTGCTCCGCGGCGCGATAGATCAGCGAGCGCAGCAGTTCCACCTCGGTCTGCATTTCCGCGAGCCTGAAGTGCACCACCTGGTTGTCGAGGATGCTGCCGCCAAACGCCTTGCGGCCGCGGGTGTATTCAATTGTCTCGTCGATGATCACCTCCAGCGCCTTCAAACATGACGCCGCGCCCCACAGCCGCTCCTCCTGGAACTGGATCATCTGATAAGTGAAGCCCGCGCCCTCCTCGCCGATGCGGTTGCGCCTGGGCACGCGGACATTGTCGAAAAATATCTGCGCGGTGTCGGAGGAGCGCATGCCGAGCTTGTCGAGTTTTCGCGCGATCTGCACGCCCTTGGTCTTCATGGGCACGCAGATCAGCGACTTGTTGCGATGGACCGGGCCATCGCTGGTGTTGGCGAGCAGGCAGATCCAGTCCGCCTGTGTGCCGTTGGTGATCCACATCTTGCCGCCATTGATGACGTAGTCGTCGCCGTCGGCGCGCGCCTGCGTCTTGATGGAAGCGACATCGGAGCCTGCGCCCGGCTCGGAGACGCCGATGCAGGCGACCTGATCGCCCGATATGGCGGGCACAAGGAATTCGCGCCGCACCTCATCGGAGCCAAAGCGCGCCAGCGCAGGCGTCGCCATGTCGGTCTGCACACCGATCGCCATCGGCACGCCGCCGCATTTGATGGCGCCGAGTTCCTCCGCCATCATCAGCGCGTAGGAATAATCGAGGCCCTGGCCGCCGAATTCTTCGGGCTTGTTGAGGCCGAGGAAACCGAGATTGCCGAGCTTCTTGAACAGCTCATGGGCGGGGAAGATGTCGCTCGCTTCCCATTCGTCGACGTATGGATTGATCTCGGCCGCAATGAACTTCTGCAGCGCGCGGCGCGGTTCGTCGTGTTCAGCGGTGAAGAGCATTGTCAGTCTATCCTCGATCTCGCATTCACCTCCCCCTGCAAGGGGGAGGTCGGAGCGCACGGCAACGCCGTGCGATCCGGGTGGGGGTCTTACTTGCACTACCGATGCGGCAGACCCCCCTCCCTGCCTCCCCCTTTCAGGGGGAGGAGCTTGCGCTCACAGCCCCATCTGGCGGCTGGCGAGATCCTTCATGATTTCCTCCGTGCCGCCGCCGATGGCGTTGACCTTGACCTCGCGGTAGATGCGCTCGACCTTGACGCCGCGCATGAAGCCGGCGCCGCCGAAGATTTGCACCGCCTCGGAGGCACAGAACGCCATGGTTTGCGTTGCCATGTTCTTCATCATGCAGATTTCGGCGACGGGGTTCTCGCCCTGTCCGAGCCGCCACGCCAGCAGTTCCAGCATCGCCTGGCTTGCGGCCACGCGCTGCGCCATGTCGACGATCTTGTGACGGATCACCTGATGCTGTGCGATCGGCTTGCCAAAGGTCTTGCGCTCCTTGGCGTAGGCGATGGCTTCATCGACGCAGACGCGGGCGAAGGCCGTGCAGCTCGACGCCATGCCGATCCGCTCGCTGTTGAAA
>JAKFVP010000141.1 GCA_021732175.1 Bradyrhizobium sp.
CGCCAATGCCAGGCAACTCGGCGTCGACGCCGCGCGCATCATCGTCGGCGGCGACAGCGCCGGCGGCAATCTTTCGGCCGTCACCGCCATTGCAATGCGCGACAGCGGAGCAAAACTGGCAGGTCAGTTGCTGATCTATCCCTCGACCGATTTCCGCATGAACCATCCCTCGCACAGCGAGCCCGAGACCAGCCTGCTGCTGACGCACTCGGTCATCAAATGGTTCATCGACCACTACATGGGCGATGGCGACCGCGACGACTGGCGCGCATCGCCGGTCCGCGCAAAGCTCGAGGGACTGCCGCCCGCCTATGTGCTGGTCGCCGGCGGCGATCCCTTGCGCGATGAAGGCAATGAATATGCGGACCGGCTGAAGGCGGCCGGGGTCGCCGTGACCTACCGCTTCTTCCCCGGCCAGTTCCACGGCTTCTTCACCATGGGCAAGCTGCTGAACCAGGCCAACATCGCCGCCAGCGAGATTAGCGTCTGGCTGAAGGCGCTGGGTTGAAGCACAAGGTTGAGCGCTTGCGTCATGCGACCGCGTTGAGGTCCATGACATTCTCCCGTAGGTGCAGGGACGACGCCCTCACCTGACCTGCCGAGGTTTCCTTGAACGTCTACGGAATTCCGGTCGACTTCATCCTGTTTGGCCTGACGCTGCTTGGCGTCGCGCTGTTCCACCACCACACGCTGGCGGTCGCGCTCGGCGGCCTCGTCGCGATCGCCGCCTACAAGCTCGCCTTCGCCGGCTTCAAGTTCGGCCCCGGCTTCGGCGGCCTCGTTGGGCATATGGAGCACGAGTGGGTCATCCTGGCCAACCTGTTCCTGCTGCTGATGGGCTTTGCGATCCTGTCGCGCCATTTCGAGGAAAGCCGAATTCCCGATGAAATGCCGCAACTGCTGCCGGATGACTGGAAAGGAGCCCTCGTCCTCCTCATCCTCGTTTTCATCCTGTCGAGCTTCCTCGACAACATCGCGGCAGCCCTGATCGGCGGCACCGTCGCGCGGCACGTCTTCAACGGCAAGGTACATATCGGCTATCTCGCCGCGATCGTCGCAGCGTCCAATGCGGGCGGCGCCGGCAGCGTGGTCGGCGACACCACGACGACCATGATGTGGCTCGACGGCGTCAGCCCGCTGGCCGTGATCGAGGCCTATGTTGCGGCCGTCGTGGCGATGCTGGTGTTCGCGGTGCCGGCCTCGGTGCTGCAGCAGCGCCATTCGCCGATCGTCAAGAACCCGCCGGCGGGCCTCCACATCGACTGGATCCGGGTGCTCATCGTCGCGGCCATGCTGATCGCAGCCCTCGCCGCGAACGTGCTGGTAAACCTGAAATTCCAGCAGGCGCTCGGCAACGTGCCCGTGCTCGGCCTCGCCGTCTGGGCGGTGATCCTGGCCACATCGCCGCTGCGGCAGCCCGACTGGAAGATCATGCCGGAGACGTTCAAGGGCACGCTATTCCTGCTGGCGCTGGTGACGGCGGCCTCGATGATGCCGGTGGAAAAACTCCCCGTTGCCTCCTGGCAGACCACGCTCGGCCTCGGTTTCGTCTCGGCGGTGTTCGACAATATCCCGCTGACCGCACTGGCGCTGAAGCAAGGCGGCTACGACTGGGGCTATCTCGCCTATGCCGTCGGCTTCGGCGGCTCGATGATCTGGTTCGGCTCGTCCGCGGGCGTGGCGCTGTCCAACCTTTATCCGGAAGCGAAATCGGTCGGACGCTGGGTCCGCTACGGCTGGCCCGTCATCATCGGCTATGTCGCCGGCTTCTTCGTCATGCTTGTTGTGCTAGGATGGCACCCGGACAAGCCGCATTAGCGCCAACCGGCGGAACCGATCCGCCCCCGTGCGCGTTATTTCCCACCGGCGCAAAAAACGGAGGTCGCCATGAGAGTCGTCAGGACCATCAGTATTGCGTCCGCAGCCCTCGCCATGATCGGCACAGCCGCCATTGCACAGGACGTAAAGACCGGGATGGTCACGCAGATCGACCGGCTCAACAGCACGATTGCGATCCAGCAGAAGCAGGACGGCACCGTCGGCACCAGTGGCGGCAGCAGCTCGGTGAAGCAGTTCAAGGTGCAGGGCATTTCGCTGGATGCGCTGCATGCCGGCGATCAGGTCTCCTTCACCCAGTCCGGCGACACCATCACGAAGATCGAGCGAAAGAAGTAACGCAGCGCATGCGCGCGCCTGCGACGGCGCGCCATGGCGATGCGGCCGGCCGTCGCAGTGCGGTTCCTCGCTTTCCGGTCCTTCATCTTCATCTACATTATACGTATGTAACTCAAAGTGAATTTACGCCGTATCGTGACGGCTCGCACAGTCGCGCGCGCTTCTCTCCTTCATGCTCCCGATAACGCTGATCAGGCGCCGACAATGGTGTCGCCGCCATCGGCGCCTCAAGCAGAGGGAGACTTGCCATGAAGACCATACTTCTTGCTTCGCTGGTTCTTGCCGTCACCTCGGCATCCAGCTTCGCCGGCACGCCCTGGATCAACGCACGCCAGAACGCCCAGGCGAATCGTATCGGCAACGGTGCGGCGTCCGGCCAACTGACCCCCACCGAGACTGCGAAGCTGGTGCAGGGCCAGGTCCACGTTCAGAACCTGAAAAACCAGGCCAACGCCGATGGCGTCGTCACGCGGTTCGAGCGGGCGCGCATTCACACCGCGCAGTCCGTGCAGAGCGCGCGCATCTTCATCAAGAAGCACAACTGATCGCTTTGCTGCATGATCCCGAAAAGTGGGTACCGGTTTTCGGACAAGATCATGCACAAACAAGGCGATGGCCGGCTTGCTCCGGCCATCGCGTCGCGGTCGCCGCACCTTGTGCTTTCCTGCTGAAATCTTCTAGGTTGGTCCCCAACCCAAGGGATGGAAACAGGATTGCCGCAGTGCCGATGAATGTTCGCCCGCTCCAATTTCTGATCGCAATCGCGCTGCTGTTCGTCACGGCGCCCGGCTTTGCCCAGACGGCCGACAAATGGCCGGACCGCCCGGTCAAGCTGGTGGTGCCCGTCGGCGCCGGTGGCGCTGCCGACACGCTGGCGCGTAACCTGTCGAACGGCTTTGCGCAATTCGCCAATGGCCAGCCGCTCGTGATCGAGAATCGGCCCGGCGCCGGCGGCACGCTGGCCGCCTCCGGGGTCGCGAAAGAAAGTCCTGACGGCTACGTGCTGTTGCTCGCCGAGATCGGCGCCAATGCCGCCGCTCACGCCTTGCAGTCAAAGCTGACCTACGACCCCGAGAAAGCGTTCACGCCGATCATTCATGTCGCCAACCTGCCGACCGTCGTCCTGATGCGGCCGACACTGCCCTACAAGACGCTTGGCGAGCTGCTTGCGGCGGCGAAGCAGCAGCCCGGCAAATTCAATTATGCTTCGGCGGGCATCGGCAACTGGACGCATTTGTTCATGGCCTATCTCAACAGCCGCGCGGGCGTCGAGATGGTCAACGTCCCCTATCGCTCCGGCGCGGAAATGACGACGTCCCTGCTGCGCGACGATACCGATGTGGCGGCGGTCACGGTCTCCACCAGCATGCCCTTTATCAGGGAGGGCAAGGTACGCGCCGTGGCCGGTTTCCCCGCCAAGCAGATTCCCGAGCTGGCGGATACGCCGCCCGTCACGCAATCAATTCCCGGATTCTCGATCGATCTGTGGCATGGCATCGTGGCGCCCGCCGGGATGGATGGCGCGCTGGTCAGCCGCATCAACGCCGTCTTCAACAAGGTGCTCGGGACATCAGCAGTAAGCACAGCCATCGCCCAGTCCCAGGCCGCCGAAATCGTGGGCGGCTCAGCGAAGCAGTTCGACGACCTGCTCAAGGCCGAGCAAAAACGCTGGCCGGAGCTGATCAAAGCCGCCGGCATCAAGCTGGACTGACCTCGTTCGATATTGTTACTTGCGAGCGCGCTACGCCGGGTACTCCCGGGCGAGGAGGAAAAAGACGTGAATACAAAGCTGTCCGCCCGTCTCAAAGAGACCGGCCTGATTTCGGCACCCGGCGTGTTCGACATGATTTCAGCGCGCCTCGCCGACAGCATGGGATTTGACGCGCTCTACATGACCGGCTTTGGCGTGGTGGCTTCCCATCTCGGGCTGCCGGATGCGGGCCTTGCCAGCTACACGGAAATGGTCGGCCGCGTGCAGCAGATATCAGCGGGAACGAAGACGGCGCTGATCGCCGACGGCGACACCGGCTATGGTGGCCTGCTCAACGTGGACTTCACGGTGCGCGGCTACGAGGCCGCGGGCGCCCAGGCCATTCAGATCGAGGACCAGGAATTCCCCAAAAAGTGCGGCCACACCCCGGGCCGGCGCGTGGTCCCGCTTGCCGATGCGGTCAACCGCATCAAGGTGGCGACAGAGGCGCGTTCGTCGCGGGATTTCCTCGTCATCGCCCGAACCGATGCCCGCACCTCGCTCGGCCTCGATGAGGCGCTGCGCCGCGGCGAAGCTTTCCTGAAGGCCGGCGCCGACATTCTCTTCATCGAATCGCCGGAGAGCGAAGAGGAGATGGCGAAGATCGGTCGGACGTTCGATGTTCCGCTGCTCGCCAACATGGTCGAGGGCGGGCGCACGCCGGTCCTGAGCAAGGATGAGCTGGAGCGTCTTGGGTTCAAGATCGCGATTTTCCCGACCTCAGGCTTTCTGGCGGCGGGTGCCGCCATGCGTTCGGTCTACCAGGAGATCCGAACCGCAGGCTCCAGCAAGTCATGGAAGGGCGAGATGTACGCCTTTGACGAGTTCTGCCGCTTGATGGGCTTTGAGCGGATTTGGCAGTTCGAGCGCGAGCACGCCGAGACGACGTAACAGATCGGCTCGCCGGGACGACTTGCGAGATGCCAAACATCGTCAAATCTAGGACTGCGCGTCCGGCGCAGTCGTGAGGCATCTACCGATGAAGACATTATAGCAAAAGAGTCGCAGCAAATGACCCCTGATTTATGAGTGTCCGCCCTACCCCGCCCGCGCCGCGCGCCGCAGCGATTGCGGCGGCTGGCCGAAAGCGCGGATGAAGGCGCGGCGCATCCGCTCGGGATCGCGAAAGCCTGTTGTCTCCGCCACGCGCTCGATCGCCTCGCTCGACGACTGCACGCGCGCCTTTGCCACCTCGATGCGCAGCCGCTCCACCGCCTTCGACGGTGTGGTGCCGGTCTCCGCGATGAACGCGCGGGAAAAATGCCGCGCGCTC
>JAKFVP010000301.1 GCA_021732175.1 Bradyrhizobium sp.
TGTTCGGGTTGAGGAAGACACCGGACCTGTCCCACGCTCCCCGACAGGCTCTTGCGGCCTTCGAGCACAGTACGGGCTCAGATCCAGCGACGGGCGGTTGGTCAGAACCGCCCGTTCGCACATTCTGTCAAATTTTGCAGACACAAGATCACGTATAAGCCGTAAAGCCGTTGCGCGGGGAAGGCCGGGATGTCCTGGCTGTACTCGTGAAGCCGTGTGCGTTTCTTTCTATTTGCACACGGAGTAGCGGGTGCCAGCCGGCGCCCGGCCTTCCCTGTGCCCTCTGTTCAAAAGAGGGCCGACGAATTCGCAAAGCTCGGGCGAAAAACCAGCCGCGAGAATGAGGACGTGTGTTTCCCCGTCATTGCGAGCGAAGCGAAGCGAAGCAATCCAGCTTACTCGCCGCGACAAGAAAGCTGGATTGCGTTGTCGCTTCGCTCCTCGCAATGACGGTGATAGCGAGAGCGTAGCGCCCTCACCCCGCCTTCACCTCATACGGCAGCGGCTTGCCGGCAAAGAACGCATTCAAATTCGCCATCACGCAGTCCTGCATCGCCAAATGGCCTTCCAGCGTGTGGCCGCCGACATGCGGGGCGAGCACGACGTTCGGCAGCGCCGTCAGTTCGTCCGGGGCCTGCGGCTCCTTCGCGAACACGTCCAGCCCTGCCCCCGCGATCGTCTTCTCCTTGAGCGCTCCGATCAACGCGGCCTGGTCGATCACCGAGCCGCGCGCGATGTTGACGACATGACCGTCCGCGCCCAGCCGTCGCAGGATGTCGGCGTTGACAAGATGATTGGTCTCCGGTCCCGCGCGCACGGCGATGATCAGCACGCTGCACCAGTCGGCCAGCGCCTCGAGACTGTCGAGATAGCGATACGGCAGGTCGTAGCGGCTGCGGCTGAAATAGCCGACCTCGCTCTCGAACGCAGCGACGCGCGAAGCGATCTTGCGGCCGATTTCGCCCATGCCGTAGATGCCGACCTTGCGCCCGCCCATGCCGAGTTGCGGCCGCATCAGGGGCGACGGCTTCGACGCCGCCCAGCTGCCGTCGCGAATAAAACCGTCGGCAACCAGAATGCGCCGCACGCTCGCCAGCGTCAGCGCCAGCGCCATGTCGGCGACGGACGAGGCGTTGGCGCCGGGGCTGTTGCCGACCGCAATCTTGCGCGCCGCGGCAGCCTTCAGGTCAACGCCGTCATAGCCGGTGCCGTAACAGACGATGGCGCCGAGTTTCGGCAACAGCGCCATGACGTCACCGCCGAGCTTCTGCCCGCCCGCGGCGAGCACCGCGCGCACCGAGCCGAGTTCCTCGGCGGAAAACACCTCGTTCGGCTTTTTCCCAGCCGCATCCATCAGTTCAAAGGACTGGCTGATGCGTACCATCTGCGATTTCGGGAAGCGGTGAAGGATCAGGACTTTCTCGGGCATCTCGGCCTCTTCATTCAAAAGCAAAGGGCGGAACCGGTCACCCGATTCCGCCCTTCAATTCTCATGCCGTCAGGCAGATCATCAGTCGTGCAGCGAGCCCGGCTCGACCTTCACGCCCGGTCCCATGGTGGAGGAGACCGCAACGCGCTGGATGTAGGTGCCCTTGGCGCCGGCGGGCTTTGCCTTCGACACGGCATCCGCGAGCGCCTTGACGTTCTGCACCAGCTTCTCCTCGGAGAACGAGGCCTTGCCGACGCCGGCCTGCACGATGCCGGCCTTCTCGACACGGAACTCGACCGAGCCGCCCTTGGCGCCTTCCACCGCGGACTTCACGTCCATCGTCACGGTGCCGATCTTCGGGTTCGGCATCATGCCGCGCGGGCCGAGCACCTTACCGAGGCGGCCGACCAGCGGCATCATGTCGGGGGTGGCGATACAGCGATCGAAATCGATGTTGCCGCCCTGCACCTTCTCGACCAGGTCTTCGGCGCCGACGACGTCGGCACCTGCAGCCTTGGCTTCTTCCGCCTTGGCGCCGCGGGCGAACACGCCGACGCGCAGCGTGCGGCCGGTGCCGTTCGGCAGGTTGACGACGCCGCGAACCATCTGGTCGGCGTGACGGGGATCGACACCGAGATTGATCGCAATCTCGATGGTCTCGTCGAACTTCGCCTTGGCACGCGCCTTCACCATCTTGATCGCCTCGGCGATCGGGTAGGCCTTGTCGACGTCGATGCCTTCGCGGGCGGACTTGTAACGCTTTCCGGTTGCCATTGTCCGTTACCCCGCAACTTCCAGACCCATCGAGCGGGCGGAGCCCTCGACCATCTTCATGGCCGACTCGACGGTGTCGCAATTGAGATCCTTCATCTTCTTCTCGGCGATCTCGCGCACCTGCGCTTTGGTCACCTTGCCCGCCTTGTCGCGGCCCGGCGCCTTGGAGCCGGATTCGATCTTGGCGGCCTTCTTGAGGAAGTAGGACATCGGCGGCGTCTTCATCTCGAAGGTGAAGGAACGGTCCGCATAGATGGTGATGATCACCGGGATCGGGGTGTTCTTTTCTTCCTTCTGCGTCTGGGCGTTGAACGCCTTGCAGAATTCCATGATGTTCAGGCCGCGCTGACCAAGCGCGGGGCCGATCGGGGGCGACGGATTGGCCGCTCCCGCCGGCACCTGAAGCTTCAGGTATCCGGTCACTTTCTTTGCCATGTATCACTCCTGTTGTGCCGGCAAGCCGGCGGTTTCAGGTTGCGTGGTGCGGATCCTGACGGTTGGCGACCGCCCTCTCCTCCCACGACCTCTCTAGTCTACACGAAGATCGCTCCTCGTGCGTCTTCTCCCTCGCCCCGCTCTTGCGGGGAGAGGGCCGGGGTGAGGGGCAGTTCCACGCACCGAATGCGCGGAAAGGCCTCCTCACCCGGATCGCATCTGCGATGCGATCCGACCTCTCCCCGCAAGAGGGGAGAGGTAACAGAAAGATCAGACCTTCTCGACCTGACCGAATTCCAGTTCGACCGGGGTGGCGCGGCCGAAGATCGACACCGCGACCTTGACGCGCGAACGCGCCTCGTCGATTTCCTCCACCACGCCCGAGAACGAGGCGAACGGACCATCCGCCACGCGGACGTTCTCGCCGATCTCGAACGTCACCGACGCCTTCGGCCGCTCCACGCCCTCCTGCACCTGGTGCAGGATGCGCATGGCCTCGGCTTCCGAGATCGGCATCGGCTTGTTTTCGGCGCCGAGGAAGCCGGTTACCTTCGGCGTGTTCTTGATCAGATGAAACGCCTCGTCGGTCAGCTTCATCTTCACCAGCACGTAGCCCGGAAAGAACTTGCGTTCGGCGTCGATCTTGCGGCCGCGGCGCACTTCCGTGACCTTCTCGGTCGGCACCAGCACCTGCTCGAACAATTCCTCGAGCCCGCGCTGCTTGGCCTGCTCGCGGATCGATTCTGCCACCTTCTTCTCGAAGTTCGAATAGGCGTGAACGATGTACCAGCGCTTGTCAGTGCTCATCAGTGGATGCCCAGCACGAGGGTAACGAGATAGCGGATGATCAGGTCTGCGACGAAAAAGAAAATGGACGCCAACGCCACCATCACGAACACCATGATGGTCGTGATCGTGACCTCACGGCGGGTCGGCCAGGTGACCTTGCCGGCCTCCGAGCGCACTTCCTGCAGGAATTTGAACGGGCTGAAAGCCATCTACTGTCGATCCAGGTACTGTCGATCCAAAGTCCGTCGCGAGACGATGTCTGATTTCAGGGAATCCCGGCCAGCCGATATGAGCTCAGCCCTCATTGGAAGGATGAGCCGCAAAACGAGCTCGATTGTCGGGGGAATTCATTGCCGCGCCGGAGATCCGAAAAACGGGCCGGCAGCAGGTGGCGGGTATCTACTGCGGGAGATGCCAAAGGTCAAGGTAGGGGCAGGACCAAACCCGGAACAAACGGGCCGCACCCGGGGGTCCCGCCACTCGCCTGCATCCCCTGCCGGCAGATCAGAGCGAGCCCGCTGCGGACTGGACCGGCGACGACACCTTCCGAACATTGGGCATCGGATTGGGAAGCGTGAATTTGCGCGGCTCGGCCGAGCACATCGAGCAGACCGGCTCGTCCTCGACGGCAAGAAATTGATCGAGCTCGCGGTCGCTGCAGGCAGGATCAAGCGGCTGGTAACCGAGATAAGGCGCCCACTTCTCCGACAGATCGTACTTGTCCTGCTGCATGCCGAGATAGGCCAGCGGCGCGCACTTCCAGATCTTTCCGTCGTGGAGTTGCTTGCACCACCTTGCAGGACAAATCTCCCAGCTGTCCCGCGGCCGCCCGTCCTCGAACGGCAGCATGTCGGCGCCGAATCCGCGATAGCGGCGCGTCCACTTCGAATGCGACGGTTGGGAACCAACCTTCGTGCCGTGATCGCGCGCCCAACCTGCAAGCAGCTCACGCACCGGCCGCAGCCGCTCCGTATAGGCGGGATCGTCATGATGGACCGACAGCCAGATATCGCTGTTGCCTGCTTCGGCGAGCGCGGACGGGAGCTTAGGATGGCGGTGCAGGAAAAAGCCGTTGGTGCAGATTCGTATGCGCGCCTCCGGCCAGTGCCGGCGGACCATGGGAACAAATTCAGCGAGTTCCGGATGGATCGTCGGCTCGCCGCCCAGCAGGTTGAACTCTTTGACCCTGATGCGGTTGCTCCACGCCGTCATCCAGCGATCGGCCGTCGCCGGATCGAGATTGCCGCGGTGACCGTGGTCGGAATAGTGCGAGCAGCTTTCGCATGTCAGGTTGCAAGCGTGCGAGACATGCAGTTCGAGCCGCGGCACGATAGGACGTCGCACGCCCAATGCGCGCGACGCTCTCAGGTACAACTTTCTGGCCAACGCTCGCGTCAAATTGGCGCGCCCTTCCATCCCCGGCGAAATAGCTCCGCTCACAACAATCGGAATACGCTGCGACGTCAAGTATCCGCGCGTCGTAGCGGAACTTCGTACCATTGCCTGCAAACTAGGCTGTCGATGAAACCCTGGGCTCATTCACCAAACATGAAATGTGTCGCAATGCCCCACCTGCGAGTTGGTTAACTTGCCCTGCGAAGTGGTGTAACCGTCAGGCAGACCTTTCAATTACCCACAAATTCTCCTCCGACCATGGCGCCCAGCGCGATGTCGGTGAGGCGTGACAGCCCGCGCCACATAACGGTATTGCCGGGCGGCGGATCGCTGGCGCGGGCGAGATAACCGCCG
>JAKFVP010000304.1 GCA_021732175.1 Bradyrhizobium sp.
AGCGCACTTCGGCCGGGCCGACCATCAAGCCTGATTCATCTCGCTCGAAATAACGCCACCCCGCCTTGCGGCAGGCCCATTTCAACGCTATTGCCTGAAGCGCACGCTCCCTTCGTCTAGCGGTTAGGACGCGGCCCTCTCAAGGCTGAAACAGGGGTTCGATTCCCCTAGGGAGCGCCAGCAAACTCAGGTACTTAGGTAGCCATCGGCCTCGTTCGTTGAATAATGGTTGAATAAGACGCTGGTGAACAGCGGCGAACGCTTGGGGAATTTGCCGCCGACATCAGCAGACCATTCTCGGCGCGATGCCTCACTGTGGCTGGCGCATTCGCGAAAATTTCCTCGTCGCCCTTGGTGTCCGGAAATATTCAAACCATCGCTGTCGTGCGCTGTCGTGCGCGAGCGCGCTCGGGTGCTCGCATTGACGTTGCTCGTTGCACAATCAACTCTTGTCCTGTCGAGCCTTGTGCGAATTGGAGAGCTACGTGAGATACAATCGACGAGAGAAAACTGGCGGTCAACAGTCACAAGTCAGTCTATTCGCTCCGAAAGCCGCAGAATCGAGCACGATGCCATTCGCCCAGCGGCTCACCTGCACGATTGACGATGCATGCGAAGTGACCGGCTTGGGACGTACGAAGCTTTATGAGTTGATAGGAGCTGGGCGTATCGTCACGACAACGATCGGACGTCGGCGACTAGTACTGGTGCGCTCACTTCTGGCGCTCCTTGACGCCAACATGTCGAACTAGTGGACGTGCGACTTAAGGAAACAACCTCAGCTAGGCTGAACTCGGTCCATTCCGCCTGTCGCAACTCGCCAGATCGCACAAAGACCAGCGGAGGCAGTTTCAGCGCATAAGCGATTGCACAAGAGTCGAGTTCATAAGGCATCATGACGTATTTGTGCGCTGGGTGGATGTAACGATCGCGAGAAGGAGGGTATGCGTGAAATCTGCACTCTTCTTGTGTCATGCCTCGACCGAATCCTGGGCACTGCAAACCCAAAAAGAACAGAAGAAAATAACATGACCGCAATCATACTGACCCGCGTCGATGAGTGCAGGCATATGGCGCGCTACTACAAGCTGGATATTAAGCCCACGCTGTTTGGCGAGTGCTCGCTTGTGAGAAGGTGGAGGCGCATTGGGCGTGCCGGCACTGTTCGGATCGAAACGTATTCGTCCCAAGGGCCGACATAGCTATGATTTCAAAATAGGCGCAAAGCAGAAGCGAGGCTATCGGTGAAACAGTCCGAAGTGAATTGGAGAGCCGGCATTTTCCATCCCCTACACTCCGGAACAATCGCCCAGGCTACCGGGCGGTGACCTGAGCATTTTGCTCGAACGTGATCCCAGTTAGGCCAATGTGTAGCCGATAGCCGCTGTGGGCAGCCACCATCACCATCACCAGCAGGGCTACCAGGGCCGCCAGTCGGTCTTTATTCAGTTTGCCCGGATCGTTTAAACCGTTCGGGGTCATAGTGTAGCTCTGCCTTTCCGGACATCACCTCTGGAACCAGCCGCAACGCGGCGTCGATTACCTGCGAGCGGTTCATGCCCAGCCGGCTGCACACCTCATCCAGTTGCTTGAGGCGTTCGTCCGAAAGTCGAACTGAAATCACGCGCTTGGTCATGTCCAAAACATACGGGCAATTCCTAAATGAAAGCTTAAGTATGTAATACGCCGTACGCGGACGGGACTTGCCGCCATCTGTTGCCGGGAGGACTCGGGTCACAGCTTTTTGCCCGCTCTGGCCGCAAAGCGGGTGGTCATCGCGGCTTCTTCGGCGCTATTGTGATTCGATGAGGTCGATCGCTAGCGAAGATTCAACGGTTTGTTGGGCTGTATCGCGGCATATTAGGGCCGCGCCCCTCCTGAGGATTTAGTCGTGCGAGATCGGGATGTCAGACAGGCTCTGCACCGAAAGGTGCTGAAAGAGCATCACGGCGACGCCGACACTTTGGTGCTCGACGAGTTGGGCCTGCGTCATGGCACCTGCCGGGTCGATATCGCCGTCGTAAATGGCTACCTGCACGGTTACGAGATCAAAAGCGATTCAGACACGCTGGAACGGCTTCCCGCCCAGATCGCCACTTATGGGCTCGTCCTGGACCGGGCGACGCTCGTTGTCGGCGAGCGCCATTTGGAGAAGGCGAAGCCGCTGATCCCGCAATGGTGGGGTATCAAGGTCGTGACGGCGGGACCGCGTGGCGGCATCAGCTTCGAGACTGCGCAGGCCTTTGCGCAGAACCCCACCATCGATCCGCTCGCCCTGGCCGAATTGCTCTGGCGACCGGAAGTCGTTGAAATCCTCCAGGAGCGCGGCGCACCGCCGGCTTTGCTCAGAAAACCGCGCGGCGTTCTCTACAAATACCTGGCCGAAACCGTCGACCTGCAGGAGCTTCGGCCGCTTATTCGGCAGCGACTGAAAGCGCGTGCGCGCTGGCGAGGTCATCGACCACCTTCGTCAGATGCCGGTTCGTCGACACCCACACCCACGTCGACAGATTTCCCGTCGTGACGGTGCCTGCCGCGCAGTCCGCGATATAGGCGTCGCCGGCCGAGAACGCGCGGCCACTGAAATAAGGCAGGGCAACCAGCGTCGCGCACATCTGCTGGTACTGGCCGAAGCCGTGGGTCCGTACCGGCGTCCCGCGGGCGACATGCCAGTGGTCGGTGATGGTGTAGCGCAGCTTCGCGAACGGCTTAATCATCCGCATGTCGAGCTCGACCAGGTCAGGGTGGGCGACGGCGTAGTCCCCGAAGGTCGGTATCCGCGTCTCGTGACCGATGGTTGCGATGAACGCGCGATAAGCCTGCCATTCATGGCGCGGCAGCAACTGGTACGGCGCGGCGATGTTCGCCACCGAGTTCGGGTAGGACGTGCCGGCGATGGTGACGGTGCGCCATTGGTTGAGCATGGGGACCCGGGCCATCAGCGTCTGCATGATCGTCACCATGATCGCGATCGGCACATAGGTCGGCGTGCCGAGATCGATCACCAGGTCGCATTCGCCATAGCCGTCCGCCATGGGGCGCAGCAGGTTCTCGATGTCGGCCTGGAGATTGTGCCGGTCGAAGTCGGGAAGGGACAGGCGCAGGCAGACGCCGCGCCGGTCCTGCCGGGAAACGGTGGCCACGGCCGCCAGGAATGCGGCGTCGTTTGCGAAACTGACGACCGGGATGGCCGCGCAGCCTTCGGCGCGGGCAGTCTCGAACAGAACCTCGACGCAGTGGCGTCCCCCAGCGCATCGGGTCGCCGCGGGCAGGTGCTTCAAGTCAACAAAGCAGGGCCGGGCCTGCCACTTGGATTTCAGGCGCTTGCCGAAGTCGCCCAGGTGGTCGTCTGCGCTCTCCTTGTTCCGCTGCGTCTCGAAGTCGAACCCGACCGGGGGGATTTCGAGGAGGGGGGTGATGCGGTCCTTGACCGGCCCCGCCAGGCGGCTGAGCGCCTGGTACTCTCCCATTTTCCATTTCAAAATTGGCACGTAATGGCGATGATTGAACACAAAGGCCTCCAGAATTGATTACAAAATGGCGTCACCACAATCAGGCTGGCATTTATGTAGACAATTTTGATGGAACTGTCAATCGGCTCCCCATTTTGTTGCGAAATTTTGACTGCGGTCCCAAAAAGCTCGCCATGAAGGGCCGGCCCACGATGGACGGTGCATCGCGGAATAGCTCGCATTTTCAACGGGCTAAATTGGGAAAAGAGGCCCGGAGCGGATGCTCGATCGGGCCTCTCTAAAAACTTGCGAGAGTATGCAAATGAGGACCCAAGCGGGCGTACGTCTAACCTCTAGCCTTTCGAGACATCCTGTCCCTGTAACGGCCGCTGGTTTCTCGATTGGGTCAAGCTGCGAACGGCTCCGTGCTCGAATAGCGGTCGATTATGAGCCAGCCAAGCTGGCCCCAGCGTCGACTTGGGGTAACGTCTCGCCATGAATTACAGCGAATACATTGTCTACATCGACGAAAGCGGCGATCACGGCCTCACCAACATCAACCCGGATCACCCGGTTTTCGCGCTCGCCTTTTGCGTGGTCGAAAAGGCCAAATACATCGAAAAGATCGTGCCGGCTTTCCAGCGGTTCAAATTCGACTTCTGGGGCCATGACAGCATAGTGCTGCACGGTCATGAAATCCGCAAGGCGACCGGCGATTTCAACATCCTGCTAAATCCTAACACGCGGGCATCGTTCATCGACCGGGTAACCCAGCTGATCGGCGACGCTGAATTCACACTCATTGCCGCGGTCATCGACAAGGCTAAGCACGTCAAGAAATACAGCGACCCGGCGGACCCCTACAGCATTGCCCTGGGCTTCTGCATGGAGCGCCTGCAGCGTTTCCTGATCGACAAGGGCCAGGCGAACGTCCAGACCCATTTGCAGGTCGAATGCCGTGGCAAGACCGAGGATGCGAAGCTGGAGCTGGAGTTTCGCAGGATCTGCGACGGTCAAAACGCCGTCGGCAAGATGCAGAACCTCGAAATCCGCTTCATGGACAAGAAGCACAACTCGACCGGCCTACAGTTGGCTGACCTTGTCGCACACCCCATTGGGCGCCACGTCATCAAGCCAGATCAGCCCAACCGGGCCTATGATGCCCTGAAGTCCAAATTTCGGGCGAGCCCTAACGGCAAGATCGAGGGCTACGGCTTGAAGATTTTCCCCTAGCCCAAAAAGCGAAGGGCCCCGGTGTTCACCGAGGCCCAGCGCCGATCGAGCATTCCCAATCCATTTGATCCCTAAATAGGACGTTTTGTCCTAAAAGTCAAGGTGTCCCCGAGACCCTTGCGTCTCCCCCGGGAGACCCCAAAATCTAGGCGGGGCGACTTTAAACACTTCCCCCCGGAAGACCGGCCCGCCCTCCAAAAAAGGATACGCATAATCACACGTCATTCCCATACGCCCATTGCAGCATTCCAATACGCATAGGGGGAGGGCTCCAGGGTCTCCCCGGCGAAGTTGCGCAACGGCGAAACACGCTCATATTGGCGGCAACACGTTGTTTCGGGAAAACACTATGTCGAACACAGTGCGGATTCCGACGAAGTCGCCCGGGTGTACCGATATGAAGTCGCCCGGGGATTCCGAGACGATGTCGCCCACCTCTCCGATTTGATCTCGCCCGGGGGCGAGGCGTTCTAGCTGCTGAGGTTCTCT
>JAKFVP010000239.1 GCA_021732175.1 Bradyrhizobium sp.
TGAGCCAGCACACCGCGCCGCTGCCGCGCCTGGACCTTTGCCTATCCGACCGACACCGCCAGCGGCGCGGTGTGCTGGCTCAAGGGCAGCGTGCCGGCGCGCCAGCAGGATAATTGCTGCGTCTCCGGCGTGCGCGGCGCCGGCGTGGTCGAGCCGCGCAACACGGCAGTCGAAACCTCGATCGACCGCTTCGGCGGCGACTACAAGAATTTCCAGCTCAACGCCGCCGACGGCGACGATGCCTGCAAGGCCGCCTGCACCGCCGACAACAAGTGCCGCGCCTGGACCTATGCGCGCCCCGGCTATGCCGGCAAGGACGCGCAGTGTTTCCTGAAGAAGGAAATCAAGCCGCCGCGGCGCAAGGCGGGGTTCACGTCGGGCGTGGTGCGCTAGAAACACTAGGCCGGCAACACCGTCACCTCAGGCCACAGCTTCTTCCAGCGCGCCGCCTTAGCCGCGTAATTCTCCGCGGAGAAATTCGGCCCCGGATTCGGCCGCACGATCAGGCCTGCCGCATCGTCGAATCCATCGGGCGCATAGACTTCATAGCCCTCACGCGAACGCCTGAGCCCGATCCGCGTGTTCCTCGTCAGGAATCGATCGATGCCGTCGGTCGAGCAGGACAGCGGCGGGTAGGGCAGGCCGTGCTTGTCCGGGTACCACAGATGCACCCGCGCCTGGTTGCGCGCCTCGACCTTGACGCGGAGCTTTCGGAACGCGGCATCGAGCCGGCGGATCACATTGTTCTCCGCCTCCCACGACGTGTCGCGGTCGAAATAGAAGATGTCGTAATCGGCAATGCCGTAATCCACCGCCCGGCCGGTCAGCACGTTCCACACGGTCTGTACCAGGCAGCCGGAAACCAGCCACGAATCCGGCAGCGCCAGATGAAACAGCTCGTCGACGATGGTCTTGTTCGCGGGGTTGCGCAGCGCCGCGGCGATGAATTCGTCCGATGTCATCAAAGAAATCCGTCCGCGATCCGTAGGGTGGGCAAAGGCGCACTTCGCGCCGTGCCCACCTTCATTTGCACCGGTGCTGGAAAAGGTGGGCACGCTTGCGATTTGCCCACCCTACGCATCTAGCCTTTGTCATACGCCTTCACCGCCGCCTTCGACGCCAACGTTTTCCAATGCCGCCGCAGCAGCGGCTCGACATGGCTGCGCTTCGCCTTCGACAGGCGGATCAGCACCATCGGATAATCGCGGTAGTGATCGGTGAAGTAAAATATCTTCGGCTGACTCTCCACCAGCATCTCGCGCTCGTCGAGGGGAACGCCGGGCATGACAAGCGAGTCGTTGTCCTCCCGAAGGCGCGCCAGCAACTTCTTGCGCACTTTCAGCGCCGGCGTGCCGTAGGACGTGCCGTCCTCGACCTCCGGCCAGGCCAGCGCCATCTTCCTGACGTCGTCGAAGGTCATTCAGCCGCTCCCTCGTCGCGACGGCAAGGCGCCGACGAATCGCTTGATCGCATCGAGCACCGGCCGCTGGTCGCCGGCAAAGAACCAGTGATCATTGCCGTCGAGCTCGACGAACTCCGCACCGCTGATTCGGCCGGCGATGTCGCGCCCTGCCTCGATGCGCGCAGCGCGGTCTTTCCGGCGATGCAGCACCAGCGTGGGGACGGACACCAGCGGGAGAAGCTTTCTCACGTCCGTGTCGCGGAAGGCTTCGAGCACGGCCCAGATGCCGCCCGGACTTGAGGCCGCGCGCAGCAGCCCGGCCCACCACGCTCTCGCCTGCGGATCGTTTGCAAGGCTCGGCGCAAACGTCTCGATCCCGGCGGGACCGCCCCATTCGGCGATGAGCTGTTGGCGCCAGGCGTCAAATTGACTTGCCTTCAACGCGTAGGGATAGTCCTCGGCCCAGCATCCCTTGGCCATGGCGCCGAACAGGACGAGGCCGGCCACGAGGCCGGGCTGATCGACCGCGAATTTGATGCAGGCCGGCCCGCATTCCGACGCGCCGAACAGCACGACGCGCCGCGAGCCGGCTGCCCGCAGCACGGTGCCGATGTCTTCCGCGGTTGCCTCGACGCTCGGCGTCGATCCAACCCTGTCAGATAGTCCGATGCCGCGGCGATCGAACCAGATGAGTCTCCCAAGCGGCATCAACGATGTGAAGAACGATCGGGTGGTCGGGTGCTCCCAGCCGCGTTCCACATGCGACACGAAGCCGGGCATGACGAGTATGTCGAGCGTGCCGCTTCCGAAAGTCTGATACGCCAGGTGCGCGCCCGCGCCCCTCACATAGCGCGTCGTCGGCGCGGCATCGGCCGGCGCGCTGGAGGCTGGCGCCATCAGCGCCTCGGTCGCAGCTTCCGGCGCTACCCCAAGCTCATCACGCAGCCGCTGGGTCAGCGCCGCATGCTGCCGTACCGCCGCGCTGCGATCGCCGGCCAGCAGCAGGCTGCGGATCAGATACCTGCCATACACCTCGCTGAACGGATCGAGCTCGACTAGGCGTCCCGCGTGGGTCGTCGCTGCAAAATGATCGCCGGCGGCGTTCTTGTCCTGCACGAGACGCTCCAGCGCGTGCATCAGCTTTCCCCTGAGCGCCTCGCGCCGGAAGAACGCCCAGTCGTCGAATTCCTTGCAATCACCTAGCGCAAAGCCGGCGAGGAATTCGCCGCGATATTCGGCACAGGCTTCCTCGAACGCGCCGCGGTCGCAGGCACTTTCGAACATCTGCGAGCTCACCTTAAGCTCAACCGCGGGAGACCACTTCACGCTGGTGCGATCGGTCTCGAACACCTGAAGGCCGAGCGTGAGCTCGATGCGGTGAAGCATGCGCCGCAGCCGCGTCAGCGCGGTCTCGCGCGGGCTGTCGGGCCACAGCAGCGTCGCCATGACGTCCCGCGCAACGGCGCTCCTCGCCTCCGCAAGATAAACCAGCAGCGCAAGGCCCTTGCGCAAGTTCAGCTTGATCGGGCCGCCGTCGCCGCGGATCTCCGGATAGCCGAGCGTTTGAAGTAACAACTTCGTCATAAAGGCCCCATCGCTGCCCTACCGGCGCGCCGGGGGACGGGCGGGGGACGGTCCATTGATAGTCATCAGGCCAGAACCAACCCGCTCGCCGTCGAATAGCTCACGCATTCGGCGGCGCAGCCCCAATTGGAAAGCATTCATGTTCGCTCGTCTCCTGACCCTGTCTTACGCCATCGTGAGCTATGCCGTCTTCACGCTTTCAACATTCTATGCGATCGGGTTCGTCGGCAATTTTGCCGTGCCCAAGTCGATCGATACCGGCCAACCCGCCGACTTGAGCGAAGCCATCGGCGTTAACTTCCTGCTTCTCGGTCTGTTCGCCCTCCAGCACAGCATTATGGCGCGCCCGGCCTTCAAGCGATGGTGGACTGGCGTCCTTCCCGCCGCCTGCCAGCGCTCAACCTATGTGCTGCTTTCCAGCCTGATCCTGCTGCTGCTGTTCTGGCAATGGCGGCCGATCCCGATGCCGGTCTGGCGGGTGGATGGCGTCGCAGCGTGGCTGTTGATCGGCGTCTGTGCGCTCGGCTGGGCAATCGCCTTTGCGTCCACTTACATGATCGATCATCTCGACCTGTTCGGCCTGCGCCAGGCGTTCTCTGCGATGCGCGGAACGGCAGCGCCGGGCCAGTCGTTCAAAACGCCGCTGCTCTACAAGGTCGTTCGGCATCCGATGATGCTGGGCTTTTTGCTCGCCTTCTGGGCCACGCCTGAGATGAGCGTCGGCCATCTGCTGTTCGCGATCGCAAACACCGCCTACATCCTCATCGCGTTGCAGCTCGAGGAGCGCGATCTGATCGCCGAGTTCGGCGCGACCTACCTGCAATATCGCGCCCGCGTTCCCATGGTCCTGCCGCGCCTCTTCTCCCGCCGCCATCAGCAAGTGGGAGCATCGCGATGAGAGCCGTCGTTTGCAGCGCGTTCACCGGCCCCGAGGATCTGCGCATCGGCGAGATCGAGGCGCCGAAGCCGGCGAGCGACGAGATTCTGATCGAGGTGCACGCCGCCTCCATCAGCTTCATGGATCAGTTGCTGGTCTCCGGCCTCTATCAGATGCGGCCGAAGACGCCGTTCGTCCCGGGCACCGAGGCCGCCGGGGTCGTCGTCGCGGTGGGCGATAAGGTCACGCGATTCAAGCCCGGCGATCGCGTGGCGTGTTCGAACTGGACCGGCGGCTATGCCGAGCTCGTGGTTGCCAAGGAATGGAAGAGCGTGCGCTTGCCGGCAGGCGTCACGTTCGAGGCCGCGGCCACGGTCCTGCACAATTATGGCACGGCCCATTGCGCCCTCACCGCAGGGGCGCGCGCGCAACCGGGTGAAACCGTGTTCATCACGGGGGCAGCCGGCGGCGTCGGCCTTGCCGCCGTCGACCTCGCCGGTCATCTGGGCCTGCGCGTCATCGCCGGCGTCGGTTCGGACGACAAGGCGGCTTTGCTGCGCGACTACGGTGCCCGCGATGTCATCAACTACCGCAGCGAAGATCTGCGCGAGCGGATCAAGCAGGTCACATCGGGCGAAGGCGTCGATATCTGCTTCGACAATATCGGCGGGAAGATTTTCGAGGAGATGGCGCGGCTGATGAAGTGGGGCGGGCGGCTGCTGCCGATCGGCTTCACCAGCGGTGAAATTCCTTCGCTGCCGATGAATCTGCCGCTGCTGAAGGGCTATTCCATCGTCGGCGTCTTTGTCGGCGGCTGGGCGGAACGATTCCCGGAGCAGGCCATGCGCGCCAACGACACGCTGATGCAATTGCTGGCCGAAGGGAAGATTCGCCCCCACATCGATCGCGTGCTTCCCCTCGAACAGGTCAAGGAGGGCATGCGTGCGGTGGCCGATCGGGCGGTCAAGGGCAGAATTGTCCTGAAGATCAGGTAGAGTGAGAAGGACGAAGGGGAACATTGATGACATCGATCATCATCAACCGCCGCTATTGCGGCCCGCCGAACTCCGGCAACGGCGGCTATGTCTGCGGCAGGCTGGCTCGGCAGATCGGTGGAGGCGCGGAGGTCACGCTGCGTTCGCCGCCCCCGCTGGACAAGACGCTCGACGTGACCGCGACGGACGAAGGGATATTCGAACTTCGCAACGGCGCAGCGGTTGTTGCCACGGGTCGTTCTGCGAGCGTCGAGTTCGCGCGGCTGGAAACGGCAAGCTTTGAGGAAG
>JAKFVP010000320.1 GCA_021732175.1 Bradyrhizobium sp.
CTGGTCACCTGTCCGGTGGCGCTGTACCCGGCCTCCACCGCTGCCGAGAAAGCCCGCTTTCACATGATCAACCGGGAGACCGGCAACCGGCTGAAGCAGCAGATGGTGGACGCCGAGACCGGCGATATCGTCGAGGGCGAGGACAAGGCCCGCGGCTACGAGCTGACAAAGGGCAAATATGTCGAGGTCGAGAAGGACGAGCTCGAGGCGGTGCAGATCGAGAGCAACCACACCATCGACATCGACAGCTTCGTGCCGGCAGACGAGATCGACAAGCGCTATCTCAATCATCCCTATTACATCGTGCCGGACGGCAAGGCCGGGGTCGATGCGTTCGCGGTGATCCGCGACGCCATGAAGGACCAGGACCGCGTCGCGCTGGCTCGAATCGTGCTGACCAACCGCGAGCATGTCATCGCCATCGAGCCGTTGGGCAAGGGTCTGCTCGGCACCACGCTGCGCTACCCCTACGAGCTGCGCGACGAGGCTGACTATTTTGACGACATCAAGCGCCCAAAGATCTCAAGGGACATGGTCGAGCTCGCCAGCCACATCCTCGATAGCAAGGCGGCGCATTTCAATCCAAAGCAGTTCAAGGACGAGTACGAGACTGCGCTGAAGGCGCTGGTGAAGCGCAAGGCCGCCGGCAAGCCGATCCAGGCCGTCGAGCGCGAGGAGCGGCCGGGCAACGTCGTCAGCCTGATGGATGCGCTGAAGCAGAGCCTGAAGAGCGGCAAAGGCGGCGGCGGCAAGCGCCGTGGCCATTCGAGCGCCCGCCGCAGCACCGCGCACCGGCGTCCTGCACGCAAGGCGCATCGCTCCGCAGCGCGTCAACGCAAGACCGGGTAGCCTCCTCTCCTCCGTCATTGCGAGCGAAGCGACCCGTCTACGCTTGCTGCGCAAGCTACGCCGGGCTGAGAGTCCGCCGAAGCTCGGAGAGCGAAGGCGGAAGCAATCCAGCTTTCTTCTGCACAAAGAAAGCTGGATTGCTTCGTCGCTCCGCTCCTCGCAATGACGGGTTGGGTCGACAGCCGGCCGAACCCCGCTTGCATTGCCCCCCATCCGAAGGCATTTTGCCTCCCGAAAGAGACGCCGCCCCGAGCAAGAGCGGCCCCCGGGAGGACAAAAATGGCTTTGACGATGTCGCATGTCGCAGGACCGACCACGCCTGCGGTGCGGGAAATGACCTTCGGCGACCTGTTGCGGAAGGCCGCGGAATCCGCGCCCGATCGCCTCGCCTTGATCGCCGGCGTGCCCGACCCGGCGCTGCGGCGGAAATGGACCTATGCCGAGCTGTACCGCGAGGCGCAGCGCACGGCGCGCGCGCTGCTCACCCGCTTCAAGAAGGGCGAGCGCATCGCGGTATGGGCGCAGAACCTGCCGGAATGGATCATGCTGGAATTCGGCGCAGGGATGGCGGGCATGGTGCTGGTCACCGTCAACCCGGCCTTCCGCGCCAATGAAGTGCAGTATGTGCTGAAGCAATCGCGCTCGGCCGGCGTCTTCGTCGTGAACAATTTTCGCGGCAATCCGATGCTGGAGACGGTGCAGGCGGTGAAGGCGAACTGCCCGGAGCTGCGCGAAGTGATCTGCTTCGACGACTGGGATGCCTTCATCGCCGCCGGTGACGACACGAGCATCAAGCTTCCCGACGTAAGCCCTGACGATCCCGTGATGATCCAGTACACATCGGGCACGACGGGCTTTCCGAAGGGCGCCCTGCTCCGCCACCGCGGATTGCTTAACAATGGCGCCGATACCGCCGACCGCATGGGTTATGACGTCGGCGACGTCTACATCACCACTATGCCGCTGTTTCACACCGGCGGCTGCGTCTGCTGCGTGATCGGCGCGGTCTACAAGGCGGCGACGCAGGTGCTGATCGAGGCGTTCGATCCGGCGCAGGTGCTGGAGATGATCGGCACCTATCGCGGCAATGCAATGGTTGGCGTGCCCACCATGCTGATCGCGATGCTGGAGCATCCGACTTTTCCGACGACAGACCTTTCGTCCGTCAAGGCGATCTGCTCCGGCGGCTCGACCGTGCCGGCGCCGCTGGTGCGGCGGCTGGAGGAAAAACTCGGCGCGCCCTTTACCATTGTTTTTGGCCAGACCGAATGCTCGCCGGTGGCGGCGCAAACCAGCGCCCACGACACCGTCGAGGACAAGGCCAACACCATCGGGCTTCCATTGCCCAACATGGAGACCAAGATCATCGATCCCGCGACCGGCGAGACGGTGCCGATCGGCACCATCGGCGAGTTCTGCACCCGCGGCTATCACGTCATGCTCGGCTATTTCGAGATGCCGGATGCGACCGCAGCCGCGATCGACAAGGATGGCTGGCTGCACACCGGCGATCTCTGCGCCATGGACGCGCGCGGCTATTGCACGGTGGAAGGCCGGCTCAAGGACATGATCATCCGCGGCGGCGAGAACATCTATCCGCGCGAGCTGGAGGAATTGCTGTTCAAGCACCCGAAGGTCGGCGAGGTCGCCGTGATCGGCGTGCCCCATGAGCGATGGGGCGAAGAAGTCGCCGCCTTCATCCGGCCCGCGCCTGGCTGCAGCGTGGAGAAGGAGGAGCTGATCGACTACATGCGCGCCTCGCTTGCCCCGCACAAGACGCCAAAGCACTGGTTCATCGTCGATGCCTTCCCGCTGACCGGCTCCGGCAAGATCCAGAAGTTCAAGCTGCGGGAAGCCTGGACCAAGGGCGAGATGACGGCGATCTAGCGCCGGTCCCGATCCGAACGCTCGCCAACAAAAAGGAAGAAGAACAACAATGGACATGAAGAACAAGATCGCGCTCGTCACCGCGGCGGCGTCCGGTGCAGGACGCGCCGGCGCGCTCATCCTCGCGCGCGAGGGCGCGGCGGTTGCCGTCGTCGACCAGAACGAGGCCGGCGTGAAGGCGGTGGCCGACGAAATCAGGAAGGGCGGCGGCCGCGCGCTGGCGCTGGACGGGGACCTGCGCGACGACAATTTCTCGCGCGAGATCGTCGCCGCCACGGTGAAGGAGTTCGGCCGGCTCGATTGCCTGTGGAATCATCTGGGCACGCCGGGCCCCTCCGTGATCGACGACCTCGACGGCTGGGATTTCAGCATCGATCTCAACCTGCGCTCGCAGCTGATCACGACCCATGCCTCGCTCGGACACATGACGGCGCAGAAGTCGGGCAGCATCCTGTTCACGGCATCGACGTCGGGACTGACCGGCTCGCCATGGAGCCCGACCTACTCCGCAGCAAAGGCCGGCGTCATCGGTCTGTCGCGCAGCCTTGCCAAGCGGCACGCCAAGGACGGCATCCGCGTCAACGCGATCTGCCCCGGAGCGATCGACACGCCGATGTTGCGCGTGTTCGTCAACCGCCCGGACCAGCCCGGCCACAACGAGGCCGATCCGGAAGCGCTGATCAAGGCCGCCGTGACGCGCAACCCGATGGGCCGCGCGGCACGTCCCGAAGAGATCGCGGAAGCTGCGGTGTTTCTGCTGTCCGACAAGGCCTCGTTCGTGACTGGCATCGCGATGCCGGTCGACGGCGGCACACTGGCGTAGCTCGACGCTCCCTAATCCGGCGCGCGCAGGCGGTAGCCGATCCCGGTTTCCGTCAGCACGAATTGCGGGCGTTCCGGATCGATCTCGATCTTCTGGCGGAGCTGGCGGACATAGACCCGCAAATATTGCGCGTCGGTCAGTTCGTCCCACAATTCCCTGAGCAGGAAGCGATGGGTCAGCACCTTGCCGGCGTGCTGCACCAGCACGCGCAAGAGATCGTATTCCTTCGGCGACAGTTTCACCTCGCGCTCGCCGACCTTGACGATGCGGCGAACCAGATCGACCGAGAGATCGCCGCTGCGAAACACCGGCCGCTCGCCCTGCACCTGCAACTGGTGGCGCAGCGCGGCGCGCATCCGCGCCAGCAGCTCGTCCATGCCGAAGGGTTTTGTCAAATAATCGTCGGCGCCGAGATCGAGCGCCTGCACCTTGCCGGCCTCATCGCCGCGGCTGGACAGCACCACGATCGGGACGCTCTCATTGCGGGCACGGATCATGCGCAGCAGCTCATGCCCCTGGATATCGGGCAGGCCGAGATCGAGGATGATCAGCGCCGGCCCCTCGGCGAGCTTTTCCAGCGCCAGCTTGCCGTTGGAGGCTTCCAGGATGTCGTAACCCTGCGTGCTCAATCCCATCCGCAGCAGTTTCCGGATCGGCGGCTCGTCATCGATGACAAGAACCTTGATGGCGGGCGCATTCATGCGGCGGTGTCCAGTTCTAGAGCTTCGGCGCTGATTGCATCAGAGCCGAAGCTCTAGTTTTTGCTTTTGACGCGTTTTCTTCACGCGAACCGGTATCCACTTCGCTCGAAAACGCTACGCCGGCATCGGCCGGCACCGGCAGGCGGATGGTGAGCACCGCGCCCGGGCGGTCGGTGCGGTTGGCGGCCGAGATCGTGCCGTGCATCGCCTCGACGAAGCCGCGGGAGATCGCCAAGCCGAGCCCGGTACCCGGTCGGACATGGTCGCCCTTCTCCGCGCGATAGAACTTATCGAACACGCTGTCGAGCTCATCAGGCGGAATGCCGCTGCCCTCGTCCATGACCTGTAGCGAGATGGCGTCCCTGTCGCGCGCGGCACGAATCGAGATCGTGGTCGCGGCCGGCGCGTATTTGGCGGCGTTGTCGAGCAGGTTGAAGATCACCTGCTCGAACAGCACGGCGTCGAGCTCCAGCATCGGCAGGTCGGAGGCGAGTATGAGCTCGACCTTGTGATGGACGAGGATCTTGCCGGCACGGCGCAGCGCGCTGCCGACGATCTCGCCGATGTCATGCCGCGCGGTGTTGGGCACGATGGCGCCGGATTCGAGCTTGGTCATGTCCAGGAGGTTGGCGATGAAGCGGTTGAGTCGCTCGGATTCCTCGATCACGGTGGCGAGCAATTCCTGCTTCTGCGCGTCGCTGAAGCCGCTGCCGAGATCGCGCAGCGTGCTCGCCGCGCCCAGCACGGAAGCCAGCGGCGTCTTGAGGTCGTGCGAGATCGAGGTCAGCAATGCGCCGCGCAGCCGGTCGGACTCCACCGTGCGCTTGACGCGGTCCATGTCCTCGACCAGCAGCACGCGCTCGATGGCGAGCGCACCCTG
>JAKFVP010000324.1 GCA_021732175.1 Bradyrhizobium sp.
GCTCTGGAATGTCATCAACTAGCGCGTCCGCAATCCCGAAGGCGCGGAGCCCCTCGCCATCGTCGGCAAATACACCGGCATGAAGGACGCCTACAAATCGCTGATCGAGGCGCTGTCCCACGGCGGCATCGCCAACAAGGTGAAGGTCAATCTCGACTGGATCGAGAGCGAGGTGTTCGAGCACGAAGACCCGACGCCGTTCCTCGAGCACGTCAACGGCATCCTGGTGCCCGGCGGTTTTGGCCAGCGCGGCGCCGAGGGCAAGATCAAGGCGGCGCAGTTCGCGCGCGAGCGCGACGTGCCGTATTTCGGCATCTGCTTCGGCATGCAGATGGCTGTCATTGAAGCCGCGCGAAATCTCGTCGGCATCGAGAACGCCAACTCCACCGAATTCGGCCCGACGCCGGAGCCGCTGGTCGGGCTAATGACGGAATGGCTGCGCGGCAACGAGCTCGAAAAACGCTCGAAGAGCGGCGATCTCGGCGGCACCATGCGGCTGGGCGCCTATCCCGCAGCGCTCAAGCGGGGCAGCCGCGTGTCGCAAGTCTATGGCGGCGCCACCGAGATTTCCGAGCGCCACCGCCACCGCTACGAGGTCAACACCGCCTACAAGGACCGCCTGGAGCAGCACGGCCTGCGCTTCTCGGGGCTGTCGCCCGACGGCGTGCTGCCGGAGATCGTCGAATACGAAGACCATCCGTGGTTCATCGGCGTGCAATTCCACCCCGAGCTGAAGTCGCGGCCCTTCGAGCCGCATCCGCTGTTTGCCTCGTTCATTCAGGCGGCCGTGGTGCAGTCGCGGCTGGTCTAAACCGGACATGTTTGCGCTTTGACCTCGGCGCAATTTGTTGCGACAAACCCCACCCGCGACCGCAAGAACAACAATGCAGGGGAGTGAGACCAATGATCTTGGAGATGCGTGTCTATCGTTGTATTCCGGGCCGGCTGCCGGCGCTGCTGAAGCGATTTGACACCCTTACGCTGAAGCTGTGGGACAAGCACGGCATCAAGCAGGCAGGCTTTTTCACCACGCTGATCGGCACTTCCAACCAGGAGCTGACCTATTTCCTCGCCTGGGATTCGCTCGCCGATCGCGAGAAGAAGTGGGCCGCGTTCCAGAGCGATCCGGATTGGCTCGCCGGCCGCGCCGCGAGCGAAGCAGACGGGCAAATCATCGACAATATCGTCAGCCAGCTGCTGGTGCCGACCGCGTTCTCGGCGGTAAAATAGCAGCCCCCGCAACCCTGATATTCGGGGCTCAAACGGGGTTGATCGTGAAGGCGCGGACCGGCATGGTCCGCGCGAAACAGGGAAATCCCGGTGAAAGCTGACATCTCCGCTGCGCCCATCGTGACGGTTGGCAACGTCCGGTTCGGCAACGATCTCCCGATCTCGATCATCGCCGGCCCGTGCCAGCTCGAAAGCCGCGCGCATGCGCTGGAGGTGGCGAGCGCGCTCAAGGAGATCGCAGAGCGCCTGAAGATCGGGCTCGTCTACAAGACGTCGTTCGACAAGGCTAACCGCACCAGCGTTTCGGCTGCCCGCGGCGTCGGTCTGAAAGACGCGCTGCCGGTCTTCGCCGAAATCCGCTCGACGCTCGGCCTGCCTGTACTCACCGACGTGCACGAGCCCGAGCAGTGCGCTGAAGCCGCGCAGGCCGTCGATGTCTTGCAGATACCCGCCTTCCTGTGCCGGCAGACCGACCTGCTGGTTGCGGCCGCCGCGACCGGCAAGGTCGTCAACGTCAAGAAGGGCCAGTTCCTTGCGCCCTGGGACATGGCCAACGTCGTTGCCAAGATCACCGGCGGCGGCAATCCCAACGTGCTGGTCACCGAGCGCGGCGTCTCGTTCGGCTACAACACGCTGGTGTCGGACATGCGCGCGCTGCCGATCATGGCGCAGACGACGGGCGCGCCGGTTATCTTCGACGCCACCCATTCGGTGCAGCAGCCGGGCGGGAAGGGCACCTCGTCAGGCGGCCAGCGCGAATTCGTGCCGGTGCTGGCGCGCGCCGCGGTCGCGGTCGGCGTTGCCGGCGTGTTCATCGAGACCCATCCCGATCCCGACCGCGCGCCCTCCGACGGGCCCAACATGGTGCCGCTGCACGAATTCGAAGCCCTCGTGAAGCGGCTGATGGTGTTCGACGCGCTCGCCAAGAACCCGACGACTTAAGCGGCGCGGTGACCACTCAGCTTCCGCCAGCCCTCAACATCATCGCGCTGACGACGTTCGCCGCGAGCCTCTCGGGCCGCGCGCTCGATCCGGTGCTGCCGCATGTCGCTGAAGACTTCGGCGTGTCGATCGCGAGCGCGGCCGGTTTCTCGGCGGTGTTCGCCTTCACCTTCGCGATCGTGCAGCCGGTGCTGGGCGCTGCCGCCGACATGTTCGGCAAGGCGCGGCTGATGACGGTCTGCCTCGTCCTGCTCGGCATTGCGAACCTGCTCGGCGCGCTGGCGAACTCCTACGAGATGCTGTTCGCCAGCCGCATCCTCGGCGGCATGGCTTCCGGCGGCGTCTTTCCGGTTTCGCTGTCGCTGGTGTCCGATCTCGTCGGACCCGAGAAGCGTCAGGTCGCGATCGGCCGAACGCTGGCGGGTTCGATGGCCGGCAATCTGCTCGGCGCGACGTTGTCGGGACTGATCGGCGATTTCCTGGGCTGGCGCGGCGTGCTGGCGCTGCTCGGTGCGCTCGTGATCGGCTCGTCGCTGGCGGTTGCGGCGGGCTTTCGCGGCGCCGATATCGCGCGGCCGCCGCGCGCCAGTTTTGCCGCGCTTGCCGCGGGCTACCGCACCATCCTGGGCAATCCGAACGCCAAATACTGCTACGGCGCCGTCTTCATCGAAGGCTGCTGCGTGCTTGGCCTGTTTCCCTATGTGGCCTCATTCCTTTTCCAGCTCGGCGAAGTCAGGCTCTCGATATCGGGTATCGTCATCGCCGGCTTTGCCGTCGGCGGGTTGTTCTACACGATGACGGTCGCGCGCTTCCTGCCGCGGCTCGGCATGCGCGGTATGATGATCGTCGGCGCCGCATTGGTCGCGCTGCAACTCGTCGCTATCGCCTTTGGGCCGGATTGGAGGATCCAGCTCGTCGTGTTGCTGCTGATGGGCTGGGGCTTCTACATGATCCACGGCTGCATCCAGGTGTTTGCCAGCGAACTGTCGGTCGAGGCCCGCGCTACCGCACTGGCGCTGCATTCCTTCTTCTTTTTCATGGGCCAGACCCTCGGTCCGATCGCCTACGGCTTCGGTCTGGAGAAGGCTGGCAAGATTCCGACGCTGCTGACGGCGGCCGCCATCATGGTCGCGCTCGGCTTTGCCTGCGCCAAGCTTCTGCGGCAGAGGAGACCGGCCGACATTGCGCCGGAATGACGCACCCACTGGCGTACCGCCCAAGGAACCGCCATGGCACGCGGATTGCTTGAATACAACGCGATATGGATGCTCAAACTTTTCGCACACCAAGTCCCATTGCCCGAACCCGCGGTTACGCCACAGAGCCGCCGCTGCAGCGCTTTCTCAACGAGTGCTACGAGGAATTCCGGTCGGACAATTCCGGGGCGGTAGCCGACTACATTCCGCAGCTCAAAAAGGCCAATCCTGCCCATTTCGGCATCGGTCTCGTTACCATCGACGGTCACGTCTATGAGGCCGGCGACAGCGCCGTGCATTTTACGATCCAATCGGTATCGAAGGCGTTCGTGTTCGCGCTGGCGCTGGAGCTGGTGGGCGAGGAGCGCGTGGCGGCTGCGATCGGCGTCGAGCCGAGCGGCGATGCCTTCAACTCGATCCGCCTGACCAACGACAACCGGCCGTTCAATCCGATGGTCAATGCCGGCGCGATCGCGTGTTCCGGCCTGATCCACCAGGTCGATGGTAACGCGGCCTTCGAGCGTGTACGGGAGAAGCTCAGCGAGTTTGCCGGCCGCGAGCTCGGCGTCGACGATGCCGTGCATGCCTCGGAAGCCGAGACCGGCAACCGCAACCGCGCCATTGCCTGGATGCTGCGCAATTATTCGATCGTGCGGGGTGACGTCGATGCCGTGCTGGACACTTACTTCCGGCAATGCGCCATCCTAGTTACCGCGCGCGACCTTGCGGTGATGGCCGCGACGCTCGCCAATCGCGGCGTAAATCCGTTGACCGGAAAACAGGTGATCACGCCGCATGTCGTCGCGCGCACGCTTTCGGTGATGACCAGCTCCGGCATGTACGACTATGCCGGCGAATGGATCTACAAGGTCGGCATTCCCGCCAAGAGCGGGGTGGGTGGCGGCATCGTGGCGGCGCTGCCATCGCAGATGGGGCTCGGCACCTTCTCGCCCTTGCTCGACGACCACTTCAACAGCGTGCGCGGCCTGAAAATGTGCGAGGCGCTGTCGGCGCGCTTCGACCTGCACATGCTCAACCGCAGCGCCGATGTGCGGACCTGCATCATCGCCGACTACGATATCCTCGGCATCTCCTCGCGCCGCAGCCGCCAGCCGCACGAGCAGCAGATTCTCGACGAGCGCCACGGCGATATCCGCGTCATCGAGCTCGTCGGCGCGCTCAACTTTGCCGCCATGGATTACCTCACGCGAAGGCTCGCCAACGAGCCGCCGAATGCGCCGCTCCTGATCCTCGATTTCCGCCGGGTGCCGGATCTCACGGCCGCGGGCGCGCAACTGCTCGGCGACAAGCTGACCGTGCTCGGCAGTACCGGCGTCACCGCGATCATCACCGGCGTTGAGACCAGCTCGGCCGTCTGGCCGGCCATTCGCTCGCGCGTCGGCGATCCCGGAAAACTCCGGCATTTTGCCGTGCTCGATGATGCCATCGAATGGGCCGAAGACCAGGTGATCTATCGCTTTGGCGGCTTCACCATTTCGAAGGAGACCGCGCATCTCGGCGAGCAGGCGCTGCTCGCCGATCTCGAACCGGCGGAGATTGCGGCGCTCGCCGAACTCTCCACCACGCGGTGCTACGAAATCGGCCAGCGGATCCTCGCCGCAGGCGAGCCCGCGAATTCGCTGTTTTTCCTGCAGAGCGGCATGGTCAGCGTCAAGCTGCCGAGCGGCGTGCGGCTGGCTTCGCTCGGGCCGGGCATGGAATTCGGCGAGATGGCGATCATCGAGCAGCACCGCAGCGCCGACGTCTGGGC
>JAKFVP010000078.1 GCA_021732175.1 Bradyrhizobium sp.
TTGCCGAGCGACCAGATCGCGCCGGCCACGGCAGTCACACCATCAAGCTGCTGCCGCCGCTCGTCATCACCGAAGAGGATTGCAACTGGATCGCGTCCTCGTTCGACACCGTGATCGCCGGCAGCCACAAGGTGCCCGGCGCGATCTGGTCGCTCGGCAAGACGCTGGTCGACAACGCCGTCCGCAAGTCGGCGTAACGCCGCAATCGCGCGCTACCAGCGCTATCCGCCCCAGCCGTAAGGTCTATTGCTCTTCAAACGCATCGCTGACGCGGCTGGCATAGTCGGCGAGCTGCGCGATCTCGTCAGCATCGAGCACGGCCTCGATCTTCTGGTTGATGCGGCGAAACGGCTGTTCGATCTTCTTCAGCGCGGCGCGTCCGTCGTCGCTGATTTGCAGGCTCCAGGCCCGCGAATCTTCCCGATCGGGCAGGCGCTCGACCAGCCCCATGTCGCGCAGCCGCGCGATCATCGCCGTCATGGCTGATTCGTTGAGCCCAAGTTTCCTTGCGACATTGCGCTGGCTGACCGGGCCATCGGCCGCCACGATCGACAGCACCGCGGCCTGCGCCGTGGTGATGCCGGCCGCCGCCATCACGGCGCGATCGGCCGCCTTCTGCAGCCGGTGCGCGGCGAGCTGCAGGCGGTGATAGATGCGGTGCTTCGAAGCGGACATCGCAGATAGCTAGCGCACTTGCATGCTCGCATCCATCCGAATATATATACTTCACTAGTGAAGTATATAGGAGCCGGCGATGAATGCAATCGACGTCTGGGCGCAGATCACGACCGAGCGGATGGCGAAGCGGCCGTGGTTGGAAACACTGTTGCGATGGACCGCGCGGGGCGCGGGCGATGTACCGAGTGTCGAAAGCACGGTGCAGGCGATGGATGCGGCCGGGGTCGACATCGCGCTGTTGTCGGCCTGGCACGGGCCGGAAGGCAGCCTGATCAGCAACGAGGAGGTCGCGCGCCAGATCGAGGCCGCGCCGGCGCGCTTCCGCGGCCTTGCCACCGTCGATCTCGACCATCCCATGGAGGCGGTGCGGGAGATCCGCCGCTGGGTCGATCGCAAATCCTTTGTCGGGGTGAGGGTGGTGCCGTGGCTGTGGGGATTGCCGCCGAACGACCGCCGCTACTATCCGGTCTACGCCGCCTGCATCGATGCCGGCGTCCCGTTCTGCACCCAGATCGGCCACACCGGCCCCCTGCGAAGATCAGAGACCGGCCGGCCGATTCCCTATCTCGAGGACGTCATGCTCGAATTCCCCGAGTTGACGGTGGTCGGCGGCCATGTCGGCTTTCCCTGGCTCGACGAGCTCGTCACCATGACGGTGAAATTCCCGAACTTCTACGTCGACACCTCGGCCTATGCGCTGCACCGGCTGCCGCCGGATTTCGTGCAGTGGATGAAGGGGATCGGGCAGAGCCGCGTGATGTTCGGCACCAACTGGCCGATGTTGTCGCCGCAGAAGTGCCTGCAGGGCCTTGGCGAGCTCGGCTTGAGCAACGCGCAGCGCGACGCCTTCCTGCACGGCAATGCGCGGCGCGTGTTCGCGCTCTAGGTCCTATGTCGCGCGCGCCGCGGCCTCGAACTTCTCGCCGAAATTCGCAAGCTCTTCCCTGCCGAGATCGCTGACGGCCCAATAGTCGAGCCCGCGGTCGGTCCAGCGGCGGATGTTGTAGCCCTGCATGCTCTCCATCGTCGCCGGGCGCGATTCCGTGCCCGCGCCCTGCGTCACGAACAGGTTGATCACATGCTGGCGGCGGCGATAGATCACTGCGCCGACCGGGCGGCCGTCGATGTAATCGAGCCGGCCGCCGATCAGCGCAAAGCCTTGCGAGCCGAGATCGACCACGGGCGGTGCAACATCGATCCGGCCGTTGAACCACGGCTTGACCGTGTGCTGATCGGTGGAGATCACGTCGGTCAGGTGGTTGGCCTGCAGCGAGCGCAGATGCGCCGAGACGAACGCGGTCTGCAGGCGCTGTTCGTCGTCGCCGCGCAGCACGATCGCGAAAAGTCCGGTGGCGGCGATCGCCGACACCGCCGAGCCCATCGCAAAACCCTGCAGCAGCGCGCGCCGTGTCGGCGCCTTCGCGTGCGGCAGCGAGGCCTCGATGCGGCGGCGCAGCTCCGGCGGCGCGGCATAGCGCAGCCCGCCATCGGCCATGGCCTTCCTGATCTCGCGATAGTCGCGCGCAGCCGCCGCGCATTTTGCGCAGGTCGAAAGATGCTCCTCGACCTCGCGCGCGTGTCCCGCGTCGAGCTCGCCGTCGACAAGCGCATGCAGCAGGATTTCAGCCTCCTCGCAGGTCATTTCGTCTTCTCCTGTTCCGCAAGCCATGCCGACCGCAGCATGGCGCGGGCGCGCGCAAGGCGCGACATCACGGTCCCGACAGGGACTTCCGCAACGTCAGATATCTCGCGGTATGAAAGGTTTTCGATCTCGCGCAGCACCAGTGTTTCGCGGAACGGCTCGGCAATCCCCGCGATCAGCCGCCTGATGGTGCCGACATCGTGCTGTTTTACCATCGCGGCTTCCGGCGTCTCTTCCGCCTCGTGCCAGAGCGGCGCCTGCTCGGCATTTTCAGGCAGTTCATCGGCGCCGGTACTCGGCGCATGGGCCCGTCGCGCATATTCGGCGTTACAGACGTTGCGCAGGATCGCGAACAGCCACGGTTTGATCGCCGGCCCCTGGTACGTATGAAAATGTTTCAAGGCGCGCAGGTAGCATTCCTGCACGGCGTCGTCGGCATCGGCCGCATCGCGCAGGAGATAGCGCGCCAGCGTATAGACGGCGTCCAGATGCGGCAGCGCCAGCTCGCGAAAGCGCCGCGCCTGTTCCGGATCGTTGTTCGCAATTCCTGTCGGCATCGCCCTCGGCCCGGCGCTTGCGGATGGCTGCGCCAGCCCAGCGGCAGGCCACCGGGCGGGCAGGGCTGTGATGCCTTGGTTTGCTCCGTTACTCAACCTGATCGTTCCGCTCTTCGTAACCGCCCGGCCGGGCTTCACGGGGACATGACCGGGGGAGGCGGCGTTTTATTCCCGTCATGGCGCTGTCACATCGAATTATTCGATGCCCGCCTGACGCGATCGTGATCATCAGCCGCGCCCGATGGCGCGTGGCCGGGAATAACGGCCGGCGTCCCGCAATCAATGCCTCGTCGCAACAAGCCAGGCCGCCTCCCGGCGCAGGGCCATTGGAAAAGGGACTATCCGCCATGTTCAACATGTCACGTCGTGATGCCATGCGCGCCGCGGGATTTGCCGCCGCGCTCGGACTGAATTCGCGTCTGTCCATCATCGCCCCGGCGAACGCCCAGCCCGCGCCCGACCCTGGCAAGGGCTTCTACAAATACATGATCGGCTCGGTCGAGGTGACCGCGCTCTATGACGGCGTCTGGAAGAAGCCGCACGATCCCGCCTTCATCAAGAACGCCAGCGTCGATGAAACCAAGGACGCGCTGGCCAAGGCCGGTATGACCACGGACTATGTGCCGATCCCGCTGACGGTTCTCGTGCTGAAGATCGGCGACAGGCTGGTGATGATCGACTCCGGCTCCGGCGTCGGCCAGTGGCAGCCGACCGCGGTCAGCCTGCCGGACAATCTGAAGGGCGCCGGCATCGATCCCGCGAAGGTCAGCACCATCCTGGTCTCGCACTTCCATCCCGATCACATCTTCGGCCTGATGCAGAAGGGCACCAATGCGCCCAACTATCCCGACGCCGAGATCATCGTCAGCGCCACCGAATACAAATGGTGGACCGAACCGGGCCGCGTGGAGAAATTGCCGGAAGCCCGCAAGCCGCTCGGCACGCGCATCCAGGCGGTGTTCCCGACCTGGAAGAATTTCACCCTCGTCGAGGGCGAAAAGGAAGTCGTGCCCGGCGTTCGCCTCGTCAACGCGCCCGGCCACACGCCGGGGCACTCGGCCTTCCTGCTCGCCTCCGGCAAGCAGCAGCTGATGATCTCCAACGACGTCGCCTATGTACCGGCGCTGCTCGCGCCGCATCCGGAATGGCAGGGCGCCTACGACCAGGACGGACCGCTCGCCGTGGAGACCCGCCGCAAGGTGCTCGATCGCGTCATTGCCGACAAGATCGCGATCTGCGGCGCGCATTTCCCGTTCCCCGGCGCCGGCAGCTTCGCCAAGGACGGTGCGGGTTACGCCTTCACCCCCGTGCAGGCCTAGGCGCCGGAAATTCACCCCGCAGGACATGAAAGGATAATCCCATGCGTTCGACCCGGAAATTCACCCGCGTTGCGCTGCTGCTCGCGCTTGGCGTCACCGTCGGCTCGTCCTCGGCCTTCGCCGTCGACAACATGAACTCGAAGGATGCGCCAGATCTCACTTCCGTGCGCGCCAGGATCAAGGCGGCTGACTACAAGGGCGCGCTGGTCGAACTGACCAGGATTGCCGACACCAACCAGCACGCCGACGTCTACAGCCTGATGGGTTACAGCCTGCGCAAGATCGGCGACTACCCGACCTCGCTCACCTTCTACAAGAAGGCTCTCGATTTCGACGCCGACCACAAGGGCGCCCGCGAATATCTCGGCGAGCTCTATGTCGAGATGGGCGACCTGCCGAAGGCGCGCGAGCAGCTTGCGGTGCTGACGAAACTGTGCCCGCAGGGCTGCGAGGAACGCGAGGATCTGGAAAAGCTGCTCGCGACCAAGGCCGCGGCGAAGGTCAACTGATGTCGGCACCCCCTGCCATCGGAGAGAACTTGCGAGACGCCGGCCTGCTTGCAGGCCGGTGTCTCCTGGTCTTCATCTTCCTGCATGAAGGCGTCAGCCTCGTCGGCAATCTTGCCGGCGTGGCGGCGTACATGCAGAAGGCAGGCGTGCCGTCGCTGTTTCTACCCGCCGTCATCGCGCTTCAGCTCGGCGGCGGTCTGCTGATTGCAGCGGGAGTCCTGACGCGGCTGTCGGCGCTCGCGTTCGCAGTGTTCTGCATCTCGACGGCGATCCTGTTTCATTGGCAGTTCGCCAGCCAGAACGAGTTGCTGCATTTCCAGAAGGATCTCGCGATCGCGGGCGGCTTCCTCGTTCTGGCCTGCAGTGGGCCGGGAGGTTGGTCGCTCGATCGCGCCATCGCGCGCATCCGGCAGGGCTGATTTGCGGACTAC
>JAKFVP010000508.1 GCA_021732175.1 Bradyrhizobium sp.
GGGTAGGGTGGGGGAAGCGGTTCGTTCTCTGTGGCACTTTCCCTGGGGTCGCCCCCGCCGGATGTTATCCGGCACCGCATGTCGATGGAGCCCGGACTTTCCTCTCCAGCAGCCTTTCGACCATAGCCGGAGCGGCCGTCCGGCCGACTGACGCCCTTGTGATGGGGGTTTAAGCGGCCTGCGTCAAGCCGATAGCGGGGTCCAGAACCCCGCAAAATAAATTATCCTGAACATGTCGTTTTGAGCGCAGGCGCTTCGACTGGATGTCGGCGATCCAGCCGATCAATGAGGAGTAACCGAGATGCAGTATTTGCTGATGATCTACCAGAACGAAGCCGAATACGCGAAGTACCCGGACGCCCAGAACGGGAAGTTGCTGGCCGAATACGGCGCCTTCACGCAGTCCATCGTCCAGAGCGGGCATTTCAAGGCCGGCGACCGCCTGCAGCCGACCTCGACGGCGACCACGGTACGCGTGCGCGACGGCAAGACGCTGACCACCGACGGTCCGTTCGCCGAGACCCGCGAGCAACTCGGCGGCTACTACATCGTCGAGGCCAAGGATCTCGATGCCGCCATCGCCATCGCCGCGCGGATTCCGAGCGCGCGGCTCGGCTCGATCGAGGTGCGGCCGATCTGGATGTATGAGGAGTATGCGGCCGGTGTGGCCGTATGAGCCGTTGCGGCGCGTGCGGCGGGGAATGACGGGATCCACATGACCCCGGGCGAGATCGAAAAAATCTTCCGCGACGAGGCCGGCCGCGCGATGGCCACGCTGATCCGCCTCGTCGGCGATTTCGATCTCGCCGAGGACGTGTTGCAGGATGCCTTTGCGGTGGCGCTGGAGCGCTGGCCGCAGGGCGAGGTGCCCGCCAATCCACGCGCCTGGCTGGTCAATGTCGGACGCAACAAGGCGATCGACCGCATCCGCCGCAACATCGCCTTCCGCGGCAAGCAGCAGCAACTGATGCATGAGCTTGAGCTCGGCGCATCCGTGCCATGCGAGGCGCCGGACGTCGGGCTCGACGACGACATGCTGCGGCTGATCTTCACCTGCTGCCATCCGTCGTTTGCACCGGAAGTGCAGGTGGCGCTGACCTTGCGCACCGTCTGCGGTCTCGATACCGCGCAGGTCGCGCGCGCCTTTCTCGTCAGCGAGGATGCGATGGCGCAGCGGCTGCTGCGCGCCAAGCAGAAGATACGGCTTGCCGGCATCCCCTATGAAGTGCCGGAGCGCGACACGCTGGAGCTGCGGCTGCGCGGCGTGCTCGCCGTGATCTATCTCGTCTTTACCGAAGGCTATGCCGCGACATCGGGCGAAGATTTGATGCGGCCCGACCTTTCCAGCGAGGCGATACGCCTGACGCGATTGCTCGACCGATTGATGCCCGGCCGCGGCGGCATCAGGGGCCTGCTGGCGCTGATGCTGCTGCACGATGCCCGCCGCGCCGGCCGCGAAACCGCCGGCGGCGACATCGTGCTGCTGGAAGAACAGGACCGCACGCTCTGGGACAAGGCGCAGATCGCCGAAGGTCTGGCGCTGGTCGACGAGGCGCTGCGCATGCCGGGCCGGCCCGACTCCTACGCCGTGCAGGCGGCGATCGCCGCGCTGCATGCCCGCGCCGAAAGCTATGCCGACACCGACTGGCCGCAGATCGCCGGGCTCTATGAGGTGCTGCTGCGCATCAGCCCTTCGCCGGTGATCGAGCTCAATCACGCGGCTGCCGTGTCGATGGTCGATGGCCCCGCGCGTGCACTTCAACTGATCGACGCGATCGAGGCGCGCGGCGGCTTGAAGGGTTATGAAGTGCTGCCGGCGGTGCGTGCAGACCTGCTGCGCCGGCTCGGCCGGCACGACGCCGCGCGCAAGGCGTATCAGGACGCGACTGACGCGACGCAACTCGAACCGCTGCGCCGCCTCTACGCGCGGCGCCTGGCCGAGCTCAATTCGTAGAGTGGACCATCCGCGGCGGCTTCCCCTCACCCCGACCCTCCAAGAGCGAGCTTGCGCTCGGCTCTTCCCCCAGGATGACGGGGTGAGGGGGCTCGCCGCCGCTGCGGAACTACGATGTCGCGTTCTTCACTGTCTCGCTCGGCAGGCTCGACAGCAGGGCATGCAATGTCGACATCGTCGAATGATCGCAGATGCCGTCGATCTTCGCCGGACGGAAGTGACGCTGGAACGCGGTGACCACTTCCATGGTCGCGCCGTCATACTTGCCGGTGGCGGCAATGCCGTAGCCATATCTGGCAAAGGCGGTCTGCATGTTCATGACGTCGTCGCTGACGGTCCCGAGCTGCAGCGACTCGCCGCGCACGATCGGCGCCGGTTGCACCCAGTGACCGACGCCGGAATTGGCCAGCGAGTGCCACGGGAATTTCTCGCCGGGATCCTTCTTGCGCGCGGGCGCGACGTCGGAATGCCCGAGTACGCGATGCGCCGGGATGTTGCGGCGGAGCATGATGCCGCGGCACAGCGCGATCACGGCCGCGATCTGGCGCAGCGGAAAGTCGGGATAGCCCCAGTCGTGGCCGCGGTTGACGATCTCGATGCCGATCGAGCAGGAATTGATGTCGTCATCGCCGGCCCAACTCGACACGCCGGCATGCCAGGCGCGCTTGGCCTCCTGCACGGACTGTACGATGCGGCCGTCCTCCAGCACGATGTAGTGCGCGGAGACATCGGTGCCGGGCGTGCACAGCTGCGTGATCGCGCCCTCGACGTCGGGCATGCCGGTGTAGTGCAGCAGGATCATGTCGGGCGCGCGGCCCTTGTTCCGCTCGCCAAAGTTCGGCGAGGGAATGACGTCGGAGGCGATCGAGGAATCCGGAGTAAAGGCCTTCATGTCCGCGGTGCCCTTGGGAACTGGGAGGGCGCGTTGACGCTTCGAATCGATACCAGCAGACACAACCGAACCAGAAGGCATGACACAACCCAAAACCGGGCCAGACGACGGCAGACAAAGGTGGATGTTTACTATTCCTTTACGATTTGATCGTGGCAATCCGGGAAGTTACTCGCGCCGCGCATTTTGGCGGAGTGTGTGCGGGAAGCATCAGTGCCTCGCACGGTTCGGAACAGCGCGTAAAAGCCGCGCCAATCCGTCAACGCTTTCTTAAGGCTAAGTGCCGTTACTAAGTGGTGAAGAGCCGCGACCTCTGTGGGGACGGCCAAGGCCATTTTCGCGCTCGAAATCCCATGGCAGCCCGGCAAATTCCGTCGAGAGAGAAGGGTTTGCAGCAGGCCTGGATCGGCGCCCATGGCCTGCGACGGTATTTCGACCGGAACAGCCCGGCGAAGCGCAAGGGTTTGAGGCGCGGGGATCTTAAGTCCAATGGGCCTGTCAGCGTCAGGGTTTCCTTATTCCATCCGGCGTGCAGCCGGCGCCGTCGCATGATGTCGGCCGAGCGCCATATCTCCGTGCTCGGCCGCGAGGCGGTGCAGTGGCTCGCGCCCCGCGCCGGCGGCATCTATGTCGATGCGACCTTCGGGGCCGGCGGCTACAGCCGCGGCATTCTTGATGTCGCCGGAACACGCGTGATCGGCATCGACCGCGACCGCACTGCCATTGCCGGCGGCTTCGATCTGGTCGATCGCTCGGAAGGGCGGCTCGAACTGGTGCAGGACTGCTTTTCCAATCTTGCCGAGGTCTGCGCCGCGCAAGGCGTCGATGCGGTTGACGGCGTCGTCATGGATGTCGGCGTCTCCTCGATGCAACTCGACCAGGCCGAGCGCGGCTTCTCGTTCCGCTTCGACGGTCCGCTCGACATGCGGATGGGGCAGGCGGGGCCGACCGCAGCGGATGTCGTTGCGAAGGCGTCCGAGACGGACCTCGCCAACATCATCTACATTTTCGGCGAGGAACGGAATTCCCGCCGCATTGCGCGTGCCATCGGTGCGGCCCGCAAGGAAACGCCGATTGCGACCACGCGGGCACTGGCCGATCTCGTCGCCAAGGTCGTGCGCGCCAAGCCGAACGAAATTCATCCGGCGACGCGGACCTTCCAGGCGCTGCGCATCTTCGTCAATGAGGAGCTCGATGAGCTCGCCGCGGCGCTTGCCGCCGCCGAGCGCGTGCTGAAGCCCGGCGGCCGGCTGGTGGTCGTCTCCTTCCACTCGCTGGAAGACCGCATCGTCAAGAATTTCATGGCCGACCGCGGCAAGGTTTCGGCCGGCTCGCGGCATATGCCCGAGGTGGCGCAGGCCGCGCCCAGCTTTGAGATTTTGACAAAGCGTCCGGTGACGCCAAGCGAGGCCGAGATCGCCGCTAACCCGCGCGCGCGTTCGGCAAAGCTGCGCGCCGCAGCGCGCACGTCCGCGCCGGCGCATGCCGAGGACGACCGCGCCAACTGGCCGCGCCTCGCCGACGTCTTGAGGGGAGGCTGATCATGCGGATCATCCACTTCCTCGTCGTAGGCATGCTGATCTTCGCGGCGGCTTACGTCTATCGCATCAAGATGGAATCGACCTCGCGTGTCGAGCGCGTGCAGCGCCTCAACGCCGAAATCCGCGAACAGCGCGACGCCATCGCGGTGCTGCGCGCCGAATGGGCCAAGCTCGATGCGCCCTTGCGGCTGCAAGGATTGGCCGAACGCCATCTCGGGCTGAAGCCGATCAACGCCACGCAATACGACCAGATCAAGAACCTGCCCGAGCGTCCGCCGAACTTCACCCGGGATCCCGATCCGATCGGCTCGATGCTCAACACCATCGAGGCGGGCACTGATGCCAAACTCATCACCGGCTCGGTTCCCGCAGCGGGAGCGCGGCGATGAGCGGGCGCGATCTCGTCAAGCCGAACGAACCCTGGCGGCAGCGGCTGATCCGCAGCCTGCTGTACGGGCGTAATGTCGACCGCAATGCCAAGGCGCGCGCCCGCGTCGGTTTTGCCATCCTCGCCTTTGCCGCCGTGTATGCCGTGATCGGCGGACGTCTCGTGATGTTCGCGATCGGCGCCGACAATCACATCGCGCGCCGCAGCGCCTCGCAGGACGCGATCGCGACCGCGCGGCCCGACATCGTCGACCGCAACGGCGAAATCCTCGCCACCGACGTCAAGACGCCGAGTCTCTTCGCCGAGCCGCGACGCATCATCGACAAGGACGAGGCGATCGAACTCCTGACCGGCGTGC
>JAKFVP010000557.1 GCA_021732175.1 Bradyrhizobium sp.
TCATCCCGCAGCCCACCATCGCCTGTCTCCGCCGAGCCGCCCGCGCTCTCCGACGCCATCTACGCGAGCCGCCAAGACGAAAACGCAGATATCAAGCCATGATCCGGATATCTTAGCGCCTATGGGCGAAGGCCGGGACCCATACCGCGTGATCTATCCGCTTGAATGAAGTGGTAGACGTTCGCTCCAACAATCAGAGCCGGTGGTTATGGGCCCCGGCCCCAGTGCGCAATTGCGCACAAGGCCGGGGCGACCCACTGGGAACAACCCCTTTCGTTTCGCGATCACAGACCCCAGATAGAGCGCCATGGTTTCCCAATCCCCCGATACGAAAACCGAGGCGCCGGTCCGGGCCCCCTCGGCGGTTCCCGTCGATGACAGCGTCTTGCCGTTCGAGGTGAGCGCGCTCGACCTGCGCGGCCGTTTGACCCGGCTCGGCCCCGCGCTCGATGACATCCTCACCAAGCACGATTACCCCGCGCCGGTCGGCAAGCTGCTCGGCGAAGCCATCGTGCTGACGACGCTGCTGGGCACGTCCCTCAAGTTCGAGGGCCGCTTCATCCTGCAAACCCGGACCGATGGTCCGGTTTCCTTTTTGGTGGTCGACTTCAAGTCGCCCGATCGCCTGCGTGCCTATGCGCGCTTTGACGCGAGCCGGCTCAAGCCGGGCCAGACTTCCGGCGAGTTGCTCGGCAAGGGTCATCTCGCCATGACCATCGACCAGGGTGCCGACATGAGCCGCTACCAGGGCCTGGTCGCGCTCGATGGCGACGGCCTCGAAGAAGCCGCGCATGAATATTTCCTGCGCTCCGAGCAGATCCCGACCCGCGTGCGCCTCGCCGTCGGCGAGGAATGGCGCGGCGGCGAAGCCGGGAAGCACCATTGGCGCGCCGGCGGAATGTTGCTGCAATTCCTCCCCAAGGCGCCCGAGCGCGCGCGCCAGGCCGATCTGCATCCGGGCGATGCGCCTGAAGGCACGGTGCATCACACCGTTGCGGAAGACGACGCCTGGGTCGAGGGCCAATCGCTGATCGGCACCGTCGAGGATGTCGAGCTGATCGATCCGGATCTGTCGGGCGAGCGGCTGCTCTACCGCCTGTTCCACGAGCGCGGCGTGCGCGTTTTCGCGTCGCAGCCGCTGCAGGCAAAATGCTCCTGCTCGCGCGATGCGGTCGCTTCCATGCTGAAGAGTTTTGAGCCGAAAGACCGCGCCGATATGGTGAAAGACAACAAGGTTGTCGTCACCTGCGAGTTCTGCAGCTCGGTCTACGAGTTCACGCCGGAAGAAGCGGGGGTGGAGGAGGGGACGTAAGCGTTGCAGCTAACGCCCGCTCAGTTTCTCCTGCGTCTCCTTGATCCAGCCGTAATACGCGGCAAGCGAAACGGCCCTCGTCCGCTTGTCCGAGATGCTGACGATCAGCCCCACCAGCGTGTGCATGCCGCGATAGGAAAACAGCGGCCCGCCGGAATCGCCGGGCGCGCCGCCGGCGCGATCCTCCCCGGTGGCCGCCAGGATTGCCCAGCCGCGGAAGGCGTTGGTGACGCGCAGCAACACCATGCGCAGCACCAGCGGCGACCGGCTCTCCTCGCCCGAGGCCTTGCCGTAACCGGCGGCGATCAGATTGTCGCCTTCGGCAAGATGCCGCGAGCTCAGCGTCGCCGGGATGAAACGGTCGGGAAGCGGCGTTGCCAGCCTGAGGATGGCAAGATCGGGCGAGCCGGAATCCCTGCGATTCCACAATGGATGCGGCACCGTCTCGTCGACCGCGCTGAGCCGCACCGGCGCCAGACTCTGCGACCCGGCTTCGACACTGTCACCGACCCACAGTTTCTCGCCGGGCACGATGCAATGTGCCGCCGTCAGCACGATGTTCTGCGCCAGCACGACGCCGGTGCAGCGCCCCTTCGCGCTGCCGATCGCGATCGTGTAGCGCTGGACGGTGCGATCGGCGAGGTCGGCGCCAACAAGCGCGACGGCGCGATCAGCGCAGGCGACGAGAAAAACGGCTGTGAGGAGAAGGATCGTCCTGTTCATCGGCGCGATCCTGCCTCGCGTCAGTCAGTTCAACACCCGCTTCTCGCTCGGGCTGTCAAGCGAGAAGGCCGGCACGTCGATCTCGAACTGCTCGCCGCTTTCGGTCACCATCTGGTAGCGCCCGCTCATGAAGCCCGACGAGGTCGGCAGCGGCACGCCGCTGGTGTATTCGAAACGCTCGCCCGGTGCGAGCACCGGCTGCTCGCCGACCACGCCGGGGCCGCGGACTTCCTGCCGGTGGCCGGTGGCATCGGTGATGACCCAGTGCCGCGTGCGCAACTGCACCGTCTCGCCGCCGGTGTTGGTGATCACGATGGTGTAGGACCAGAAATACTGCCCCTTGTCCGGGATCGAGCGTTCCGGCATGAAGGCCGGCTCGACGGTGACTTCGATCTGGTGGGTGACGGCACGGTACATTTGCAGCGATCTTGGTGGCCTTGTCCGGCCATTCTATCCAAATGGCTGGACGGAACAACGCCGAACGGGCGGTCACGATCCCGCCAACGTGGCTTGAAGGGCGGGCCCGGTCGTGGTTTCACCAAAGTTCCAAGCCAAGGCGCAGGCGGCACGCCACTCACATGCGTATTTCCCTGCAAATGCCGGGCCGGTATGATCCGCAGTGCCGTGCATTCGTGCTGATTCCATTGTGAACGACGGTGCCTGATGACGTCCGTTGCCGATACCATAGCGGCTCGCCCGCGCGTTGAAGCCGCCGCCAAGGCGCCTGCCATCACGCTGCCTGCGGTGAGCGAGCGCGAACTTCGGCTCGACCTGTTTCGCGGGCTTGCGCTGTGGCTGATCTTCCTCGACCACCTGCCGAACAACATCCTGGCCTGGCTCACCATCCGCAATTACGGCTTCTCCGACGCCACCGAGATCTTCATCTTCATCTCGGGCTACACCGCAGCCTTCGTCTACGGCCGGGCGATGCTGAATTCCGGATTCGTCATTGCGAGTGCGCGCATCCTGCGCCGCGTCTGGCAGATCTATGTCGCGCATGTCTTCCTGTTCACGATTTTCCTCGCGGAGATCTCCTACGTCGCCACCCGCTTCGACAACCCGCTCTACGCCGAGGAAATGGGCATCCTCGATTTTCTCAAGCAGCCTGACGTCACCATCATCCAGGCGCTGATCCTGCGCTTCCGCCCCGTCAACATGGACGTGCTGCCGCTCTACATCGTGCTGATGCTGTTCCTGCCGCTGATACTCTGGCTGATGAAATGGCGTACCGACGTCACGCTGGTGCTCTCAGCCGCGCTTTACGTCGCGACCTGGTATTTCGATCTGTATTTGTCGGCCTATCCGAACGGCGTCTGGTTCTTCAATCCGTTCGCATGGCAGCTGTTGTTTGTGTTCGGCGCCTGGTGCGCGCTCGGCGGCGCGCAGCGGATGTCGCGCGTCCTGTCCTCGCCGGTAACGCTCTGGGTCTGCGTCGCCTATCTCGCCTTCAGCTTCGCCATCGCCATGATCTGGAATTTCCCGCCGCAGCTCGGCCATTTGATGCCGAAATGGTTCGAGAACTGGATGTATCCGGTCAGCAAGACCGACCTCGACGTGCTGCGCTTCGCCCACTTCCTGGCGCTGGCGGCGGTCACCGTCCGCATCCTGCCCAAGGACTGGCCACCCCTGAAATCCAGGTGGCTGCGACCTTTGATCCTCTGCGGCCAGCACTCCCTTGAGATATTCTGTCTCGGCGTATTCCTGGCCTTTGCCGGTCACTTCGTGCTTGCCGAAGTCCGCAGCGGCCCCCTGATGCAGGTCGTGGTCAGCCTCGCCGGCATCCTGATCATGTCCGTCATGGCGTGGGTGATTTCGTGGTACAAGCGGTCTGCCGACAAGGACGGAAAAAAAGGCATCGGCAACGCCGACATGGCGGGAGGAAGCCTATGAGGGCCGCCATCCTCAGCCTGACGCTGCTCGCCGGCCTCTTGGCCGCGCCGCCGGCCGCCCGCGCCGACGACCCGCCGCCCTGCGATGTCCCTGCCTACCTGCTCAGCAGCGACAGCACGCTGGCCAAGGTCGCAGACGTCGTCAAAAGCGGCAAGCCGCTGAACGTCCTGGTGGTGGGCAGCCGTTCTTCTACCATCACGGCGCAGGAGGCCAGCGCCTATCCGGCACGGCTGCTCGCGATGCTGAAGGAGCGGCTCGCCAATGTGCCCGTGAACCTCTCCGTAGAAATACAGACCGGCAAGACCGCCGACGATGTCGCCCACACCCTCGTTAAGCTGGTGGAAGCAAAAAACCCTACTTTGGTCATCTGGCAGACCGGCACCTACGATGCTATCCGCGGGATCGATCCCGATGATTTTCGTACTGCCGTCGATGAGGGGGTTTCGACCTTGCAAAAGGCGGGTATCGATGTGGTTCTCGTGAACCTGCAATACTCTCCGCGCACGGAGACGATGACGTCCGTGCCGCCTTATCTCGACAGTATGCGGGCCGTTGCGCAGCAGCACGACATCCCGTTGTTCGATCGTTTTGCCATTATGCGTCACTGGAATGATTCAGGTGATTTCGATTTGTTCAGCGCCACGCATGGCGTTGAACTCGCCAAACGTGTTCATGCCTGCCTCGGGCGCGCGCTCTCGAAATTCGTTATCGACGCCGCGCATCTGGATCAGGGGCAGCAGAACTCGCAGTAGAATTTGGGGCTAGCGTTAATGAGTTGTCACTACCCTTTTCGCACATTGGCCGTGCTGGCCGCGGCCGCGCTTGCCGCGGCGGCGTCGCTTGCGCCTGCAATGGTGCAGGCGCAGACCGGGCAGCAGGCGGCGTTGAGCGACGCCCGCGCCGAAGCGCCCAAACCCGAGGCAGCCAAATCCGAAGCGCCCAAGCCTGAGTTGGCGAAGCCTGCCGAAGCGGCAAAACCTTCTGAAGCGACGGCGGCTGGCACCAGCGGCACCGCCGCCGCTCAGAACAATCCCGCGCAGAAGAGCATCGCGGCGCGGGCCGTCGACAGGATGAAGGACATGTTCGCCCGCGTGCCCTGCCTGCCGCCGAAGGGCGCCAGCAGGTCGATGGGCTCACTGCCGCATGTCGCGAACAAGCTGATCGCCGGACAGCCGGTCACCATCG
>JAKFVP010000641.1 GCA_021732175.1 Bradyrhizobium sp.
GGCTATTGGTATCGTCAGGCGGGCCAGCCGGTCGCAAAGGATGCGCTCGAGGTCGAGTGGGACAGGATTGTTGCCGCGCTGAGCGCAGGAGAACAGGGATGACGGCTGCGACCGGCAAGCTGATCAAGGGCTCAACCGGCGACTGGGAAGTCGTGATCGGCATGGAGATCCATGCCCAGGTCACCTCGAAATCAAAGCTGTTCTCGGGCGCCTCGACCGCGTTCGGCGGCGATCCCAACACCCAGGTTTCGCTGGTGGACGCGGCGATGCCGGGCATGCTGCCTGTCATCAACGAGGAGTGTGTTCGGCAGGCGGTGCGCACCGGGCTCGGGCTCAACGCCAGGATCAACCTGCGCTCGGTGTTCGACCGGAAAAACTATTTCTATCCGGACCTGCCGCAGGGCTACCAGATCAGCCAGTACAAGTCGCCGATCGTCGGCGAGGGCGAGGTGATCGTCGAGCTCGAGGGCGGCAAGACCGCCACCGTCGGCATCGAGCGGCTGCATCTGGAGCAGGACCCGGCCAAGATGCAGCACGACAAATTGCCGTCGCAGTCGCTGATCGATCTCAACCGCTGCGGCGTCGCGCTGATGGAAATTGTCTCAAAACCGGACATCCGCGATGCCGAGCAGGCCAAGGCTTACGTGACCAAGCTGCGCTCGATCCTGCGCTATCTCGGCACCTGCGACGGTGACATGGAGAAGGGAAGCTTGCGCGCCGACGTCAACGTCTCCGTGCGCAAGCCGGGCGGGCCGCTCGGCACCCGCTGCGAGATCAAGAACCTGAACTCGATCAATTTCATCGGACAGGCGGTCGAGGTCGAGGCGCGGCGCCAGATCGAGATCATCGAGGATGGCGGCAAGATCGAGCAGGAGACGCGGCTGTTCGACCCCAACAAGGGCGAGACGCGTTCGCTGCGCTCCAAGGAAGAGGCGCACGACTACCGCTATTTTCCCGATCCCGACTTGCTGCCGCTGGAATTCAGCCAGGCCTATGTCGATGACCTCAAGGCGCACCTGCCGGAGCTGCCGGATCAGAAGAAAGCGCGTTTTGTCGCGGATTTTGCCCTGTCTTCCTACGACGCCGGCGTGCTGGTCGCCGAGCGCGAGAGCGCCGATTTCTACGAAGCGGTGCTGGCGAAGCTGTCGAACCCAAAGCGCGACGGCAAGGTGGCGGCCAACTGGGTGATCAACGAGCTGTTCGGCCGGCTGAACAAGGAAGGCCGCGACATTTCGGGCTCGCCGCTGTCGGCTGCGCAGCTCGGTGCCATCGTCGATCTGATCGGCGAGGGCACCATCTCCGGCAAGATCGCCAAGGATCTGTTCGAAATCGTCTGGCAGGAGGGGGGCGACCCCCGTGCTGTCGTCGAAGCGCGCGGCATGAAGCAGGTCACCGACCTCTCGGCGATCGAAAAGGTGGTCGACGAGATCATCGCGGCCAATCCGGACAAGGTGGAGCAGGCGAAAACCAAACCGCAGGCGCTCGGCTGGTTCGTCGGCCAAGTGATGAAGGCGTCCGGCGGCAAGGTGAACCCGCAAGCCGTCAACGATCTCCTGAAATCCAAGCTCGGTCTTTGACGAGAGCTGCGCGCGGAGGGCGTTGTTCGCCCCCGCGTCGCCACGATCGCATCCAGTTCGATCGCAAACCGATCGTGCGTGACGCGCGCGAGGCGGTGTGCGTGTTGCGAATCGCCGGGCGATGATTCGCAACAAAGCTGCCGTTCGATGCACGCGACCCAGCGATCATGCCGGTGAGCACGAAAATTTTTTGCTTGCAAAATTTGCGACTCGGAGTCCGTGCGCAGCGCCATTAACCACGTTGCGCGGCGCGCGCGCGGCTCCGTCGCGCGAACGACGCGTCGATCGTGAATCGCGAAAAGCTCTGCAGCGCTAGCGATTCCTGCAACATCGATGCGAACAGATGCGCTTGGTGCGGAAATTTTTCGCATCCTGATGCGGACGCATCGGCGCATCGTCGTGCGACGCGCGCGATGTGTTCGCGCCGTCGTGCGTCAACACTTCCTTAAGGGGGCGCTGTTTTTTTTGATGTCGTTGCTGTATTTCAAATGACGTGCATCTCGATTCCCGAATGCACAACAGCAACGAAGCCATCTCACTACATTAGGAGGGCAACATGGCTAAGAAGGCAAAGAAGGCGAAGAGCGCGGTGAAGAAGACTGCGAAGAAGACCCGCAAGGTCGCCAAGAAGAAGTAACTCTCGTCTTTGAGAGGATGCCGGCGTCCTTGATGCCGGCGCGTCACGAGGGCCTTCAGGCGGCAAGCCAGCGTTAAGCCGGTTTCTTCCCAAAGCGCTCTGGTCGACGAAAGAGGGTGTCGGCGAGACATCAGGTCAACGGTCGGATCGAAACTTCACAAGTTTGAAGACGGCCCGGCAGAAGAAACGGTCTTTCTTCGTTCGTGCGGAGCGCTACTCAAGTTCCGCAGTTTTCACCCGGGCTTCGGCCGGGGTTGGGATCTGGTCCTGACGTGTTCGCCGACGCCCTCGTTCCAGCCGCCGGGGTCGCCCCGGCTTTTTTATGTCCCCGACATCCCCTGATACGAACTCGCTCCCGCCCCGGGGAGAACGCCCCTGCGCGTCCTTTCATGGGTTGATCGCCCCGTGTGGCCGGCGTGCACGGCAGAACCGCGTGTTGCGGCGATGGTTATCGCGATCCCAAGCGCAAGGGTAAACCGAATTTTGCCATTGCAAGGAAGTGCCTGTGGCACAGGCACTTTTTCGATTCCGCCGCAGGCCGGCCGCCGCGCTCGTTTACACGCCGTTCATCGCGATACTTAAACTGCCCTTCAAAATTGCCCGTCCATATTCGCCTCAACAAGCCGGCAAACGGCATTGGGGACGTCAACAGTTTGGGACAGGGGCCGCACTCGGGGGAGACCGCGGCCAACGATAAAAGGGGAGATCAAACATGTTTCACGGGACATTGGATCTGGACGCGGCAGTGCCGGTCACGGAGAGCGCGATCCAGGACGTGCTGTTCGAGCGCGGGCTTTACTGGGCGAGCGGGCGCTCCGGCGTCGTCAATCTCGTCGCTGCGCACAAATGGTTCAATCTGGCCGCGCTGAAGGGCCGTGCTGATGCGATCGCGCTCCGCCGCGAGATCGCCGCGCAGATGAGCGAGAGCGAAATCGCCGCTGCGCTCAGCGAAGCGCGCGCCTGGATGACCACGCACTAGGTCTTTCGATTGGATCCCCGTCGAGCATGACGGTGCGTCCTGCTCGATATCAGGCGCCTCCTGTCGTGACGAAGCGCAAGACTGCAATTGGCGTTGTCGCCGCGTCGACGGCGGGAATGCCGAGGTCGCGAAGCCTCGCCGCCATATCGGCGAGTGAAAGGTGCTGCAGGCGAATGCACTACATTCGCTGAGCTTGCATCGCATATGAAAATTCCGAACGGCGCTGTCGATCGTTGCTGCTTGTCTCTCTCGCGCACGAGGCGCTGTTGACCTGGCGAGCAGTTGAATCCGATTCCATGCGCGCGCTTCGCTGCCGCTTGCGATGTTCTCTAGCGGTGCCAGTTCGCCGATGCGTCCTGGACGCAAAACGACGGACGCCACTGCCGCCGGCCATCGAATCGGATCGTGCGATCGCCATCCGATGTCTCTTTATATGTGTCGCCGCTTCGAGTTGGCCGGCGCGGGCGGATACTGCCCTTATCAGGACGCTGATGGTTGATCGCGCTCGCCTAAGGCGCTGAAATTATTTGAGATACTGAAAGGGGGAAGGGTGGCGGAGACGGAGGGATTCGAACCCTCGATAGGCCTTTACAAGCCTATAACGGTTTAGCAAACCGCCGCCTTCAGCCACTCGGCCACGTCTCCGTTACGGGCCGATATGCCCGACGCGGGGGCTAGCCGCAAGCGACAGATAAGAACGACCTGTCGGGCCTGAAATGGGGCTACCGGGCCGCCTTCCACGCGCGGCAAAAGCGTGTCCAAAATGCGACACTCGGGCCGATATCAGCCCCGGCGCGGCGTTGCTGGCCGTTTTGCTCCGCCAATTCGCCGCCCAGGGAGCGATTTTGCAGCGAGCGACACCGCAGCACGGCCTGGTGAAGCCGACGAGGAATCACTCGTCGATCCCTGCTGCGCAGGATTCGATTCTCACTGGTGCCGCGCCGATGCCGTGGCAGCATCACAGGCGATTCAAGTTATCCCTGCAGCACAAGGCTTTCCTGTATGTTCGCGGGCAAGGAAAATGCGCATCCAGATTTGCGCTCGAATGCAGCGTCACACGCCTGCAAGCGCATCGTCGAACCGGTCGGAGCATCTGATTCCTACGCTGGATTCGCCGTCGCGCCGGTCGATTTGCGTAGAAGAACGGTGGCAATGGCTGCCTTCGCAATGCACGCGGCGGCAAATGGAACTATTTCAGAATACCCTTTTTTTTACAATGGTTTACGTCGGAATTTTGAGACGTTCTGCGTGTTATTTGTGCAACACCCATCGGAAAAGGGGCTGAGCAGGCCTGTTTGAAGCGGTTCCTTTGTTGCGTGTGCAGAGGTCATCGGTAATTGTGACCGTGCGACGGAGGGGGGCATCCCGAGGTCGCCCCGTATTAGGTGGTTCGCTTAAGTCCCTCGCGTTAGCGGGTGTGTCCGAAGGCGCGAAGCGGCTAAGCGGTGAAAGTAGGGACAAGGGAACCAACCTTAGGGTGTCGTCACCCAGCGGATCCGGAACCTTCCCTTTGGAGCAACTTGGAGGTTTAACATGAAGATGGTTAAGAGCCTTATCCTCGGCTCAGCGGCGGGTCTTCTCGCCATGGGTGGGGCACAGGCGGCCGATCTTCCCGTAAAGGCCAAAGCGGTCGAATACGTGAAGATCTGCTCCCTGTACGGTGCTGGATTCTTCTATATCCCGGGCACCGACACCTGCATCAAGCTGGGTGGTTATCTGCGCGTCGACACGACGTTCAACGGCGGCATCTACGACGGTCCGGCGTGGTCGGGCGATATCGGTCAGCAGAACCGTTACCGCGACTACTTCGCCGCCCGTTCCCGTATGGCGCTGACGGTTGATACCCGTACCGCCACGGAATACGGCGTGGTCCGCACCT
>JAKFVP010000072.1 GCA_021732175.1 Bradyrhizobium sp.
GAGTTGCACCCGCATGTCGCCCCATTTCGCGCCGAGTTCCTCGCAGACGATCTGCGCCATGGTGGAGGCGATGTGCTGGCCCATATCGGCCTTGCCGCAGGTCACGGTAACGAGCCCGTCCGGCGAGATCGAATACCAGACGCTCGGATCGAAGTTCGACGGCGCGGCAAGCGCCTGATCGATACCGCCCGCATAGCCGAGCATGAGGCCGGCAGCGGCGGAGCCGACCAGGAAGGAACGGCGGCTGAGGTCCGTGGACGCGGTGTCAGTTGGTTTCACGTGCTTATTCATGTGGGCCTCCGCTCGGTGCCGGCGTTGGATGCCGTGCGCATGTCGGCGGCGGCGCGCATGATCGCCTTCTGGATCCGTGAATAGGTCATGCAGCGGCAGAGATTGCCGTCCATATGCGCGACCACTTCTTCCTTGGTGGGGTTGGAATTCTTGGCAAGCAGCGCCGCCGCCTGCATGATCTGCCCGGACTGGCAGTAGCCGCATTGCGGCACCTGCTCGGCGATCCAGGCCTTCTGCAGCGGATGATCGCTCTTGGGCGCAAGACCTTCGATGGTGGTGATCTTCTTGCCGACGGCGTCGCTGAGCGCCGTCTGGCAGGAACGTACGGCCTCGCCGTTGACGTGAACGGTGCAAGCACCGCACAGGCCCGCGCCGCAGCCGAATTTGGTGCCTGTCATCTGCAATTGTTCGCGGATGACCCAAAGCAGCGGCGTATCGTTGGCCGCATCGACGGACACATTCCGTCCGTTGATAGTAAGGTTGGGCATTTCCTCTCCCCTTCCGGTGTACGAGGCCGCTTACGGCGGCTCCTCACGTTCGGGATGGCTGGCGGCCCACCGGGTAAGCGGCCAGTTGCGCGCAGCATGATACCGATCAGGGTTAGAGGCAATGCAATTTGGAATTGATCGAAGGAGAAAAATATTTTCGGTCGCGAAGGCCTTGTGCATTGCGGCAGACCGTGAGGAACACGCCCATCGAAATTCTGCCGGCGTGGGCGACATCCCTCATTTCCGCATTTCTCAAGCCTGCCCCGAACGCGCTAAGCTGCCGGCAGATCAAAGGACAAGGAAGCGCAAATGCCCAAGCTCAATCGCGACGGGGTGAACATCTACTACGAGGTTCACGGCAACGGCCCGCCGCTGATCCTCACCCACGGCTACTCCTCGACGTCGGGCATGTGGCAGGGACAGATTGCGGCGCTTTCACGGCACTACAAGCTGGTGCTGTGGGACATGCGCGGCCACGGCCAGTCCGACTACCCGGAAAATCCAGCGGCCTATAGCGAGGCGCTGACGGTTGCCGACATCGCCGCACTGCTCGATGCGGTCGGCGCCGAGAAGGCCGTCGTCGGCGGGCTCTCGCTCGGCGGCTACATGTCGCTAGCGTTCTATCGCAGCCATCCCGAACGGGTGCGCGCGCTGCTGATCATCGATACCGGACCGGGCTTCAAGAAGGACGATGCGCGCGATGCCTGGAACAAGCGCGCGCATGAGACGGCCGATCGTTTCGACCGCGAGGGCCTTGGCGTGCTGAAATCGATGAGCGCCGAGCGCGCCAACGTCACCCATCGCGACGCCAAGGGCTTGGCGCGCGCCGCGCGGGGCATGCTGACCCAGCGCGACGCCAGCGTGATGGAAACCCTGCCGCACATCAAAGTGCCGTCGCTGGTCGTGGTCGGTGCCGACGACACGCCGTTCCTGGCGGCGTCCGATTACATGGCCGCCAAGATCCCGGGGGCGGAGAAGGTGGTGATCCCGGCTGCGGGCCACGCCGCCAATATCGACCAGCCGAAGGCGTTCAACGATGCGGTACTGGCGTTCCTCGACCGGCTCGACGGAAGGCAACAACAGCGAGCGGCGTCATGAGGCTGCTTGCGACCATTGCGATGCTGCTTGGCACCGCGCTGCCGGCGTCGGCGCAAGGGCTGCCGCCGCTCGGCGGCCCCTACCCGCCGCCCTTCACCGCGACGCTGTCGAACAACATCCCGCTCGCCTATGGCATGAGCGCCGATGAGGCCGGCTTCGCGCTCGGCGTTCCCCTCAACTACATCAGCGGCCACCCCGGCAACGAAATCTTCCTCGCCTTCCGCGGTTATGGCGGCAGCGGGCTTTTCCCGAAGCGCGACCGCCTCTATCTGCAATTCCGCAAGGGCCGGCTCGCCGGCTGGAAGGGCGACTGGGGCAATAACTGGATGTGGCAGTAACCCGCTCTTCCCCTCACCCGACAATAACAACCCAACCAAGGATGGATGACCCGTGGGACAAGATATCAGCCTGACCGCATCGGATGGTTTCAAGCTCGGCGGCTATCGCGCCGACCCGAAAGGCGCGCCCAAGGGCGCCATCGTGGTGATCCAGGAGATTTTTGGCGTCAATCACCACATCCGCTCGGTCTGCGATCGCCTCGCCACGGAGGGCTATGTCGCGATCGCGCCCTCGATCTTCGATCGCAGCCAGCCGAATTTCCAGTGCGGCTACACGCCGGATGAAATTGCCAACGCGCGCAAGTTCATCGCCAATCCCGACTGGCCGGCGATGCTGCGCGACACGCAGGCCGCGATCGATGCGGTGAAGAATGTCGGCCCGGTCGGCATCGTCGGCTTCTGCCTCGGCGGCAGCATCGCCTATGCCGCGGCGACGAAGCTGTCGGGACTGTCGGCGGCCGTCGGATATTACGGCGGCGCCGTCGTCCGCTTTGCCGACGACAAGCCGAAAGTGCCGACGCAATTGCATTTCGGCGAAAAGGACGCCGGCATTCCCCTGACCGACGTCGAGACCATCAAGTCAAAGCGACCGGAGGTCGAGGTCTTCATCTATCCCGGCGCGCAACACGGCTTTCATTGCGACGAGCGTGCCAGCTACGACAAGGCCAGCGCGGATGTCGCCTGGCCGCGGAGTCTGGCGTTCTTTGCCAAGCATATGAAGAAGTAGGCTCGACTCTCTCCATGCGTCATTCCGGGACGCGCCGCAAGGCGCGGGCCCGGAATCCATACTCCCGATGGTGGTTATGGATTCCGGGCTCATCGCTGCGCGATGCCCCGGAATGACAGTGGAGGAAAGTCACTCCCCCTTGACGCCGACAGCCTTCACCACATCGGCCCAGCGTGCGTAGTCGCGCTTGAGCGTGGCCTCAAAGGCTTCCGCCGTGCCGCCGACGGGAATGAGGCTGACCGCCTCGAGCCCGGCCACGCCTTCGGGCGAGGCGATGATGCGGGCAAGCTCCGCCGAAAGTTTCTGCACGATGTCCTTGGGCGTCGCTGCCGGCACGAAGACACCGACCCAGCCTTCGGCCTCGAAGCCGGGAAAGCCGAGTTCGCCGAGCGTCGGCACATCAGGCATGTGCGTGCGGCGCTTTTCGCCGCCGATCGCCAGCGCCCTGATCTTGCCGGCCTTGAGCTGCGGGCCCGCCGTGGTCAGGTCGAGAAACGCCGAGGTTACGGTGTTGCCCAGCAGGTCGTTGAGCAGCGGCGCCGCGCCCCGATAGGGAACGTGGGTCATGTCGATGCCCGCCTTCTTCTTCAGCAGCTCGCCATAAAGATGCGAGGTCGTGGCGTTGCCGAACGAGCCATAGGGCAGCTTGCCGGGATTGGCCTTGGCCAGATCGATCAGCTCCTTGACCGACTTGATCGGCTGCTGCTCGGGCACCGTCAGCACGATGGTCGACAGCGCGACCTGGGTGACCGGCGCGAGATCCTTGAAGACGTCGTATGGCAGTTTCTCGACCAGGCTCGGCGCCTGGATGATCTGCGTGATCGCAATCAGCACGGTGTAGCCATCGGGCTGCGCCTTGGCGACATAGTCGTTGCCGACGACGCCGCCGGCACCGGACTTGTTCTCGATGATGACGGGCTGCTTCCAGGCTTCCGACAGTCTGTTGGCGAGCAGGCGGGCCGAGACGTCGGTGGCGCCGCCGGCGGGATACGGCACCACAAAGGTGATGCGCCGGTTCGGATAGTCCGCCTGCGCCGATGCGCCTTGCGGGGAAGCACAAAGAACAGTTGCGGCGATCGTTGCCAGCACGGCCGCGACGCGGACACCGCGGACGGGCAAAGAGTGGTTCATGGTCTTGCTCCAGATTGCAGGCACGTGGCCGACAAAACGGCGCGCCTCGATTGATCAGGGCTGCCTATTAACGCGCGGAATCCCGGACCGGAACATCCCATCGCGCATGGGCCTTTGCTTGCGCTGATTCACCGCAGCGCGCAGCGGTATGCGATGCCGGAGTTGCACTCTGGCTCGCGCGCCGTAGCGCGTTGACGCAAATTGACGGGAAATAAAGTTCTGAACGCTGCTAGAACCAGCGCTCGCCGACCAGCACGGTATCGCCGGGGCTGATCGGTGTGCCCGGCGGCATGATCATGCGCGAGGTGCCGGACGCATCGGTATGCGTGATGGTGACACGGTCCTTGCGCGCGCGCGGCGAGAAGCCGCCGGCGATCGCGACCGCGCTCTCGGCCGTCATGTTGGGCACGTAGGGATACTGCCCTGGCGCCTGCACTTCGCCGAGGATGAAGAACGGACGGTAGGCCTCGACCTCGACCGCGACGGAAGGCTCGCGGATGAATCCGTTGCGCAGCCGTGCGGCGATATCGGAAGCCAGCCCCTGCGGCGTGCGGCCACGCGCCGGCACCGCGCCGATCAGCGGCATGGTGATCGTGCCGCCGGCGCTAATCGAATAGGTGTTGGTGAGGCCTTCCTGGCCGTAGACCACGACGCGCAGCCGATCGCCGGCATCGAGATGATAGGGCTGGTCATAAGGTGCAGACGCCGGCGCCGGCGCCGCGTAGGCAACCGGAACGGGTGCAGGTCCTGAATATGCGATGGCGTCGAGCGTCGGCTGCGGGGCGACCGCCACGGGCGCGGCCCTGCGCATGCAGCCCGACAGCGCAAGCGCGGTCAGAGCGGCGATAATCGGAAGACGAAACGCGCGCGCAACCCGCACTGGAGCCATCCCTCGAAGCGAGACAGCTCCAGTTTTGCACCCGTTATGGTTAACAAATGGTAGACGAGCCCTCTC
>JAKFVP010000622.1 GCA_021732175.1 Bradyrhizobium sp.
TGAAGATGCTCTATTTCGACACCGTGGTGTTCGACGAGCGCGAGCTGAAACATCTGATCGAGATCTGGGGTGCCGACCATATCATGCTCGGCACCGACTATCCCTTCGACATGGCCGAACCCGACCCGGTCGGATTCCTCGCCAAGGTGACGGGCGTCAGCCGCGAGGAGATGGCGCTGGTTGCCGGCGGCAATGCCGAGCGGCTGCTCGGTGTCAAGGCATCTGCGAACGCCTGAGGCACCTCTCCTGGTTTGCAGCCGCGTTACGGATGGCTAATATCCGGCGTATCAGGAGAATTTTGATGCACCCGGCAGCAGGATTGCAATTCGAACGCGTCGTTGACGAATACGTCAGATGGCGCGCGATCGCGGAGGCGGAGCGGCCGCCGGCGCCGGCTTGGTGGTGGGGCCCGGCGCTGGACGTGCGTGGCTTTGCGTCGGCGTTGGGGCCTTCATCGTGCCGGCGGCTAGGGCTGCCGGATGGCGCGACCTATGCGGATGCGGCAAGAATGCTGCTGAAGCTGCTCGAAGACCAGACCACCGTGCCGTGGCCTTATGATTTCTCGCGCAAGGTGGTTTCCACCGATTCCGACGTGCGAGACCTGCAACCGCAGCCGTCAGACGACAGTGCGTTTCAGCCCTGACAGGGCGGCGTCGCTGTCGTCGCCGGGCTGCAGCGGCGGCGACGCCATCTCGACGGGCGCGCGCAGCAGTTCGGCAAGCTCGCGCGCGGGCACCGGCCGGCTGAAAATGAAGCCCTGAATCTCGTCGCAGCCATGCTCGCGCAGGAAGGCCTGCTGCTCGGCCGTCTCGACACCCTCGGCGACGACGGTCATGCCGAGCGCCTTGCCCATGCTGATGATCGCCTGCGCGATGGCCTGATCTTCGGGATCTTCCGCGAGGTCGCGCACGAAGGAGCGGTCGATCTTGATGGTGTCGATCGGGAACTGCTTCATCAGCGACATCGAAGAATGGCCGGTGCCGAAATCGTCGATCGCGATGCGAATGCCGCGGCTCTGGATGGCGTCGAGCACGCGGATTGCGCGGGGGACGTTGCGCATCACCATGCTTTCGGTGACTTCGAGCTGCAGCAGCACCGGCGACATTCCGCTCGCCAGCAGCGCTTCGTCGACGTCCTGCAGCAGATGCGGATCGGCGAACTGGCGCGGCGACAGGTTCACCGCCATCGATACCGGCCGCAGGCCGCGGCGCTGCCAGGCCATGTTCTGCAAGCAGGCCTGTTTCACGACCCAGCGTCCGATCGGCACGATCAGGCCGGTCTCCTCCGCCAGCGGAATGAACTGCATCGGCGACACCATGCCGAAATCCGGATGCTCCCAGCGCAGCAGCGCTTCGACGCCGGTGATCTGCCCGGTGAGCATGTCGACCTTCGGCTGGTAGTGCAGCGAGAACTGGTCGCGCTCCAGCGCGCGGCGCAGCGCGGTCTCCAGCGTCAGGCGCTCGATCGACTGCACCTTGACATCGCGATTGAAGAAGCGATAGCCGTTCTTGCCGTCTTCCTTGGCGAGATACATCGCCATGTCGGCATTCTTGGTCAGCGTCTGCGCGTCGATACCGTCGGACGGATAGAGTGCGATGCCGATCGAGGCCGTGGTGTGACACTCGTGCCCGCTGAGCTGCAACGGCTGGCTGAGGGTAGACAGTACCTCGCCGGCGATCTTCTCGATATCGCCACGCTCTCCGGTCTCTCCGAGGATCACGACGAACTCGTCGCCGCCGAGCCGTGCGACCACGTCGCTCGCGCGCAGCGTACCGCGCAAGCGATGGCCGACTTCAACCAGCAACGCATCGCCCGCCTCATGGCCGAGGGAGTCGTTGATGACCTTGAAGCGATCGAGATCGATGAACAGCAGCGAGAACTTTCGTCCGTGGCGCTGCGCGGCCTCGATGGTGTGGCGCAGCAGGCCGTTGAACATCTCGCGGTTGGGCAATCCGGTCAGGCTGTCATGCGAGGCCAGATATTCGATGCGTTCATCCGCCCGGCGCTTCTCGTCGGCCCGGCCGAAATTCTCCAGCGCGAATGAGATGTTGGCAGTCAGTCGCTGCAGCAGCTCGACGAACTCCGGTGTAAACGTTTCCTTTTCCGTCGACACAAACAGCATGACGCCCACGGTCTTGCCGCCGGTGAACAGCGGAAACGCCGCACCGGACTGTGCACCCTGCAGGCGCATCGCAGTCCGGAAGATGGGCGCGTCGCGCTCGGCCTGATAGTCGTTGGCAATGCAGGCCTTGCCGGCGCGGAACGCCCGGCCGGAAAGACCGCGTCCCTCCGGCTTTTCCGGATCCGTCGAAATCAACATCTCGCGGGCTCGATCGGAGGTGGAACCGCCGACCGCCACGATGTCAAAGAGATCGCTGTCCGGCCTCGTCAGCGCAATGGACGTACAGGTAAACCTGCCGCCTTCTGCGGCGGCCTCGCAGACAAAGCGGAACAACTCGGCCGGTGATTTCGCGCGCACAATGGCTTCGTTGGTTGCGCTGAGCGCCGCGAGCATGCGGCCCAGGCGTTCCTTCTGCTCCTCGGTTCGGGCTTTCTCGTCGGCGCGATCGAAATTCTTCAGCGCAAACGAGACATTGTTGGTCAGGCGTTCCAGCAGCTCGACGAACTCGGGCGTGAAGGTATCCTTCTCCGAGGAAACGAACATCATCACGCCGATGACGCGTGCACCGACGATCAGCGGGAACGAAGCGCCCGACTGCGCGCCGTCCCGGACGGCATGGAAGGCCTCGGTCTGATCGTTCGCCAGGTAGTCATTGGCGATGCAAGGCTTGCCGGAGCGGAATCCCGTCCCGCACAGGCCGCGGCCTTCGGGAAGATCGGCTCTAACGGACATTTTCGCCGTTCGCGCGCTCTCGGCCGTAGGACCGGCGGCGGCCACGACGTCGAAGAAATCGCTGTCCGGCCGCGCCAGTGCAATGCTGGTCGAGGTGAACTTGCCGCCCTTGGCAGCCGCTTCGCAGACCAGATCGAACAGCTCTTCGCGCGTCTTGGCACGCACCAGCGCCTCGTTGGTCGTGCTGAGCGCCGCAAGCATGCGGGCGAGCCGCTCCCGCTGCTGTTCGGTGCGGGCCTTCTCGTCGGCGCGGTCGAAGTTTTCCAGCGCGAAGGAAACATTGTCGATCAGCCGTTGCAGCATGTCGACGAACTCGGGCGTGAACGTGTTCTTTTCGGCCGAAATGAACACCATGACGCCTACGGGTCGGCCGCCTACCATCAACGGGAACGCAGCGCCCGACTGGGAGCCATCTGCGCGCGCCCGGGCGTGAAAGGCGCTGGATTCCGGATCGGCCAGATAGTCGTTGAGGATGCAGGGCAGCCTGGAACGGAAGGCCCTTCCTGCCAGAGCCCGTCCCGCGGGAAGCGCCTCGCTGTGCGCGATCGGCGCTTCTCGTGCGCTGACTGCAGTCGGGCCGGCCGCAGCCATGATTTGAAAATAGTCGCTGTCCGGCTGCACCATCCCGATCTTGGTCGAGGTGAACTTGCCGCCTTGCGCGGTCGCTTCGCAAACTAGCTGGAATAGCTCGGCACGCGACTTTGCGCGCACGATCGCCTCGTTGGTCGCGCTCAGTGCGGCGAGCATGCGGGCGAGCCGTTCCCGCTGTTCTTCAGAGCGGGCCTTCTCGTCCGCGCGATCGAAATTGGCGAGCGCAAAGGAAACGTTGTCGGCGAGGCGCTGCAGCAACTCGGCAAAATCGACCGAAAACGTGTCAGGTTCGGATGAGATGAACAGCATGACACCGACCGGCTGCCGCTCGACCAGCAGCGGAAACGCCGCGCCGGACCGCGCGCCGTCGCTCTGGATCACCTGCTGAAAGGCAGCTCCGCGCGGGTCGTTGACAAAATCGTTGGAGATGCTCGCCTTGCGCGTACGGAAAGCGGTGCCACAGACGCCGCGCCCCTCGGGATGCGCTTCGTTGGTCGATACCTTCAGCCGCCGCGCGTTGTGAGCCGTCCGGCCTGCCGAGGCAGCCATCGCGAAATGATCCTTGCCCGGCTGCACCAGCAGGATGCTCACGGAATTGAAGCGGCCGCCCTGGGCCACCGCCTCGCAGACAAGCTCATACAATTCGCCGCGCGACTTGGCGCGCATGATGGCTTCGTTGGTTGCGCTCAGCGCCGCATACATGCGGGTGAGGCTCTGCTTCTGCTCGTCGGAGCGGGCCTTCTCGGCCGCGCGTCCGAAATTGTCGAGTGCGAAGGAGACGTTCTCCGCGATCTTCGAGAACAGCGCGACAATTTCCTCGTCCCTGGCCCACGACTTGCTGACAAAGAACATCAGCACGCCGATGCTGCTGCCTTGCTTGACCAGCGGGACGGCAATACAGGCGGTGACACCGACCTCGCGCTGGGTTTCCTTCCACGCACCGCTGTTGGCGATGATGTCGGCATTGACGGCCGACCTTTGCGTCCGGAACGCCCGTCCGGCGATGCCTTGGCCGTAGGGGTTATCCGGGTCGGTCGAAAATTTGGTGCGGGTGATCAGATGAGAGGCCTCGCCGGTGCCTGCCACCGGCTTGAGCCACGTCGTCCCGGGCTCGGCGAGAAGCGCCACCGTGGCGAGCGACTTTCCGCTGTGAACCGCCGCGTCGCATACGCGCTGATAAAGCTCGAGCTCGGTCTTGGCGCGCAGGATCGCTTCATTGGTTGCGCTGATGGCGCCGAACATGCGCGCCAGCCGGCGCATCGCACGCTCGCCTTCCTTGCGCGAGGCTTCATGGTCGAAATTGTCGAGCGCGAACGAGATGTTCTTCGACATCCGCTCCAGCAGCGCGACGATTTCCTCGTTGAGTGAACCAACCTCGCGCCTGGTGACCAGGAATACGCCGACACATTTGCCGTTGCAGCGCAGCGGCATGGCCGCCGCTGCGCCGATATGGGCGTCGGCCGCTCCCCTGCGCCAGGCAAGCGAGCGCGTGTCGTTCAAATAGTCGTTGCTGACGCAGATCTTGCCGTCGCGAAAGGCCTGCCCGCCGACGCCGGAGCC
>JAKFVP010000317.1 GCA_021732175.1 Bradyrhizobium sp.
ACCAGCAAGTTCGTCGGCAGGGCGCTGAACCTGCGCAGTCCCGGCGATCTCGCCGGCAGCTATGCGGTGGGCGGCGCCGGTGGCGCGCTCGCGGCAGGCGCCGGCGGCGTGCAGTTGCAGAACGCCAACGGCGTGATCCTGCAGCTCAGCGGACCGCGGGTCGGCGTGGAAGCTTCGGCTGCCGTCGGCGGCGTTACCATTACAATGCAGTAATCGTGATCGGGAGCGCTTTGCTCACGTAGAACTACGGTGCCGGCAAAAGATGGCAGCCGTTCGAAATCACGGCTGCCATCGATCTGGCCTTTCTGCGTAAGCTGCAGGGGTGAGCGATCGCCGGTTCTTTTTCGTTATCGTTTCCCTTGGTGCGCTGTCGGTGGCGCTGGTAGCTGCTGCGCTATTCCATACTTGATCTCGTGCCAGCCGCGACGAGCTAATAGCGCTCCTCGACGAACTTCCTGCCGCGCAGGCTTGCCTGGTCGTCGTAGCGTCCCTTGTGGGTTCGTTTCGGCAGCTTGACCTTGTCGCGCGACACCTTCTTGTACGGGATCGCCTGCAGGATGTGCGAGATGGCGTTGAGCCGCGCTTTCCGCTTGTCGTTGGAGCGGATCAGCCGCCATGGCGCGTATTTGGTATCGGTCGCCTCGAACATCATGTCGCGCGCGCGGGAATAGTCGTACCAGCGATTGAACGACTCGGTGTCCATGGGGCTCAGTTTCCACTGCCGCAGCGGATCCTCGATGCGCGCCTGGAAACGGACTTCCTGCTCATCCATCCCGACCTCGAGCCACAGCTTGATCAGGGTCAGGCCGCCCTCGACGGCGAATTTCTCGACCTGCGGGCACAGTTCGAGGAAGCGCTCGTGCTGCTCGGGGGTGCAGAAGCCCATGACATGCTCGACGCCGGCGCGGTTGTACCAGCTGCGGTCGAAGATCACGATCTCGCCGCCGGCGGGAAACTGCTCGATGTAGCGCTGCATGTACATCTGGCTCTTCTGCCGGTCGGATGGCGCCGGCAGCGCGCAGATGCGGAACACCCGCGGGCTGACTTTTTCGGTGAGCGCCTTGATGGTTCCGCCCTTGCCGGCGGCGTCGCGCCCTTCGAAGATGATGATCACCCGCAGCTTTTTTTCTTTCACCCATTCCTGCAAGTGGCAGAGCTGCACCTGCAGCTTGCGCAGTTCCTTTTCATACGCCTTCCGCTTCATTTTCGAATCGGAATTGTCTTTGGCCATGCGCAATAACCCCCGTTAGAACTGCGATTGAAAATCGCTACCAGGCGATCGTGATGGCGATGTCGCCGGGCATGCCGCCGGGGAAATCCACGATCTGGTAGCTGATGCGATAGCCGCGCGGCTGCAGATAATCGCTCCAGAGCTGGTAGATTTCCTTCGGGATGCCGGTCAGCGTCTTCTCCCAGCCCTTTTCCATCTGGTTGATGGCGCGGCCCTTGTCCGTGCAAAGGGAGTTCGGGAACCGATACACTTGCACTTCGGTGAGGCCGTTGCGCACGGCGCGCTGGATCACGGTCGAGGCGAGCTGAATTTTCTCGTCTTCCGTCAGGCCCGACGGCTTGTTCAGGCGGTCGATCAAGGCCTGTTTCTCAGCCTCCGCCGCCGCCAGGCGCTTGGCATGCTCGTCGGCCTTCGCGGCCTCCTTGAGGGCCGCCTGTTTCTGAATGTCCTTTGCGCTCGGGATCAGGTCGTCGATCTTCGCCATGCGAAACTCTCCTGAATGACGATTTTTGTTCATCTTCTTGCCGGGCAGGGTGGGGCGTGCCTCCAGCGCGTACCTTGATTCAGATCAAACCCTGATGGACCATGGGCCGCACTGTGCAGGCGCTGCGGAGCGTGCAGGCGTCTGGAGAGGGAGAAGAAATTTGAGCGTCGAAACCCACCCGCTGGCCCCCCATCACATGCCGTTCTTCATTCCCGGCGCCGACGGCTCGGATACCCTGACGGTCGTGATGGGGCTTTTCCTGGTCGGCACCCTCCTGTGGGTCGGCACGCTGTACTGGAAGCTGCACAGCCTGCCGGAGCGCATGGCGCACCGGACCCACAAGCTGCAGTTCGAGATCGTGGCCGTGCTCGGCCTGATATCGCTGTTCACGCACATGCACATTTTCTGGATCGCGGGTCTGCTGCTTGCGATGATCGACCTGCCGGATTTCACGACGCCGCTGCGTAACATAGCCGGGTCGGTCGGGCGCATTGCCGACGCCACGCCCGGTGCGCCGCCTGCCGAACCGGAAGACACGCCGGGACTGGCCGGCAATTCCGATGCCAGGCCTGCCGTGAGCCACGAGGCGCCGGCCAAGGAAGAGGTGCGCGGCCATGTTTGAGCTGATGATCTGCTCGCTCGTGACCATCGTTCCCGACTACCTCTACCGGCGCTACCGGCAGGGCAAGCGCTTCGGCAAGGAGATCACCTTCTTCTCGGTCTGGTACGAACTGCGATGGGGCATCACGGGTTGTCTGTTGCTCACGATCTCGCTGATCACCATGATCTTCTACTACCATCCGGCGACGCAATCGGCGGCGATCTACTACCGCACCGTGCCGATCCTCCCCGAAGGCTCCGGACGTGTCGCCGAGGTGAATGTCGGTTACAGCCAGGCCGTGAAGAAGGGCGATGTGCTGTTCCGGCTCGACAACTCGAAGCAGCGGGCTGCCCTGGAGACTGCCAGGCGCAAGGTGGCCGAGGTCGACGCATCGCTCATCTCGGCGCGCGCCGATGTCGTTAAGACGGAAGCCCAGGTCGGCGAGGCAAAGGCTTCGTGGCAGCAGGCCAAGGACGAACTCGACACCAAGAGCGAATTGCAGCGCCGCAATCCCGGCATCGTGCCTCAGCGCGACATCGAGAAGCTGCAGGTGATGGTCGATCAGCGGCAATCCGGTGTCGACGCAGCGAATGCTGCGAAGGAGTCCTCGGTGTTGCGTGTCTCCACGCTGCTGCCGGCGGAGAAGGCGAGCGCCGAGGCTGTTCTGGCAGAGGCGCAGGTCGATCTCGACAAGACATTCGTGCGCGCCGGCGTCGACGGACGGGTCGAACAATTTTTCGTTCGGCCCGGCGATCTCGTCGCGCAGATCATGCGACCGGCCGGCGTATTGATACCGGATGATGCCGGCAAGGGCAGGCTGCAGGCCGGGTTTGGACAGATCGAAGCGGGAGTGATGAAGACAGGCATGCTGGCCGAAGCGACCTGCATCTCCAGGCCCTGGGTGATCATTCCCCTCGTCGTCACCGATGTGCAGGATTACATCGCCGCCGGCCAGTTCTCGGGCGGTCAGCAATTGCTCGAACTTCAGAATGCACAGAAGCCGGGTTCGATCCTCGCCTTCCTTGAGCCGCTCTACAAGGGCGGTCTCGATGGGGTCACACCGGGCAGCACCTGCATCGTCAATGCCTATACCAGCAACCATGACGTGATCGCCGATCCCAAGACCGGCGCGCTGAAGGGCTTTGCCCTGCACGCCGTCGATGCCACCGGCCTTGTCCACGCCCTGCTGCTGCGGATCCAGGCCTTGCTGCTGCCGGTCAAGACGCTGGTGTTTAGCGGCCATTGAGGGAAAAACGGATGAAATCCAGATTTCGGAATGTTGCGCTGTCGGCTTTGTTGGCCGGCGCGTGCCTCATCATGCCCGGCGCTGCCGTTGCCTTCGAGCTCAGCGGCGCTTGGGCCACCGATGCCGATAACTGCGCAAAGGTATTCGAGCGCAAGGGTTCCCAGGTCGTCTTCACCGACATGTCCGATGTCTATGGCGGCGGCTTCATCATCGATGGCGACCATATCACCGGAAAATTCGGCCGCTGCCGCATCAAGGCGAAGAAGGACGATGGCAAGACCATCAATCTTCTCGCGGCCTGTGCCAGCGACATCATGCTGCAGAGCGTGCAGTTCAGCCTGCGGGAAGTGGACGCCAACAACGTGATGCGTATGTTCCCGGGCATGGACGGCATGGAAATCAAATACGCGCGATGTTCCCTGCCTTGAAGACGGGTCACCGCGTGGCTTGATTCATGTCAAGGCTCACCTCCATGGCCGCGGGCTCAATGCCCGCAGCCCATGGAGGAGCCACATGACAACGGGAACAAGCCGTCAGAAAGCGATCCGGACTTTCGCCGCGGCCGCCTCGGTCGCCGCGCTGACTTTCGCCGCGACCGGCAGTGCCCACGCCGACGATCCCGCAAAACTGCTGAAAGCGATGAGCGATTATCTGGGCGGCCAGAAATCCCTCTCGGCGAAGTTCGACAGCGACATCGAAGTCGTCACGCCGGAACTGCAGAAGATCCAGTTCACCAGCTCCGGCGAGATGAAGATGAACCGGCCGGACAAGCTGCGTATCCGCCGCACCGGCGGTTATGCCGATGTCGAGCTCGTCTATGACGGCAAGACGGTTTCGCTCTATGGCAACAATGCGAAATCCTACGTGCAGGCCGATCTCGCCGGCACCGTCGACAACATGATCGACACGCTGCAATCCCGATCGGGCGCGGGTCTGCCGGGCGCGGACCTGCTGCTGTCCAATTCCTACGACCAGTTGATGGGCAACGTCATCGAAGGCCGGCACATCGGGCAGGGCGTGGTCGATGGCGTCGAGTGCGAGCATCTCGCCTTCCGCGGTCCCGAGACGGACTGGCAGATCTGGATCGAGAGCGGCGCCAAGCCGGTGCCGCGCAAATGGGTGATCACCAGCAAGACGATTACCGGCGCGCCGCAATACACGTTGAAGATCAAGGAATGGAAGACCGACGCCAACGCGGACGGCGATTTCGCATTCAAGGCGCCGGCCGATGCGACCAAGGTCGCGCTCGATTCCAATGTCATGATCGAATTCGACGAGCTTCCCCCCGGCACACCCGCAGGAGCAAAGAAATGACCGTTTCGCGAAAACTGATCATGGCGGCTGCTGCTGTCGCCGCGCTGGCCGGCGGGCTGTTCTGGAACGGCGAGACCGCGATCGATAGCGGCCTCGCCGTTCCAGAAC
>JAKFVP010000313.1 GCA_021732175.1 Bradyrhizobium sp.
ACCTGGCGGACTATGTCCAGGTCAAGAGCGCCGCGTTCGACAACGGCCTGCTCAAGATCGAGCTGGTCCGGGAAATTCCGGAAGCCATGAAACCGCGCCGGATCGCGATCAACGGCGCAACGACCAACAACGTCCAGCAACTGGAGGCCAAGGCCGCTTGATGGTGGCTTGCGGTCGGCGCCGCGCGAGCCTTCGCGCGGCAGCCGATCATCGTCAACGAAAAGGAGGATACCATGCGGCCGACGACCGCCGACGACAACGTTTTCGACTTCAACGCGCTGCTTCATCCCGGCACGGCCTTCGAGCACCCGAAGGACGTCCTGTCTCACACCGGCCTGACGACGGCCGAGAAGCGGGCAATCCTGGCATCCTGGGCGTCGGATGCATCCGCCATCGCCTCTTGCCCGTCGCTGCGCTCACCTGCCGGACTGAAGCGACCCGTCTCGATCGACGAGATCCTCGAGGCCCTGTGCGAGCTTGACGGCGGCCCGCGCAATCCGCCCGGCGGCAAGCCCTGCCGGTTGCGCTCTACCGAACGTGCGCTGGCTGCATGAAGCCAGGAGGGGGTGACCATGATCGACGAACATCTGGCGCGCCTGCGCGCTCACCGCGCCAATGTGCATCGCTACCGCCGACTGCTCGCAACGCGTCTGTCGGAGCTTGAACGGGCCTATATCGAGCGTCGATTGCGAGAAGAGCAGGCCGCCATGGAAGCTCACTTGCAAGCGACGTTTCCCGATCGCCTCGCCCTGCGCATGGATCGCGGCCGAACGACGGAACAGGAAATGGCCGCGCTGCTGCACCCGGCCGAGGCCTTCGGCCATCCGATGGACGTTGTCGAGGACGGCGACCTCACGACGTATGAGAAGCGGGCGATTCTGTCGTCCTGGGCCGCGGATGCCTGCGCCGTTCCGGAGCTGAACCGGGCTCCCGGCGGAGCGGTCGACTTCGACGACATCCTGGATGCCCTGCGGGCTCTGGAGTCGGAAGTGGCGGAAGTGGAGGAAGAAACCGACGCCGACGATGAACCGGGCCGCGACGCAGAGACCCACGACTCCGGGCACACCCGGTCGCTGTGAGTTGCAGGTTGAACGTCTGTAACGTGGAGGAGGATGACATGATGAAAGGACTGTTGGCGCTCTCGCTGGCGGGCGCTCTCGTGGCTCCCCAGCTCTCCCTTGCAAGCGAAAGCAGGCTCGGCGGTGAGGGCCTGCGCAAGGCTGCATCATCCGCAGTGCTTCCGCTGCCCGCCATTCCCTATCTCGATACGATGCCCTGGATCGGTCCTGGCCTTGAGAGGGGCCCGAGAATAGACACGCTGCTGCTGCCCGGCCTGCAACCGGATCGCTCAGCCGTTGCGGACCTCAGGCTGGATTCGCCGTCGAGAGGCAAGGCCGAGTAGGAAGTTTACAGCGCGCAGCCGTGGAAAGTTGCAAGGAGGCATGATGTTTCACGTCGATGCTTTCGTGATCCGGGGCCATGAGAAGGTCATCGAGCATTATCGACGGCTGCGCGATTCCTCGAGGTCCGAGCTCGAACGGCGGGATTTGCAGCGGCGCATGGATAAAGCCGGAGAAGAACTCCAGGCGTACCTTGAGGAGCGCTTGCCCGACGCGCGCTGCGCCGCGTAAACCGCCCCTCACCCGCGCCCGTGATGCGTCGCGCGCACCAGCTTGCCCGGCAGCGCGCCGGTATGCTCGCCGCGCTCGAAGATGGGGACGCCGGCTGCGATCGTCGCCTCATAGCCATTGACCCGTTGCACGAAGCGCCGGCCGCCCGCCGGCATGTCATGCACGAGCTCCGGCTTGTGCAGCCGCAAGGCATCGAAGTCGATCAGGTTGACGTCGGCGCGCAGGCCGGGCGCAAGCCGGCCGCGGTCGGACATGCCGAAGAAATCCGCGGTCTCGCTGGTCTGCCGCTTCACGAGCTGCTCGAGCGGCAGCTTCGGCCCGCGGCTGCGGTCGCGGCCCCAATGCTGCAGCATGAAACTCGGCAGGCCGGAATCCACGATCGAGGTGCAGTGCGCGCCGCCGTCGCTGAGGCCCAAGAGGCAAGCCGGGTCGTTGAGCATCCGGTAAATCGGCTCGTGATCGCCGGTCACGTAATTCACGACCGGGAAGAACAGATACTGGTTCTGCTCGACGATGTAGTCGTAGGCGATTTCATCGGGCGTGTGGTTGGTACGCGCCGCAATCGCGGCCACGCTCTTTTCCGGGCCCGGCTCGTAATCCGGCGGATCGTCCATGGTGAAGAACTTGTCCCAGCGGCTGGTGACGAGCTGGCGGAACTGGGAGAGTTTTGCCACCTCGGCTTCCGACGGTTTCTCGGCGAGAATTTTTCGCCGCAGCTCCGGATCGAGCAGGCGCCGGCGCTGCTCCTCGATCGGAAGATGCTCGAGCGTCTTGTAGGTCGGCCGCACGGTGAACGGATTGAGCGCAGTGCCGATGCCCATCATCACGCCGATCGGGCGGCCGGCGATCTGCGCGGTGAGAGGCAGGCCGTCGGCGCGCGCCGCATGCACCGCCTTCATCAGGCGCTGCCAGCGGGCGGGATCCTCGAAGCGATCGGTGAGCAGGAACCAGACCGGGCGGCCGGTTTCCTTGGCCTGCTTGCGCATCCAGCGCAGCTCGTAGTCCTCGTCGTCGAAATCGCTGTTCATGCCGAAGGTGCCGCTGCCGAGCTCGCCCAGCGCCGAGCCGATACCGAGCAGCTCGTGATCGTCGGCATCGCGCGAGGCGACCAGCTCGCCGTCCGGCGTCTTGTGCGAATCGGTGCGCGAGGTGGTGAAGCCGAAGGCGCCCGACTTCAAGGCTTCCAGCGTGATCCGCCGCATCTCGGCAATGTCGTCCGCGTTGGCCTTTTCGCGTCTGATAGCGCGGTCGCCCATCACATAGACGCGCATCGGCAAATGCGCGGCTTGGGCGGCGATATCGATAACGCGCTCGCGCCGATCCAGCGCATCCATGAAATCGGGAAAGGTCTCCCACTCCCAGGTCAGCCCCGCCGACAGCACCGGGTTGGGAATTTCCTCGACCCCTTCCATCAGGTCCATCAGCGCCTGGCGATGATGCTTCTTCACCGGCGCGAAGCCGACGCCGCAATTGCCGAACATCACGGTGGTGACGCCATGCCAGCACGAGGGCGCCAGCAGTGGATCCCACATCGCCTGGCCGTCGTAATGGGTGTGCACGTCGACCCAGCCGGGCGTCACCATCAGTCCGTCCGCATCGATCTCGCGTTTGGCGGGTCCGAGCTTGCCGCCGACCGCCGATATCTTGCCGCCTGATATAGCGACGTCGCCGGAGAAGGCGGGCTTGCCGGTGCCATCGATGATAGTGCCGCCGCGGATGACGATGTCGTGCATGCCAGCCTCCCCTTCGCGCTGCGCCGCAATGGCTGCGCGGACCTGTTATTGTTGGGGGGAATACTGCCTGAGGGCCGGGCGGGAAACCAGCGCGCGCGAATGCAGCGCTGCCCTGCAGCGGCGCCACGCCAGTTCCTAAAGGCGCGCTTTTCCATTGCCGCGGCCGGTCGGCGCGGTAGGGTAGAGCCTGGCTTAAGGCCGGATCGCATCGCTCACGCGCGCCGAAGCCAAGCCCGATGTACAAGGCCCGGGGGCACCATGCGGAAATCGCGGCGTGATATCCTGAAGCTGCTTGGAGGCGCCGCGGCGCTTCCGACCTTCCTGCCATCTGCTGCAGCGCAGTCCTATCCGGACCGGCCCATTCGCCTGATCGTGCCGTTCCCGCCCGGCGGCGCGTACGACTCGCTGGGACGGCCATGGGCCGAGAGGATCAAGCCGCTGCTCGGATCGATCGTCGTCGAGAACATCGGCGGCGCCGGTGCATCGCTCGGCGCTGCGGCGGTCGCCAAGGCGAAACCCGACGGCTACACCATCCTGCTCGGCGGCACGCTGCCGCATGTCAACGAAGCGCTGCTGAAGGCAAAGCCGCTCTACGATCCGAGCAGGGATCTCGATCCGATCATGCAGATCGCGGTCGGCTATGTCTGCTTCGCCGTCCATCCTTCGGTGCCCGCCAAAACGCTGACCGAACTCGTCGCTCATGTCAAAGCCAACCCTGAAAAGATTTCCTACGGCCATGTCGGCATCGGTTCGACCAATCATTTGGTCGGCGAATTGTTCAAGCAGGTCGCAGGGATTCCGGAGCTCGTGCAAGTGCCCTATCGGGGCGCCGGGCCGGTCATGGCCGACCTGATCGGCGGCCAGATTCCGATGGGGGTCGTCGGGGTCACCGGGCAAAGCCTGGGATTCCACAGGTCCGGCGCCCTGCGCATTCTGGCGGTCACGAGCACGAAGCCGCTAATCGCAGCGCCGGAGCTGCAGACCGTGGTTCAGGCCGGCTTTCCCGGTATTGCCAACGAAAGCAGCTATGGCCTGCTCGCTCCTGCGGGAACGCCGGCCTCGATCGTGGACAAGATCGCCGGCGCGAGCCGCGCGCTGCTGTCGACGGCTGAATACCAGCGGCTGATGATCGAGGCGGGATTTGAAGCGACGCCGGATTCCGATCCGGAAAGTTTTCGCAAGGTGCTCGCCACTGCGGTCAGGTTCTGGGAGCCGCTGGTGACCCGGCTCGGCCTCAGAATCGACTGAAGGCGGAAGGCCGCGCGCGCGATCTGCCTGCCGGGCAAGGCCAAACGGGACGCGGCGGCGATGAAAGGCTCAGGCGGCCTTCTGCATGTACAGCAGCGTCGCGACGCAGCGGTCGTTTTGCCAGATCTCGATGGTCTGGTCGGAAAGCGCCTTGCGCGCTTCGACCATGGCGGCTTCATCGTTCTTGAAAGACATAACGCGCGGCGGCCGTGCGGTCCGGCCCTGGCGGTCCAAAACGTAGAACTGGTAGTTGCTGTCCATCATCGCCCCCCGACGCGCCGGTACTGATCGCAGGTTCCCTTCCGATTGCGGCAATTTCCCATCGGGAAAAAGGCGGAAGAGGGATTCCCGGAATCAATTGCGGCAGGGG
>JAKFVP010000520.1 GCA_021732175.1 Bradyrhizobium sp.
TGGCGTTGCGATCGAGTAACGTAAATACCGTGCTTTGCAGGTGTGGCTTCAAGACGTTCAACTCCCCGGCCCCTTGCTGGTTAAAGGGACCGAAAATAAACGTCCTGCCTGATCGGCTACCGCTGTTAAGCGGCGCTGACCGCGATTATCGGGTGGGGGAGTTTCAAGTGACCATACCCGGGGGATTTTGACCGACCCGCGGGGCGACCGTCGCCATCGGAGCAGCAATGAGCGCGAAACGCCTTATCGCCGCGCCGTCGCCGCGACCTGGCGCGGTGCCTGCAAGCTCTCCAGGACGATCTTGAGCTTCTCATCCTCGGACCAGCGCCGCCGCCGGCCTGTGTCCACTACTTCAAGCCGTTCGACTTGGGCACTGCGCCTATCACTGTCCATAAGGACAGTTCTCAACACCGCGCCTTACTCGGCAAGGCGGCCTTCAGCGGACGGATACTCCGAAAGCGAACGATTAGACGAATCCCCGCAAAGCAAGAGGGCAACCAAAGCAGCCGCGCGTCGCTTCAACATCGCTTTTACAAGCCGGAAGGCGGATCTGCTTCTCGCCGCTTTCGCCGAGAGCTTGCGTTTACAAGCGAATGTGTCGCATTTCGCCAGCAAGACTAATGTGTCGCGCGAAGCTCTTTATCGAATCTTTACCGGTCCCCGAACGCCAAGATTCACTACCGTCCTGAGCTTTTTGAATGCTTTAGGGCTTCGGTTTGCCGTCAGGCGGGTTTCCAAAAATCGTCATTGGGCTGGAGCTGTGCTCCTTAATGACTAAATGAGTCATTCTTGCGAGGCCTTCAATCGCTTGAACGTCGTACAGGCCAAGTCGGTGAGGTCATCCTGAGAGTGCGTCTTCGTTCTCTCGAAGACGGTGCGCAGATGCCATCGTGCAGTGGAGAGCGCCATCTCCAAGTGTTCTGCTGTCTGGGCTAAAGACCGCCCAGCTACAAGCGACGCGACGAGTGCGGCTTGGCGTGGGCTGAGATTGAGCCGCTTGCTAAGCAAACCTTCGTCCAATCGAATGCCGGTGTCTGCAGAGGGCGGGGGTAAAGGAACGCCAGCGACGGGCGAGGAATCTCCAAACGTCACTTCGAAAAATCTCTTTGGGTTGTCCCGTGCGATGGGGGCGGGAGGCGAATTCATAGGTGGCTCACTACCCGCCATCGCAACCCTTAGGCTGGACACAGTCTCTCTCAAATGGAGCATCAACTCGATTCGGCGCTCGTACTTTCCAGCTTCGCTCGCCGCCTCTACGTTTTCAATCAATTCTACAAGTTTAGAATCCGCGCTGCCCCTCGCTAATGCCAGAAACGAGAGTTCGAAATCTCTGTAAGTCCAACGATAACGGTGACAACCTTGCCTCTCCAAGACAGACGAGCAAACAAGGCTCTTGGCATTCCCGTTGCTATGAAATCGAACAGGCCCTTTGCAATAGCGACAGGTGGCCATCCCATCAAATAGATTGGCTATATCATTTCCTTTTCGACCGCGACCCGATGCTAGGTTTTCGACCCGAGCCTGTTGAGCCGCTTGAAAAAGAACTTCATCGATTACCGCAGGGTAGTAGCCCAGAACAGGCTTACCGAATGGCATCTCTTTACCATTCACTTTCCGTTTTTTTTGATACTCTCCGAGTGTCGCCCGGCTGCGCAACATATTATGAATTGTCGATTGATCCCATCTTCCCGAGGAGCCAAACCCTGGAACGCCTGACGCGTTGAGTTTTTTCGCAATCGTATAGCCGCCGAGGCCTGATGCGCTCATTTCGAAGATTCGTTTTACGATCGCAGCGCGTTCAGGAATAAAAATAAACTCCGTCCGGTCGTCAGTTAGGCCGAGCCAGCCCGGGCAACCCATATGCTTCTTCATCACACAAACCTAGCAAACGGAAAGTTGGGTGATAATAGGTAAGTGATAATACAAGGAGATCCGATACCGCAATAGGCCCCTCAGCGATTGAGTTGCTCCGGGCGAGCAAGGTGCCGTCCGGAATGCGGTTGGAATTCGGTGAGGCGCATTCTCCGGGAACATGAAGGTATCGTTTCAGGCGGCGAGGTCAATTGGCTGATCGATGGGTTTTGTGGCGAGCGTCTGCCAACCATCGACCTTGCGCATGTTGATCTGCCCCGAGGCGAGCAGCGCCCAGAACAACATCGCGGCGGTGTCTGCTGATGGCAGCACGGTCTGGGTCTTGATCCTTCGCTTGAACTCCTCGTGCAGCCGCTCGATTGCATTGGTAACCGGTATAAGATTCTCGGTGCCTATGTCCGGCTGCGGTTTTCAGGATCGTGGCGTATGGTGCGACCATCCGGGACGGAGGCACCGGGAGCACGAAGGTGCGGGCAGGCCGATGCGTACGATGAGCCGAGAGTGCGCATTCCAGGGATGATGATCAGCCGTTCCAGGCGATGGTGATCACGGTTTCCAGATGATCGTGATCATGCTCAGCGTGAATTTTGGGACATTGCTGAGCATCGACGCGGCGGCGAACACAACTGACGATTTGATGTTGTCCTGGAAATGGTCTCCTGGTCAAGATTGGCGGCACGGCTTGAGATCGTTCCGGCGGTCCATGGGGGGACCCGCGCGTGGCGCGGAGTGGCCCCACGAGCGGCGTAGCGCCGCGCGCGGGAGGGGCCTGTGGGCCGGTGGAACGATTGTTGGGTTAGGCAGGGGTCAGGCCCTTTTTCTTTTGGTCGGCGCGACGGCGCAGACTGTCGCCCTTGAGTTCGATGCGGTGAGCATTGTGGGATGATGCGGTCCAAAATGGCGTCGCCGAGGGTCGGGTCGTGCCGTTGCGCCACGGGCACCTGACTTGTGATCAGGAGAGATCCTTTGTCGTAGCGATCGTCGACGATCTCGAGAAGGTCGCGGGCCTGGTCGGCTGTAAGTGGCTCGGGCCCCCAGTCGTCGACTATGATCAGATTTGTGCGTTCCAATATGGTCATCAAGCGAGCCAGCCGTCCCTCGCCTTGGGCGAGATCGGCGAACAGACGTGACGCTCGCTTGTAGAGGACGGAGAAGCCATCACGGCAGGCTTTGTTCCCGAGAGCGCAAGCCAGCCAGGATTTTCCGATGCCGGTTGGACCGACAATGGCCAAATGGTTGTGATCGTGGACCCATTGGCTTGTGGTGAGCGTCTGGAAGAGAGCCCGGTCGAGCCCGCGAGCGGTGCGATAATCGATGTTCTCGATGGTGGCGGTTTGACGGAGCTTGGCGGCGGTCAAGCGGCGCGTAAGGCGACGATTGTCTCGAAAGGTCGCTTCCCGGTCGATAAGCAGACCGAGCCAATCGGCATGCGGCATCTCGGCCGCCTGAGGATTGTTTTGCATCTCAATGAGAGTGTCGGCCATGGCGGCAAGGCCCAGCGAGCGCAAGCGTTCGACGGTAGGATGAATGAGCATGATGGTCTCCTGATTAATTGTAGTAACCGCGACCGCGGATATTGGAATGGAAGAGGATGGGGGCAGGCTCCTGCGTCGCGGCCGCCGGAGCTATCGCTAAATTTTGGTGACGGCCTGGCCGGTCAGGCGGCGGCGGTGATGGGCTGACGGTCAGTCGGTTTGGCGATGACCTCGATCCCGTCGTTGAATGTCACACCGAGGACGAGTTTTGGCAACTGGTTGTGGCCATCGAGACGACGCCAGCTTTTCTGCGCGGCCTCAAGCAGTTTGAAGACCATCGCGAGCGCCGTCCTGTTGGACAGGCAACCCTTCGATCGGATCGTGCGGTGGCGCACGGTAGCGAAGGTGCTTTCAATGGGATCCGTCGTCCGCAGGTGTTTCCAGTGCTCGGCCGGGAAGTCGTAGAACGCCAGTAGCGTGTCCCGGTCCTTGCTCAGGCAGTCGGCCGCCTTCTGGTATTTGGGCGTGTAGCTCTCGATGAAGGCGTCGGACGCCAGCTCGGCGGCGGCCTTGGTTTCGGCCATCCAGATCTCCTGCAACGCGCGTTTGGCCTTCGGCTGTTGGCTCTTCGGCAACTTGGCGAGCACGTTCGCGGTCTTGTGCACCCAGCAGCGCTGCTCGCGAGTTTTCGGCCAGATCTCACCGGCGGCCTTCCAGAACCCGAGCGCGCCATCGGCGATGGCGAGCCGCGGCGGCACGTCGAGCCCGCGCCGCTTCAACTCCAGCAGCAGATCGCGCCAGTCCTGCGCGCTCTCGCGGGCGCCATCGGTGAAGCCGACCAGTTCCTTGCGGCCTTCCGACGTCGCGCCGATCAGCACCAGGATGCACTGCTTTTCGTCTTCGAGGCGTGCTTGGAGATGGATGCCATCGGCCCAGATGTAGACGTAGCGCTTCGCCGACAGATCGCGCCTCTGCCACGCGGTGTGTTCGTCAAGCCAACCATCCTTCAGCCGGCCGATGGCCGAGGCCGACAACCCGGCAGCATCCTTGCCGAGCAGCGCCGCCAGCGCCTCGGAGAAGTCGCCGGTGGAGATCCCCTTCAGGTAAAGGATCGGCAGCAGCGTCTCCATCGACTTCGAGCGGCGCATGTAGGGCGGCAGGATCGACGGCGAGAACCGGATGCGGTCGGGGCAGGTCACGTCCGCCTCGCGATCGCGGACACGCGGCTGGCGGACGGCGACCGGACCGATACCGGTCATCACCTCGCGTTCCGGCAGGTGACCGTGGCGCACGACGCGCTGGTGGCCGTCCGCGGTCTTCAGATCGGCATGCTTGCCGAGAAAGTCCGCGACCTCGGCCTCGACCGCCTGGGCCAACAGAGCACGTGCCCCATTGCGCAAGATTTCGGTGAGTTGATCCTCGACGTTTCCTGGCTGAATCAGCTTGATGATGTTATCTTTGGACACGGCATATCGCTCCTTCGGTGGAGAAGTGGAGGCGTCAAGAGAGCCGGCTCCGCAAATTTGAACAGGGCGATAAGTGGAGTTTCTGCCTGACAGCGGGCACGCTGAGCCTGCGAATCAGGAGAGACCATGAGCAAACGACCGCGCCGGAACCACACCCCGGCCTTCA
>JAKFVP010000055.1 GCA_021732175.1 Bradyrhizobium sp.
GCGCGGTCCCACACCACGGTGGTCTCGCGCTGGTTGGTGATCCCGATCGCGGCGATGTCCCCGGCCTTCAGGCCCGCTTTCTCCAGCACGTCGCGGCAGGTCATCACGGTCGTGGTCCAGATGTCCTCCGGCTCGTGCTCGACCCAGCCGGAAGCCGGGAAATGCTGCGGAAACTCCTGCTGCGCCACGGCCGCGATGGAGATGTCGCCGCGGAACACGATGGCGCGCGAGGACGTGGTGCCCTGATCGATGGCGAGGATGAAGGACATCGTACTGATCCTTGGGGCTTCTTCGCGGGAGGTTTTTGTGTCTGACAGAGGACAGCGGATTGGGGGGCGGAGGTCAAGTTGCCAGCGAAAGCGCGACAAATTCAAATGTCGTCCCGGCGAAGGCCGGGACCCATAGCCACAGGCATAGTTGTTGCGCCAAGCTGTGGCTACAGCGTCGCAAGGCAATAAACAGTTGTGGTTATGGGCCCCGGCCTTCGCCGGGGCGACAAGCTACACCGATGCCGTCGTCACGCCGCCGTCGACCACGATGGTCTGGCCGGTCATGAAGGTCGAGGCGTCCGACGCCAGATACGCGACCGCGCCGGCGATCTCGTCGGGCTCGCCGATGCGGCGCAGCGGGGTGGTGGCGCAGCGGCGCTTCAGGCGATCCTCGTCTTCCCAGAGCGCGCGGGCGAAATCGGTTTTCACCAGGCCCGGCGCCACGCAATTGACGCGCACGCCCTTCGGTCCCCATTCGCCGGCAAGGCTGCGGCACAGCGCGAAGTCTGCGGCCTTCGAGATGCCGTAGGCGCCGATCACGGTGGAACCGCGCATACCCCCGATCGAGGAGATGATGACCACCGAGCCCTTGCCGCGCTCGGCCATCTGCGGGATCGCCTCGGCGCAGAGCCAGATGTTGCTCTTGACGTTGGAGCTCATGATCTTGTCGAAGGCCTCGTCCTTGATGTCGAGCAGCGGGCCGTAATAGGGGTTGACCGCCGCGTTGCAGACGAGGATGTCGACCTTGCCGTAATGCTTCGTGGTGCCCGCGATCAGCGCCTTCACTTCGTCCGGGCGCGAGATGTTGCAGGGAATGACATGGGCGTCGCCGCCGCTCTTCCTGATGCCTTCGGCGACTTCGTGACAGGCGTCGGCCTTGCGGCTGGAGATCACGACACTGGCGCCGAGCTTGGCGAGCAGCTCGGCGGATGAGCGGCCGATGCCGCGGCTGGAGCCGGTGATGACGGCGACCTGGCCTGAGAGATCGAACGGGGTGTTTTTCATTTTTGGTTGCCTCCCTAAAATTCTTCCCCGTCATTGCGAGCAAAGCGAAGCAATCCAGCTTCCTTCACCAGGAAGAAAGCTGGATTGCATCGTCGCTTCGCTCCTCGCAATGACGGAGGGTATTGTGGCTACATCAACCCGCCCGCTTCGGTGACGCGGCGCAGGTGATAGTCGGTGTCGCCGAAGGTGTTTTCGATCATGGTCAGCCGCTTGAAGTAGTGGCCGATCTTGGCCTCCATGGTCATGCCGATGCCGCCGTGAAGCTGGATCGACTGCTGACCGACGAACTTCAGCGATTTGCCGATCTGCACCTTGGCCGCCGCGATCGACCGCGCGCGCTCCTTGGCATCGTCCGAGTCCGCCGCCATGGTGGCGAACATCGACATGCTGCGGGCCTGCTCGACCGCGACGAACATGTCGGACGCGCGGTGCTGCAGGCTCTGGAACGTGCCGATGGCGACGCCGAACTGCTTGCGCGTCTTGAGGTACTCGACGGTGGTCTTCAGCGACTCGTCCATCAGGCCGACGGCTTCCGCGCACAACGCGGTGCGGGCATCGTCGACGACGCGCTCGATCAAGGCGAGGCTGTCGTCGGGATTGCCGATCACGGCATCCGCGCCGACCTCGACGCCGGTGAAGGTGATGTCGGCGGCGTGCAGGCCATCCTGGGTCGGGTAGGACTTCTTGGTGATGCCTTTGGCATTTGCCGGCACCAGGAAGACGCCGACGCCGGTCTTGTCGCGGCGCTCGCCCTTGGTGCGGGCGGTAACGATCAGGACATCGGCATTCTCGCCGTTGAGCACCACGAACTTTTCGCCGTCGATCACCCAGCCATTGCCCTTCTTCTTGGCAGTGGTGGTGACGTCATGCAGATCGTAGCGCGAGTTCTTCTCGACCTGCGCGAACGCAAACGTCTTGCTGCCGTCGATGATGGCGGGCACATAGGCCGCTTTCTGCGCGTCGGAGCCGCCATGACGCAGAAAACCGCCGCCGATCACGACGGTCGCCAGATACGGCTCCAGCACCAGCGCCTTGCCGAGCGCTTCCATCACGATCATGGTCTCGACGCCGCCGGCGCCGAAGCCGCCATCGGCTTCCGCAAAGGGAAGCCCGAGCAGGCCCTGCTCGGCGAGCTTGCCCCACATCGCCTTGCTCCAGCCGCCCTTCTCTTTCATGTACTTCTTGCGGGCATCGAAGTCGTAGGAATCGGTCAACAGACCATCGACGCTTTCCTTGAGAAGCCGCTGCTCCTCGGACAAATCAAAATCCATCTTTTCTTCCTTAAGAACTAGCCGTCGTTACTCAGTCATTGGTGGCGCGGGGCCTTCCCTTCACCTCTCCCCGCTTGCGGGGAGAGGTCGCCGCGCTCTTCGCGCGGCGGGTGAGGGGGTACAGGTCCATCTGCGTTCACTGCTCGCGGAGAGAAGCCCCTCACCCGTAGCCGATGCTTTCGCATCGGCGTCCTTACTTAAGCACGGCGGCCGAAGGCCGCCTACGCCTCTCCCCGCAAGAGCGGGGCGAGGGAGTGGAGAGACCGTTCAAAGCCCCAGCACCGCCTTGGCGATGATGTTGCGCTGGATCTCGTTGGAGCCGCCGTAGATCGAGACCTTGCGATAATTGAAGTAGGTCGGCGCGATCTGCGCGGTCCACTCCATCGCCTCGTTGGAGCCGTCTTCGCCGTGGACGTCGAACGGCGCCGCCAGCGGGCCGATCACTTCCATCAGGAGTTCGGTGGTGGTCTGCTGGATCTCGGAGCCCTTGATCTTCAGCACGGACGAAGCCGGGTTCGGCTTGCCCTTGCCGTGCTTGTTCTCGTCGGCGACGACGCGGAGCTGGGTCAGCTCGAGCGCTTTCAGCTCGATCTCGCAGGCCGCGAGCTTCTCGCGGAAGCCGGGGTCCTCGATCACGGGCCGGCCGTTGGACTCGACCTTGGAGGCGAGATCCTTGATGCGGCGAATGCGCTCCTTGGACATGCCGACGCGGGCGATGCCGGTGCGCTCATTGCCGAGCAGGAACTTTGCGTAGTCCCAGCCCTTGTTCTCCTCGCCGATCAGGTTCTCGTAGGGCACCTCGACGTCGTCGAAGAACACTTCGTTGACCTCAACGCCGCCGTCGATGGTCTGGATCGGGCGCACGGTGACGCCCTTGCTCTTCATGCTGAACACGATGAAGGAGATGCCGGTCTGCTTCTTCGCGGACGGATCGGTGCGGCAGAGGCAGAAGATCATGTCGGCGTGCTGGGCCAGCGTGGTCCAGGTCTTCTGGCCGTTGATGATCCACTTGTCGCCCTTGCGCTCGGCCTTGGTCTTCAGCGAGGCGAGGTCGGAACCTGAGCCGGGCTCAGAGAAGCCCTGGCACCACCAGTCGTCGACATTGGCGATGCGCGGCAGATACTTCTTCTTCTGCTCTTCATTGCCGAAGGTGTAGATGACGGGGCCGACCATGCTGACGCCGAAGGCAAGCGGCGCCGGCGCCGGATAGGACTGCAGCTCCTCGTTGAAGATGTAGTGCTGCACCGAGGTCCACCCCGTTCCGCCATACTCCTTCGGCCAGTGCGAGACGCCCCAGCCCTTCTTGTTGAGGATGCGCCACCAGGTGACCATCTCGTCCTTGGAGAGATGACGGCCCTCGACCAGCTTGCGCCGTGTTTCCGGCGGCACGTTGTTCTTGAAGAACTCGCGCACTTCCTCGCGAAACGCCATTTCTTCCTTGGTAAAAGCGAGATCCATCGGATCCTCCTTATGTGAATCAGGTTCGAGTAAGTATCGGCAACGGAAGTGCGCCCCCTCTCCCGTGGGGAGAGGGTTGGGGTGAGGGGGTACGGTCTATCGATAGAGCAAGACCCCTCACCCGGATCGCTGCGCGATCCGACCTCTCCCTATGGGAGAGGTGAATCGGAGTCTGCGGCGCCATCACGAACGGCCTCCCGCTACTTGCTGTTGCTTGACCGGCGCCGGCTGGGCCTTGCGCAATTCGTGGCGCGACAGCTTGCCGACCGGCGTGCGCGGCAATTCCTTGACGAATTCGACTTCCGCGGGCAGCTCGTGCTTGCCGAGCTTGCCGGTCAAGAACGCACGCAGTTCCTCGACGGTGAACGGCGCAGCACCGGGACGCAGCGTGATGAAGGCCTTTGCCGCCTCGCCGCGGTAATCGTCCGGAATGCCGATCACGATCACCTCGAGCACGTCTGGGTGAGTGTAGATCGCCTGCTCGATCATCTGCGGATATACGTTGAAGCCGCCGGAGATGATCATGTCCTTCTTGCGATCGACCAGGAAGAGGTAGCCGTCGTCATCGCGATAGCCGATGTCGCCGGTCAGGAAGCGGTCGCCGACGAAGGCCTGCGCGGTTTCAACGGGCAGGTTCCAGTAACCCTTGGTGACGTTCGGACCGCGGATGCGGATCTCGCCGACCTCGCCGTCATCAAGCACTTTCGTGGGATCGTCGAGCGACACCACGTCTATCTCGATGCCGGGCAAGGCCACGCCGACCGAACCGGGCTTGTCCGGTCCATTGTCCGGATGTGCGGTGCCGGCCGGCGAGGTTTCGGTCATGCCCCAGCCCGAGCGCAGTTTCATGCCGACCTTGCGCTCGAAGACCGCTGCGACCTCGACCGGCAGCGGCGCGCCGCCGGAACCGGCGCTGCGCAGCGAGGAAAAATCGCGCTTGTCGAGATCGGGCA
>JAKFVP010000321.1 GCA_021732175.1 Bradyrhizobium sp.
GTCAAATGCCTCGAGCTGCCGCTGGACGCCTTTGCCGACTATCGCCAGCTCCACCCGCAGATCGCGCTCAAGATCATGAAGAACCTGTCAGCGCTGTTGGCGCGCCGGCTGATCCTCGCCAATGCCAAGGTCGATCTGCTCAGCGCGTACTAAGCTTTCTTCACTCGAAGCTGTCGGCCATGCCGGCCTTGTCGAGCGCCGCCTTGCGCAGCTTCATCCATTCCTCGGTGAATTTCGCGGGGTCGGATGACGGATTGCCCTTGTTGAAGTCGGCCCATGCCGCCTGCAGAACCTCCTGCCGCTTGAACAGGCTCTTGTTGTACTTGTCCTGGTCGTCACTCCAGACACCGGCTTCCCTGAACGCCTTGACCGCGCCCGGGTGCACCGGCACCGCCCAGTTCTTCGTTTGCGTCTTTAACGCGAGGCCGGCGGCGCCGGGCGCACCGTCCTTGTAGCCGTCATAGCCTTCGATCAGCGCCTTGGTCAGCATGTAGACGTCGGCCTCGGGCTGGTTCGCATAGACCGAGTAGATCGGATAGGGGTAGGAGCCCATCTGCACCGGCTTGTCCTTGGAGAAATCGCCGGCGCCGCAGGTGGCGTTGTGCTCGGTGAAGTACGGCCCGACCTTGCGCACGCGATCCCAGCCGGCCTTGTCGGCATGCGGCAGCGGCGGCCAGAAGATTCCGCGCGGCGAAGTCTGCAGCTCCTTGGCGGGACCGGCGATGGTCGAGCCGAACATGGCGTCAACGTCGTTGTTGATGGCGCCTTTCCACATCGCGTTGTTGCTAGCGAATTCGACGATCTTGACGTCCTTGGCGGTGACGCCACCGAATGCCAGCATCGCCAGCGCATTCTGGTTGAGCGCGGGCGAACCGACGACGAACCCGATGCGCTTGCCCTTCAGATCCGCCATGGTTTTCGCGCCGACATCGCCGGCGACTGCCAGTGAAAGGCCGTTGCAATCAACCGAGCTCATCGTGATCTGCACCTGCTGCGGTCCCCATTCCCTGCTGGCGAATTCGAACAGGCCTTCCTGCGCGAAGAAGACGCCGACGCCCATGGCCGAGATCGAGGCGCGGCCCGCGCGCAGCGGCTGCAGGCGCGCGACGTCGTTGCCAGCCGGCAGCACGCGCGTGTCGGCGCCGTACTTCTCCTTCAGCATCTTGCCGATGGCGACCGTGATGTTGAAGCCTGATGTGCCGGTGTCATAGGCGGTCATCGTGATGGTCGGCGGCAGTTTCACCTCCGACGCCGCGGCAGGAGCCTTGAACGAAGTTGCAGCCAAAGCGATCGCCGCAAGCGTGATGACGGATTTGCGCATTCCCTTCCTCCCTCGGGCCACTCTTTGTCGAGCCCTTGCCGGGCACGATGGGTCGGCATGGAGGAATTGGGCAGTGTTCAAATTGACGCGGGAGGCGAGCACATCGCCAATGATCGCGCTTCTGTCGACGGTGGGCATTGCGCAGGGAGCATGTCTTATCGGGCGTTTTTGCTCGACTGCATTCGCGTCGGGAGCGCAATGTATTGGCGTCCGAAGACAATCAACGCCCGGTTTGACGGCCAACATCGACAGCCGCAAAGTGATACAGCAATGCGCTGGCTTGCCTATCTAGGCAAACACGGTGCGACCGGAATGAGCGTTGCGCTCCTGGTCTCTGCTGCACTTCCGTTGCTCGCTCCCGGACTAGGCGTGGCTTTGCGGCCAGGTCTTCCGGCCATGATAATGGTCTTTCTGATCAATGCTTTCGCGCGGGTCGACGTCGGCGACGCCCGACAAATTCTGGTCCGGCCCGTCAAGCTCCTGTGCGGCTTGGCATGGGTCGTCCTTGTCATTCCCTTCGTCTTCTGGGCAGCACTTTCGATGGTCGGGCGCGAGAATCTCGACTCGGGGCTGGTGCTGGGCCTGAGCCTTCAGGCCGCCGCCGCGCCGATCATGGCCACCCCGGCGGTGGCGATCGTGCTCGGAATGAATGTGACATTCTCGGTCCTGCTTCTGCTGGCGACCATGATCATTCAGCCGTTCGTGGCTCCGGTCGTCGCGCCGTGGGTCGCCGGGACGGCCATTCAGGTGGACGGTCTATTGTTGGGCCGCAATTTGCTGCTCATGATCGGGGGATCGGTGATCGTCTCAATGATCATTAGATGGTTCGCTGGTCTGGCGAGACTGGAGAAACATCAATTTGAAACCAGCGGCGCCAATCTGATCGTGTTCACGCTGTTTGGTCTTACGATGTTTGACGGAGTGGTGCTCCGCACTTTCACGCAGCCGGGACTTGTCGCGGGTCTCTCGGCCGTTGCGTTCCTCGTCGCGCTCGGCAGCATTGGCGCGGCCTTCATCTTTCTTCGAGCCTTTGCTCGTGATGATGCGTTCATTACCGGCTTCGCGGCAGGACACCGCAATGTCGGGCTCATGGCTGCGGCCCAGTCCGGCGCGCTGCCCGACATAACCTGGCTGTATTTCGCCCTCGTTCAGCTGCCGATCTACCTGACGCCGCTGATCGTTCGGCAGGTGGCGCGCTTCAGACGCCTGCGGCCTAAACTAAGCGAGTGAACGGACACGGATGAGGGCGGGCTATCCCGCTAGCCCCGGCCGCGATAGGGCGCGACGGCCTGGTCGGGGACCCACATGCCCTTGGGCAGCCGGCCGGTCTGCCAGAACACGTCGATCGGGATGCCGCCGCGCGGATACCAGTAGCCGCCGATGCGCAGCCATTTCGGCTTGATCTCGTCGGCGATGCGCTTGCCGATCATGACGGTGCAGTCCTCGTGGAAAGCGCCGTGGTTTCGGAAGCTCGCGATGTAGAGTTTCAGCGACTTCGACTCCAGCAGCCAGCGGCCGGGAACGTAGTCGATCATCAGATGCGCAAAATCAGGCTGTCCGGTCACCGGGCAGAGCGAGGTGAATTCAGGCGCGGTGAAGCGCACCACGTAATTGGTGCCGGCTTGCGGGTTGGGGACGCGGTCGAGCACCGCCTTTTCCGGGCTGTCCGGCCATTCCACGGCGCGGCCGAGCTGCAGGGATTTCTTCGCCATGATGTCGGCTCCTTCGGTGGCCGTCATTGGCGCACGCAGGCGTGGCCGTCAACTCAGCGCGAGGCCGGATCAGAGAGAAACCGCACCAGCGCGGCGCGTTCAGTGGCGTCCTCCACGCCGCGGATCGACATCCACAGCCCCGGAAACATTTCGGCGGGATCGGCGAGGAAGCGGTCGAGGCGCTGCACATCCCAGCGCAGGTCCTCGGCATTGGCTTTGCGCAGGGCCGGCGAATAATCGAAGGCCGGATCGCCGCCGACCTTGCGGCCGATCAGGCCGGACAGCTTCGGCCCTGGCAGGGCCTGCTCAGTGGGATCGAGGCTGTGGCAGGCGCGGCAGGGCGTGAACAGCTTGGCCCCGTCTTCCGCCGCAGCGGAGACTGACGTCAGCAGCAGCAGAAGGCAGACAAACGATTTCACGCGACGGTCTGGATCCGCACCAGGCGATTGGTCCCCGATTCGCCGCCCCAGACCTCGCCGGGCTTGCCCGCCAGCTGGCGCACATTGGCGCCCGCCATGTCCGATGGGAACGAGTCGAATTTCTCGCTCACTGGATCGAAGCGCACGATGGCGTTGGCGCCGAAGTCCGTCAACCAGACCTTGTCCTTCTCATCGACATAGACCGCGTAGGTGCGCGGACCCGTGCCCGGCAGCTTCCAGGCCTTCCACGAGCCGTCGGCCGGGTCGTGCATGCTGACATTGCCGCTGTTCCATTCGCTGACCCAGATGCGGCTCTTGGAATCCGACCACACGCGGCGCGCGCCCTGGTTCGGCGTTGGTGGCTCGACTACAGTCGCGTTGCCGGTCGCCGTGTCGATCTTCGCGATGTGGTTACCCGCGAGCGAAGCGTACCAGATGTCGCCCTTGGGCGTGATCGTGATGCCGTAGGTGCCGCGGCCGCGCGGCGACTTGAACACGGTCATGTCGCCGGATTTCGGATCGAGGCGTCCATAGATCCCGCTCTGGCCGGTGAACCAGTAGATGCCGTTCTTGTCGAACACCGCCGTGTTGAGATTGGCGTAGGCCTCGCTCTCTGGCAGGCGGAACAATTGCACCTTGTGATCACCGGGGTCGACCCGCGCGATCGCGTTCTGTCCGCCCTCGGTGACCCATGCGGCGCCGTCAGGTCCGATGATGACGCCATGGGGCGCGGCGCCCTTGCCGAGATCGAACTGCTTGAACGAGCCGTCCCTGGGATCGAGCCGGCCCAGCGTGCCGTTGCGCTGGCCGCAGTACCAGACAGTGCCGTCGGGGGCGGAGGCCGTGTCACGCGAGCCGGAGCCGGGGGCGACGGGGAAGTATTTCACCCGGAACGGGCCTTCTTGCGCGCTGGCTCCGCGCAGCAGCGCCGGGGCGGTCAAAAATGCGGCAGTAGAAAAGCTGAGAAACTTGCGGCGATTCATGGCGTTACCCCGGCTTCTGAATGGGAAGGTTTCGACGCTTGGATCAACCTGTGAGGAGCATAAGCCTACCACAGAAAAGCGGCGCACGGGCGTCCTGGCGAGAGCGTTCACATTTGCCTGCGCCCCGTGTATGACCCCCGCCAAATCCAGCCCACATCCAAACCGTTGGGGACGACGACATGACCGCCATTGTTGACATTATCGGCCGCGAAATCCTGGACAGCCGCGGCAACCCCACGGTCGAGGTCGACGTCGTGCTCGAGGGCGGTTCGGTCGGCCGCGCCGCGGTGCCGTCAGGCGCCTCCACCGGCGCCCATGAGGCGGTGGAGCTGCGCGACGGCGACAAGAAGCGCTATCTCGGCAAGGGCGTGCAGCAGGCGGTCGCCGCCGTGAACGGCGAGATCTTCGAGGCGCTGACCGATCACTCCGTCGAGAACCAGGTGCAGATCGACGAGATCATGATCGCGCTCGACGGCACGCCGAACAAGAGCCGGTTAGGGGCCAACGCCATCCTCGGT
>JAKFVP010000063.1 GCA_021732175.1 Bradyrhizobium sp.
AGGCGATCCCGGTGCCGAACGCGACCGGCACCCACGGCAGCAGCCGCCCTGCGCCCGCCTCCGCCCGCGCCCAGCCGCGCAGCGTTTCAACGAATGACGACCACGCCCGGAAGTCGGATGGCGCGTAACCACCAGCCTGCGCGGCAGCCGCGCGCGGCGGCCAAGTGCCCGCATAGCCCCGCCTGCCGCCCGGCGTCTCACCCTGCTCGGCCACGCATCCGCACCCTGTGATCCCGTCGCGGACCTAAGGCTACCGGAAGGCGAAATGTGCAGAAACAGGAACGGATAGAGAAAACGGAGGAGAACCGAGGCTTGGCGTTGCTACCGCACCTGATCGATCAGCGGCGCCTTCGACGACACATGATGGCTGACGATCTTCCAGTCGCCGTCCTCGCGGACGATGACCCAGGTGATCTTTACCGTCAGGCCCGCTCCGTCGACGGTGAAGTTGGCCGTGCCGGCCATGTTGACCACGTCAGCACCGGCCGCTTCCGCCGAGACGTCGGTGAACCGCACGCTCTTTGAATTCCAGTGCGGCAGTGCCGTGAAGTAGGACTTCACCCCGTCGCGGCCGCGATACAGCGTCGGATTCGAGCCGTAGAACAGCGCGTGCTTCGAATAGAGGGAGGACAGCGCATCGGCGTCGACCTTCGCAAACGCCGCCGACCATTTTGCGATGACGCCATTGGCGACGTCGTCTGCCGCGCTTCCCATACCACTCAGCCCTTCCCGCCGACTTCCTTGGCGAACGTATCGCGCAGGCCAATGGTGCGGTTGAACACCTGATGATCCGCCGTCGAATCGGGATCCCGGGCGAAATAGCCCTGGCGCTCGAACTGCACTGGTTCGGACGAATTGCTCGATGCAATTGCGGGCTCGATGCGTGCATCCTTCAATATCTCCAGCGACTGCGGATTGAGGTCGGCGGCAAAGTTGCCCGCATCCGGGCTCGGCTTGGAGAACAGCTGGTTGTAGATGCGGATTTCCGCAGGGATCGAATCCTGCGCGGACAGCCAGTGCATGGTCGCCTTGACCTTGCGGCCGTCGGGGGCGTTGCCGCCCTTGGTGGCGGGATCGTAGGTGCAGCGCAATTCGACGATCTCGCCGGCGGCGTTCTTGATCGCCTCGCGACACCTGATGAAATAGGCGTAGCGCAGGCGCACCTCATTGCCCGGAGAGAGCCGGAAGAATTTCTTCGGCGGGTTCTCCATGAAATCGTCCTGCTCGATATAGAGCTCGCGGCCGAACTTGATCTTGCGGGTGCCGGCGGCGGGATCATCGGGATGATTGATCGCTTCCAGCTCCTCGGACTGCCCTTCCGGATAATTCTCGATCACCACCTTGAGCGGCCGCAGCACGGCCATGCGCCGCTGCGCCGTGCGGTTCAGCTCCTCGCGGATACAGAATTCGAGCATGCCGACATCGACCACGCTGTTGGCCTTGGCCACGCCGATGCGCTTGACGAATTCGCGGATCGCGGCCGGCGGCACGCCGCGCCGCTTGAGGCCCGCGACCGTCGGCATGCGCGGATCGTCCCAGCCGGCGACATGGCCGTCCTGCACCAGCTTCGTCAGCACGCGCTTGGACAGCAGCGTGTAGGTCAGGTTCAGCCGCGCGAACTCGTACTGGTGCGGATGCGACGGCACCGGAATCTTCTCCAGAAACCAGTCGTAGAGCGGCCGGTGATCCTCGAACTCCAGGGTGCAGATCGAGTGCGTGATCCCTTCGATCGCATCCGACTGGCCGTGGGCGTAGTCGTAGCTCGGATAGATGCACCAGGTGTCGCCGGTGCGCGGATGGTGCGCATGCAGGATGCGGTAGAGCACGGGGTCGCGCAGATTGATGTTGCCCGCGGCCATGTCGATCTTGGCCCGCAGCACGCGCGCGCCGTTGGGGAATTCGCCCTTCCGCATGCGGCGGAACAGGTCGAGGTTTTCGTCCACGGACCGATCGCGGAACGGCGAGTTCTTGCCGGGCTCGGTCAGCGTGCCCCGGGCGAGACGAATCTCCTCCTGCGACTGGTCGTCGACATAGGCGAGGCCGGCCTTGATCAGGCCTTCCGCCCACTCATAGAGCCGCTCGAAATAATCGGAGGCATAAAACAGGTTCTCGCCCCAGTCGAAGCCGAGCCAGCGCACGTCGGCCTGGATGGAATCGATGTATTCCTGCTCTTCCTTGGTCGGGTTGGTGTCGTCGAAGCGCAGATGGCACTTGCCGCCGAATTCCTGGGCGATGCCGAAATTCAGCGCGATCGACTTGGCGTGGCCGATATGCAAATAGCCGTTCGGCTCCGGCGGGAATCGGGTCACGACCGTCTTGTGCTTTTTGGCGTCGAGGTCGGCCTGGATGATGTCGCGGATGAAGTCGCGCCCCGCCTCGGCCGTTACCGGTTCTGTCGTCATTACAGGTTCCTGATTTCTGGCGGCCCTTCTGCCAAATTCGCCCCGGGCCGCCAAGCCCCGCGTCCATCCCGCCTCAGAGTTCGGCGACCCTGGCGCGCACCCGCTCGATAAAGGCGCCCCTCGATGCCGGGGTGGACCGGTCCATATCATAGTGGGCCAGATAGAACGACCGCACGCCGGGCCCGCACATGGGCTTTAAGGCCCGGAACAGCACCTTGCGGCCAGGATCCTGCATCACATGCGGGTCAGCCACCATGGCGAGCCATAGCTCGTGACCACGCCAAACAGACGGATATTGGTCAGCAGCGGCTTGATCCGCCCGCCGGCCAGGTCGTGGGCAAAGGCGGTTCCGGGCGCCCAGACGCGGTCGAAATAGCCCTTGAGCATGGCCGGCATCGAAAACCACCAATGCGGAAAGCAGAAGATGATGCCGTCTGCCCGCCGCAGTTGGTCAACGAGGCGTGATACCGCCGCCCCGGCGTAGGGGCCCTCAAAATAGCTGCGCCGCTCCGCCTCGGTCATGACGGGCGAGAACTGCTCCCGGTAAAGGTCGGTCGCGATCACCTCGTGCCGGCGTGCGAGCGTCTCGACGATCGTCTTGAACAGCGCGTGATTGTAACTGTCCTCAAGGGGGTGGCTATGAACGACCTGGATTAGCATTGGTAAATTCTCCCAAGCCTATGATACACGGTCGCCCGGAACCCCTACCCGCCATTCTTCGCTGTCGAATGACCTCTCCCATCGTCACCCGCTTTGCCCCCTCGCCGACCGGCTTCCTCCACATCGGAGGCGCACGCACCGCGTTGTTCAACTGGCTCTATGCCAGGAAGCACGGCGGCAAGATGCTGCTGCGCATCGAGGACACCGACCGCGAGCGCTCCACGGAGGCGGCGATAGCGGCGATTCTCGACGGGCTGAAATGGCTGGAGCTCGATTGGGACGGCGACGTCATCTATCAGTTCAGCCGCGCCGCCCGCCACCGCGAGGTGGCCGAGCAGTTGCTCGCCGAGGGCAAGGCCTATCGCTGCTACGCGACATCTGAAGAGCTCACCGCCATGCGCGAAAAGGCACGCGCGGAGGGCCGCACCCGGCTCTATGACGGCATGTGGCGGGACCGCGATCCCGCGGCCGCCCCCGCAGGCGTCAAGCCGACCATCCGCCTGAAAGCGCCGCAGACTGGCGAGACCGTGATCGAGGACCAGGTGCAGGGCCGCGTGGTCTGGCAGAACGAGAACCTCGACGACCTCGTCCTGCTGCGCGGCGACGGCAACCCGACCTACATGCTGGCCGTGGTGGTCGACGACCACGACATGGGCGTCACCCACGTCATCCGCGGCGACGATCACCTGATCAACGCCGCGCGCCAGAAGCAGATCTATGACGCCGCCGGCTGGACCATCCCCAGCATGTCGCACATCCCGCTGATCCACGGTCCCGACGGCGCAAAACTGTCGAAGCGCCATGGCGCGCTCGGCGTCGAGGCCTACCGCGCCATGGGCTATTTGCCGGCAGCGCTGCGCAACTATCTGGTGCGGCTCGGCTGGAGCCATGGCGACCAGGAGATCTTCTCCACGCAGGAGATGGTCGATGCCTTCGATCTCTCCGGCATCGGGCGTTCCGCTGCGAGGTTCGATTTCGCCAAGCTGGAAAACCTCAACGGCCACTACATCCGCCAGACCGACGACAAGACCCTGGTCGGCCTGTTCGAAGGCGTACTGGACTACATTCCCGACGGGGCTGCACTGAAGGCAAAGCTCAACGACAAGACGCGTGCACAGCTCCTGCAGGCCATGCCGAGCCTGAAGGAGCGCGCCAAGACGCTGCTCGAGCTGATCGCCGGCTCCTATTTCATCTTTGCCGACCGCCCGCTCGAGATCGAGGCGAAGGCGGAGGCGCTGCTGACGGACGATAACCGGGCGCTGATCAGCCGGCTGCTCGCAGCGCTGGCAACGGTCTCGCCCTGGAGCGCTGAGACCACGGAAGCGGCCATGCGGAATTTCGCCGAACAGAATAACCTCAAGCTCGGCGCGGTTGCCCAGCCCCTGCGGGCGGCGCTGACGGGGCGCACGACCTCGCCCGGAATCTTCGAGGTGCTGGCGGTATTGGGACGCGAGGAATGCCTCGCGCGGCTGGCCGATCAGGCGGCCTAGCGTTTCGGTTCTGATTGTATCCGATCCGAAACTCTGGACCGGGCTCCACGTAATGCTCGGGACACCCCCCTACCTGCGTCCATCTTGCAGTGCACAGGGCAATAAGATACCCATTTCGCTAGCCTTCCTGACGATCAGGCCCTGCCTCGCCCTCCCCCGTAGAGAGCATCCAGCCAGCCCGATTTTCGCAACGATTTCATCGGGGACTACACGATGGACGCAAAATCCAGCAACAAGACTGCAACCCTTACGGTCGGTAACAAGACCTACGATTTTCCCATCCTGAGCGGCACCGTCGGGCCTGACGTCATCGACATCGCCAAGCTCTACGCCCAGGCGGGCATGTTCACCTATGACCCCGGCTTCACCTCGACCGGAAGCTGCCAGTCCAAGATCACC
>JAKFVP010000329.1 GCA_021732175.1 Bradyrhizobium sp.
GTGCGCGCCGAGCGTGCGGATCATCGCGAGGATCCCGGCGATGTCGCGCTGGTTGAAGACGTGGATGGCGACGCCGGCGCGCACGAGATCGGCGACGATGCCGGCCTGCAGGTCGGAAAAGGCGAGCACGAGGTCCGGCTGCAGCGCCAGGATTTTCGGGATGTCCGCCGAGATGAACGCCGACACCCGCGGCTTATCGCGCCGCACCTGCGGCGGCCTCACCGCATAGCCGGATACGCCGACGATGCGATCCTGCTCGCCGAGCAAATACAGCGTCTCCACCGTCTCTTCGGTCAGGCAGACGATCCTTCGGGGCGGGAACTGGCGCATCGAGATCTTTGGATATTACCGCCGCCGTCACGGCGGCCACTACCTCCGACGTCATTGCCTGATTTACCCGCGCCGTCCATCCTGCGCACCTAGGATCGCTCGAACAAGAACACGGGAGGAACGATGTCGCTGCTGGAGAAGATCAACGCGATGAAGATGCCCTTTGCGGAGCTCAAGGGCGTCAGGTTCACCGAAGCCGACAAGGATCGCGTCGTCGCCAAAATGGTGGTTCGTCCGGATCTCTGCACGCTGCATCACACCATTCATGGCGGCGCGATCATGGCATTCGCGGACTCCGTTGGCGCGGCGGCGACCGTCATCAATCTGCCGGAAGACGCCAAGGGCACCACGACGCTGGAGAGCAAAACCAATTTCATCGGCGGGGTGAAGGAGGGCGCGACCGTCATCGCTACCGCCACGCCGGTGCACCGGGGACGCCGTACCCAGGTATGGCAAACCCGGCTGGAAACCGAGGATGGCAAGCTCGTTGCCGTGGTGACGCAGACCCAAATGGTGCTCTGATAGCGGCGCATCCGGGGACGCCCGGCCTGTCACAAATGATTAATGAATCTTTAATCCACTCTTGCCGAAAAATCAGTCATTTCACGAACTTGATTTCCATGTTGCGACGCACAATATTGGGCATCTAGGGATTCGGATACGCCTCCTTGAGGGCTACCCACGAGGAGCTTGGACTATGAAACACACGACTTTGGCCGACCTGACGCGTCCCCGCGGAACCGTCCGGACCTTGAGCCAGCAGGAGGAACTTCCCCTTCTGCGCGATCACCTCCTAAGACTGGACCGAACCAGCCGTCATGATCGTTTCCATGGCTTCATGGACGACAGCTTCATCCGCCGATACGCCGAGAAATGCGCCAACGACGGCACGGTCGTGATCGCCTACATCGAGGACGGCGTCGTGCGCGGTGCAGCCGAGCTGCATCCGCCGGGTCAGTCGGATGAAGGTATTCCCGAGATCGCCTTCAGCGTCGAGAGCAAGGTGCGCCGCCAGGGCGTCGGCACGGTGCTGTTCCGCAAGCTGATCTCGGTCGCACGTGCCAAGGGCTACAAGAACCTGCGCATCACCACCGGCGCCGGCAACGACGCCATGCGCTCGCTTGCCAACAAGTTCGGCGCGCACCTCACGTTCAGCCACGGTGAATCGACGGGCGTGATCGATCTGACGAGGCCGAGCCAGCTCGAACTCGCGCCATCGCTGGTAATCGCGCCGATCGAGGCCGCGCAGGCAATCGCGAATTTCAATCGCGCCTACTGGCGCATCCTGTTCCGCATGTACGGCTGGGGCAAGGAAAAGGCGGCCTGACGAGATCCAAAGCAAAAGGGCCATTCACCGTGAGGCGAATGGCCCTTTCGTTTAAAGCTGGTCTTGAGGTCAGGTCGCAACGCGCTTGCGGATGACGCGGCGTTCGACGACGACGGCGCGCTGCGCGCCCTGTTCGCCGGCAATCACTCGCGTGACAGCGCCAGAGCGGGCGGCAACGCGGCTGGTCTTCTTCACCTCGGCGAGAACCGGCTCGATATCCATGCCCATCAGTGCAGCGGCGATCTCCGCCTGCTGTTCATGGTCCTCGGTGATCCCGGCGGCGGCAAAAATAGCCTCTTCCAAGGTCGGCGGGTCGCGCCGCACGCGCCGTGTGCCGTACTTGGTCTGCCAGTCTTCACTCATCGGGGCCTCGCAAATCGATGCCGGATATCTAGGGACCCATATGTTGCATTGCAATATAAAATTGAGGGGGCAATGCTGCCATGCACAGGAGCCTCGGCTCGCAGAGCCTGAGTTCCTGATTCCTGATCTGACGCGTTTTCTTCCGCGAACCGGTCTCCACTTCGCTCGAAAATGCTCCTAGAGTTTGTCTACTTTGGTCGAATCGTAAATTTCGATGGTAGTCGCTGCCGCCGCCAAGCCTTGCAGCGCGCCCACGAAGTCCCGTGACGCCGGAACCGCAAAATGCGTCAACAGCGCCGCGCGATCGGCCCATTGTTCCAAGAAAACCAGCCGCATCGGGTTCTCGCAGTCGATGTGAACGGCATGCAAGATGCAGCCGGGCTCGGTACGTGAGCGGTGTACATGCTCGAGGCTGAGCTTTCGCACCTCGTCGAACGTGTCGGGCCTTGCGGTGACACTGCCGGTGACAACGATCATGTCTCCCCCTTCGCTTATTCTGCCGGTGCTGCCGCTACCGATAGATCGATCGGTTGCTGCGGCCAGCGCTTCAACGCAGCGTGCCCGGCATCCGTGAGCACGTAAATGCCGCGCTCGGCGCGGTCGAACCAGCCATAGACATTGTGCAGCAATATCTTACCGGCATCGGGAATGCGGGTGCGCAAATCGCGGACCCGCTGCGGACCGCCTGACAGCGCGGCCGCGCAGGCCAGCGCCTGCTGGCGATAGGCCGTCATGATCGGTGCGCGCGTGCTGCCGCCCATGGCGGGATCGCCGATGCGCTTGTTGTGCTCGGCGACCAGGCGCGAGCGCTTCTTCAGGTTGCGCTTTGGCGCGGTGGTCGGCGGCTTGACGATCACCTCGACATTGCCGCTATGCGTCACGGCGAGCATGCCGAAACCGAGCCGCCGGCACAGATTGCGATAGCGCGCATCGCTCTCGCGGCCCTTGCCGCGTATCGAGAGTTTAGCGGCAAGCCACACCTCGTCGGCGGCGGCCGCGCGGTCGACGGCTTGCAGGATCAGTTCGAGATTGAAGGTCTGCTTAAGTTCCCCGATCACGACAACAGGCGGATCATCGCCGCTGAGCGCGACCAGGTCGCATCCGCCAACCTCGCCCTTGACGGAAAAGCCGAGCTTTTCGAGGAACCGTTTGACGGGAAGGTAAAGCGCGGTTTCCAAGGACAAGGCTCCGGCGGCGGAAGCCGCGACTCAATGAGCCGATTCTAGCACGCTGCCGGAGGTCTAAACCCTTCCCGTCACCGGCAGCAGCGCGCCGGTGACCGCGCTTGCCGCGTCACTGGCGAGGAACAGGATCACGTCCGCCAGTTCCCGCGGGCTCACCCATTTGGAAAAGTCCGACTTCGGCATGCTGGCGCGGTTGGCTGCGGTGTCGATGATCGAGGGCAGCACGGCGTTGACGGTGATCCTGCCCTTGTATTCGGCGGCGAGCGCTTCGGTGAGGCGATGCACGCCGGACTTGGAGGCGGCGTAGGCGCCCATGCCGGAGCCTGCCTGCAGCGCGCCGAAGGCGCCGATATTGACGATCCGCCCGGCACGGGAACCCAGGAGGTGAGGGATCGCTGCGCGCGAAGCATTCAGCGCGGTTGTCACGTTCAACGCATACATGCGGGCCCACGTTTTCGGATCGCCCTCGGCGACGGTCTCGAAGGCAAAGCCGCCGGCGATGTTGATGAGCGCATCGAGCCTGCCGAAATGCGACGCCGCCGCATCGATCGCCTTGTGCGCCTGCGCGGCATCGGTGAGATCGACGCCGCCGAGATCGAGACGTTCCTTGCTCGAAGCGCCTTGCGCCGCGGCAAAGTCGATCGCCGCGGCGCGGGCCCCGCGCGCCAGCGCTGTTTCCACGACCACCTTGCCGAGCGCGCCGGAAGCGCCGGTCACCGCAATGACTTTTTCCTTCAGCATGACGTCTCCGGCCAGAGTGTGAGCAGGGCGCCCACTATGGTCGGTGAAATTTGATTTGCAACAGACTGCACCAGAGCGACTGGAGCACGCAGCGGCTCTCCCTGGCCCTGTGCGATGCGATCAGACGGGCCCGGGCTGCGCGACCTGATCGTTGCAAAATTCGATAAAATTTGTACCCGCCCTGTAAGCAGACGGCAGAAGGAAATCTGTATGGTCGCCCTCCGGACAAGAAGGGGGCGCAAACCGCCATGATGAGAACATTGCCTGACCACGGTCTGCCGCTGGTTCAGCTCAAGGAGCAGCGCCGGGACCTGGTCGTCGCGCTGCAAAACCGCAATGGCCCGGTCAGCGGCTGGGAACTGATGCAGATCGCGACCATTCAGCAGGCGATCCAGGCGTTCGAGGAGGTCATCGCTGACCTCGATGCCGAACTGGAAGCGGCGGCCTGACAACAGGCCGATAGGCCTGGTCAGGTCTCCAGATAGAGCTCCTGCAAGCGGGCCCGTTCAGCCGGGCCGATCCCGAGGCCATCCCGCAGATATCCTTCGAGGCTGCCATAGCCGGCATCGATGGTCTCGAGCGCCGCCGCAAGGAACGCGGGCTGCACCGTTCCGAGCACCTGCCGGACCTCGTCAGGCAAATCGCTGCTGACGGAAGGGTCGCGGCGATAGAAGCGGTTGGTCAGCAGATAATCTTCCGCAATCACCTCGTCATTGACGCCAAGCGTGTGCAGGATCAGCGCGCAGGCAAAGCCTGTGCGGTCCTTGCCGGCGGTGCAATGGATCACCAGCGGCGCGCGATCTTCCAGTAAATGGCCAAACAGCGTGCGAAAGCGCGGCGTGCTGTGTTCGACATAGCCCCGGTAGGAATCCCGCATCACCTCCAATGCGTCGTCCGCAGTCGGCATCCGCCCCGAAGCGTGGATCGCGCGGAGCGCCGCGACCACCGTCGGCTCGACCGGCAGCGAATGCGTTTCGATATCCGCAACGCCGCACAGCGCTTCGC
>JAKFVP010000625.1 GCA_021732175.1 Bradyrhizobium sp.
GTGGCGGCGATGACGGCCATCGCGCTGGCCTCGTCGGGAAAGCTTTCGCTCGATGCCGATGTCGCGAACTACCTGAAGCGCTGGAAGCTGCCGCAGCTCCCGGCGAAATCGTCGCGCCCGGTGACGCTGCGGCGCCTGTTCGGCATGACCGCCGGTGCCAACGTGCCCGGCTATCTCGGCTATGCCGTCGGAGCAAGACTGCCGACCGATATCCAGATCCTCGAGGGTGCGCCGCCCGCCAATTCGGCGGCGGTGCGCATCATCACGCCGCCGGGCACGGTTCGCGCCTATTCCGGCGGCGGCTGCCAGGTTGCGGAGGTCGCGATGGAAGATGCCGTCGGAAAATCCTTTGATGATCTTGCCGCGCGCCTGATCCTGCGCCCGCTTGGCATGACGCGGTCCGGCTTCTTCCAGCCGCCCGACAAGGCGCAGCGCGCGTCCTTTGCGCTGGCGCATGACGATGCCGGCCACGCCATCGCAGGCGGCTGGCACGTCTATCCCGAATATGCCGCCGCCGGCCTGTGGTCGACGCCATCCGATCTTGCAAGGATCATTCTCGCGATGATCGCGGCCCAGAGGCGCGATACGAAAAACTTGTTCGGCGCCGACGGCCTCGCGGCCATGCTCACTTCCGTCGACGATCTCGGCTACGGCATCGGCGTCGCGTTGAAGGGCGATGGCGCACAACGCATCGCGATGAAGCGCGGCAACAATCTCGGCTTTCGCAGCGGCCTCGTTGCCTGTCCCGCCAGCGGGCAGGGCGCCGTCGTCATGACCAACGGCAATGGCGGTGAACCCGTGGTTGACGCCGTGCTCGATGCACTCGCCGGTCGCTATCGCTGGCCGGCCCGCGCGCCCTGGCCCGAATAGCACGGCAGGCGTGTGCCGCCTCGTTCGCTGCGGCCAACATTGATCGCAAATGCGGCAGGCGTTGCCGTGATCGGCGCGGTATTCTTTGCCGCGGAACGCGCATTCGGCGCGCCGCCGGCGTTAATCATCGCAATTGCGCTGTTTTCGCTCGCAATCGACACCTCCGCCGCATTCCTGTCATGGATGCGCCGTCTGTGATGCCGAATTAACACTTCACCGAGATTTCAGGGGAACCGTCAGTATGCGGTCTTTTTCTGGCGCGGCGCAGCAACTATCTCTGGGCGCCGACGTTGTGAATCCCGACCAGAGAGCATCATTGTCGCCGCTCGCCGCCAATATCGATTTCCTGCGCCATCTTCCGAAATTCGCCCATCTCGGCGGATTCGGACTGCACGGCCGCGGCCGTTCGTCCGGCGTGCGCAGCCCGCTGACCGAGGTCTCGGATTTCGGCGACAATCCCGGTGGCTTGCGCATGTTCACCTATCTGCCGCCGGATTTGCCGCGGCGTCCGGCGCTGGTCGTGGTGCTGCATGGCTGCGGGCAGGATGCGCGCGGTTACGATCACGGCGCCGGCTGGTCCACGCTCGCCAAGCGCTACGGCTTTGCGCTGTTGATGCCGCAGCAGCAGGAGATGAACAACGCCAACACCTGCTTCAACTGGTTCAACCCCGACGACATCGCGCGCGACAAGGGTGAGGCCGCCTCGATCCGCCGGATGATCGACAAGATGGTCTACGATCACCGGATCAATCCGCGCCGCATCTACGTCACCGGCCTTTCCGCCGGCGGAGCGATGACGATGGCGATGCTGGCCAACTATCCGGAACTGTTCGCCGCCGGCGCCGTCATCGCCGGATTGCCGTTCGGCATCGCCGGCAATGTGCGCGAGGCGCTCAGCGGCATGATGAGCTCGACCTCGCGCCCGGCGCGGGAGCTCGGCGATCTCGTGCGCAATGCTTCAGAGCATCGCGGCCCGTGGCCGAAACTCTCGGTATGGCACGGCAGCGACGACCGCACCGTGCATCCCGGCAATGCCGACGAGATCGTCAAGCAATGGCTCGACCTGCACGGCCTGCCGCAGACGGCGATGTCCGAATCGAAGGTCGATGGCTATCCGCGCCAGGTGTGGTGGAACGCGGAAGGCCAGACCGTGGTGGAGTCCTACACCATCTCGGGCATGGCGCATGGCACGCCGCTCGGGCTCGCCGATAATGACGAGCGTTACGGCGCGGCAGGCGCGTTCCTGATCGAGGCCGGCATTTCTTCGTCTTACCACATCGCGAAATTCTTCGGTCTGACGAGGCGCGTGCGCCAGACCAGGGCACAGGCCGAGGCCACCGCAAAGAACGTGCTGAGCTTCGCCGCGAGCGAACGGGCAAAACCGTTTCCTTCTGTCGCGCCCGTCACGCTGCAGGGCCCCGATGTCTCCACGACGCTGTGGCCGCGCACGCCGCCGTCTCCCGCGCCCGCCAAGCCGCGCCGCCGGCTGGATATCGGCGGCGCCATCAACCGCGCGCTGACCGCGGCAGGCTGGAAGAAATAGCCGACTACGCTCTGGGCGGCTTTCCTTTAAAATCAAGTTATTACAATAGCTTGCGGGACTGGCGCTTTGCCCTTTAGCGATTTTCCGCGAGAAAATTTCGGTCCGTCCGTCTGAGAAATCAGCGGGCCGAAATCGGTCGGTCCCGATCCCAACGGAGACCAGCCATGACGACCCTCAAGACCTCGATTTCCGTCCTCGCCCTGTTCGCCGGCCTCTCGCTCGGCTTTGCACCCAATGCCAGCTTCGCGCAGGACGCGCCGAATGCCGGCGCGGTCGACGGCGTGCAGAAGATGGTGGATCACATGAACAAGATCCAGGAAGCCAAGGAGAAGCTCAAGTCGCCGCAGCAAAAGCAGGCCGACGCGAAAGCCGCCAAGGACAAGGCCGAGCCCGCTGCGCCGAAGCAAGCGGAAAAGCCTGCCGAGAAGGCGCCCGGCAAAAGCGCCTCCAACGGCGGCAAGTCAGGCGACCAGCCCAAGACAGGTTTCGTCGAACCGCAGACACCGCCGCAGCCCGCAGAACCGAAATGGTACGAGAAGTGCTGGAACAAGGTGTGCGAAGGCTTCAACAAGCTGATCGGCAACGAGGACGAAGCCAAGTCGTATCAGGAGCACAAGGACGCCGTGAAAAAGGCCAGCGAGGAGATGAAGAAGGCCGCTGCCACCGAGGCTGACAAGCCGAAGACGACCGAGGCTCCCAAAACCGAACCCAAAACCGCGCCGAAGACCGAAACCAAGTCCGATGTGAAAGGCGCGGACACGACGCCCAAGACGGTTGCGCCGCAGACGCCCTCGAAGACCGTCGAGACCAACCCCGTGCTGCCGGAAGCGCCGAAGACAAACACGACCCAGTCGAGGATCAACCCCGTCGTGATCCCCGCCAGGACGCAGCCGGCGCTGATCCCTGCCGCGACTACGGCTCCGACCGTGACCGCTGTGCGGGCGCCCAGCGCGGTCGCTACACCTGCCGTTGCAACGGCCGTCCGCCCGGCGACCACGCCAGTTGCTGCTGCTGCTGTGGTCAGCACGACCGTCGGCCGGGTGCAGATCTCGGGAGGAGCGCCGATCGCGACGCCGCGTGTTCCCACTCCGTCGATCCCGATGGTTGCGGTGCGGCGCTGAACGACAGGACACATCGCGGACGAGAAGAAAGAGCCGCCGGCATGCGCCGGCGGCTTTTGCTTGCAGGGAACCAGCGCTGTTCTTATGCGTCCAATGGCCGATTTGCCGGTGGGAAGCAGCCCGGCATTTCCAGCGCACTTCCCAGGAAGCGTCCAGGGACGTCAGCCTCGGATGAAGCTTTCATAGATCCAGATCGCGATCTCGATCGCGATCAGCAGCACGATCAGCAGCTCCACCCGATTCTCGCGCTGCGCGTTGATCAGTTCGGTCAGGCCGCCGGTCATGACTTCGATGACGTCGAGCTTGCCTGACACTGACCTCGCCCGCTTCTTCAGATGATAGGCCTCGGCAAGGCGTTCGGAGAGCTGGCCCGTCTCGCCATGGTCCGGCGCCAGTTCGGGTCTTTCTTCCACCTCGACGCGTTCGAGAAGGCGGCGGTGGGCCCGGAACACCTGCCCGACGGTGCGCAGCATCCGCCGCCGGTTCAGCGGCAGCCGGCCGGAATCGGCGAGGTTGCCGGCAAAGGGCTCCAGCGCCTTCAGCAATTTTCTGACTTCCTCTTCCTCGAACGTCAGCGCAACGTTCTTGGCCAGCGCGTCGGCAATGGCAACGAGGGTCGACTGCGAAATGTCCCTGACCGTGATGCGGTCACCCGCAACCTTCGTGCCTGCGCCGATCTCGATTTTCGTGACCACGCTCACGGCCGTGTCGATCGGGTCCTCGATGCGATCGGCGAGTTTCTGCAGGATAGTCTCTTCCTCGGCGGCGGCGGCTCCGATGAAGACAATCGTGCCGTAGCCGAACAGCGCGACAATGCCGCCGCTCTCCAGCCGCAGCACCAGCGGCGATCTGGCAATCGCGTCAAATCGGCTGAGGTCTGCGGTGTCGAGTTCGGCCAGATTGAGCCGGCCGCCGAGGCGCAGCGCGCGCGCCGTTTGCTGCTGCACCGCCGTGGCGGCAGGCGCCGCCTGATTGTCGGTCAATTCAATCCGGGCATGCGTCATGCCCGCAATGTCCTGCACTGCGCGGCAGGCGTCTTGAGCCACGTCAATCTTTCACCGCTGGCCACGGACCCTTGCCCCGGCAATGCCGCGCATCGCAGTCCCGGAGACCTCAGGGCCGGAAGTGGAAGCTCAGCCCTCGATCTCGCCGGTGAGGAACGGATTGGTCATCCGCTCCTGCCCAATGCTCGAGCCGGCGCCATGGCCGCAGATGAAGCCGACCTCATCGCCAAGCGGCAGCAGTTTCGTCTTGATCGAGTTGATCAGCTCGGCATGGCTGCCGCCGGGCAGATCGGTGCGGCCGACTGACCCTGCAAACAGGACGTCGCCGACATGGGCGAAGCCGAGCTCCCTGGAGAAGAACACGACCGAGCCCGGCGAGTGGCCGGGCTCGGTCGTGTTCTTC
>JAKFVP010000428.1 GCA_021732175.1 Bradyrhizobium sp.
GACGCGCCGGACGCGGCGGCGGCTCGGGCATGACAGGCTCGACATGGTCGAACATGTCCGATCGGACGGGCTCGCCTTCCCAGGCGGTATCAGGCATCGGCGCGATGCGCGGCGGGGGCGCTTCGACGCCGGGCGCGCGTTGCGGAAGCTGGTCGCGCGCTGGCATGGCGCGGACGATATTGGTCTCGACCACGACGTCGCTCGGGCCGCCGATCATCAAGAGATGTTCGATATTGTCGCGGCGCACCAGCACGAGGCGGCGGCGGCCATCGACGGCGGCGGCATCGATCACGGCCAGCCGCGGCATCCGTCCGCGGGAGGTGTTGGCGCCGAGCCGGTTGTTGGCGAAGCGGCGGACCAGCCAGGCGGCGCCGCCGATCAGCGCCAGGACGGCTACGAACGCGAAGAAGAATGTAATCGTTGACGACATGGAAGTCCCCGGCCAACTGGCCTCTCACAAGCACCGGTCCCCACCGGACGCGGACAACTAAAGCGAGCTATATCGGACGAAAACAACGTCCGAGGTCAGCCTGATTCCTTAATTCCCCACGGCAAAAGCCTGCCGCCCGTCCAAGTAATAGACCAAGAATCGCTTGGACCAAAACGACTTCTGACTGGCAGGTCTGGATTGCCCCGTGCTGGTTAACGTAGTTTTCGTGGCGAAAATGCGCTTGATTTGCCGCAACTCTGCGGACTCTTGCACTCCGCTGCCACTCGGGCGCCGATTCTTAACCGGTTGTTAACCATACAGGCGGCAAATTCTGCCTACCTCGGGCGTCCCGCCTTGGGGCAACGGGGGAGCGGAAGGCTGATGGCCATTAACGATTTGCCGATGCTCGCGGCGCTGCGCACCAAGATGCAGTGGCACCAGGAGCGGCAGCGGGTGCTCGCCGAAAACGTCTCCAACGCTTCGACGCCGAACTTCCGCCCCCGCGACCTCGTCGAGCCGAAATTCGACCAGAAGGGTGGCGGCGTCGAAGGCATGACGACGCTGGCGATGACGAAGACCACCGTCAGCCACATGGGCTCCTCCAATCCGGGCCCGAGTTTCGCCCATGACGGCGGACGCAGCGGCTTCCTGACCCGCCCCGCGGGCAACTCGGTCAATCTCGAGGACCAGATGCTGAAGGTTTCCGCCAACCAGATGGACTACGCGGCGGTGACCTCGCTCTACAGCCGCAGCCTCGGCCTGATCAAGACCGCGATCGGCAAGCGCTGAGGCGGAATGAAAGGAGCTGATGATGGCCAGTGACACCGGCGACTTCCTGAAATCGATGAACATCGCGACGTCGGGCCTGCGCGCCCAGGCGGGCCGCATGCGTCTGATCTCGGAAAACATCGCCAACGCCGATTCGACGGCGCTGACCGCGGGCGGCGAGCCCTACCGGCGCAAGATTCCGAGCTTCACCTCCGCGCTCGACCGCTCGCTCGACGCCAAGGTCGTGACGCTCGGCCGCGTGCGCAACGACACGACGGCGTTCCGCGTCAAGAACGAGCCTGGCAATCCCGCAGCGGATGCCGCAGGCAACGTGAAATACCCGAACGTCAATCCGCTGGTCGAAATGACCGACATGCGGGAGGCGCAGCGTTCCTACGAGGCGAACCTCAACATCATCAGTGCGACGCGCCGGATGATCCAGCGCACCCTCGACATTCTCAAGGCCTGAACAGGAAAGTTTGCAACATGGCTTCACCGACAGTCGCCGCCAATGCCTATGCCAATCTTGCCAAGCTCATCGAGCAGCCCGGTGCCGGAAAGGCCAGCGAGGCGGGCGGTCCCTCCTTCAGTTCGGTCCTGAAAGATGCCATCAGCAGCGTCGCCGAGGCCGGCAAGAAGTCCGACGCCCAGACCATGTCGATGGCCTCGGGCAAGGCCAATGTGATGGACGTGGTGACGGCGGTGGCGGAAACCGACGTCGCGGTCTCGACGCTCGTCTCGGTGCGCGACCGCGTCATCCAGTCCTACGAAGACATCATGCGGATGCCGATTTAGCAGGGGTTGAACAATGGCTGAGCCTGTCATCGCAAGCGACACCAGGCGAGCCATGACGCGGCTCGAAGCGTGGATTGCGTCGTCGCTTGCTCTCATCGCAACGACATTGGCGTTTGTATCCGGATTGCGGAAGGAAGCCTGAAATGACCGGCCCCGAAACCCTCGACGTCGCGCGTGACGCGATCTGGACCATTGTGGTGGTGTCGTCGCCCCTGATGGTGGTCGGCCTCGTGGTCGGCGTCGTGGTGTCGCTGTTCCAGGCGCTGACCCAGATCCAGGAACAGACGCTGATCTACGTGCCGAAAATCCTCGCGATATTCGTGACAATGCTGCTGGCGCTGCCGTTCATGGCCGATTCCATGCACTCCCACATGCTGCGGATATCGTCGCGAATCATCGGCGGATGATGCACTCTCCATGAGTCATGCGTGTCGACATCTCGCTCCTGCCAGCGCTCGCCGCGACCTTCATGCTGGTGTTTGCCCGCATCGGCGCGATGGTGATGCTGTTGCCGGGATTCGGCGAGACCAACATCCCGACCCGCATCAAGCTTTCGATCGCGCTGCTGCTGACGCTGATCATCCTGCCGCTGCACCGCACCGCCTACCAGATCGACATGAGCTCGCTGACGCCGCTCATGGTGATGATGCTGCACGAGATCATCATCGGCATCGTGCTGGGGGCGACCGCCCGGGTGACCTTGTCGGCGCTGGCGGTGGCGGGTTCCGTGATCGCGCAACAGCTCGGCCTCGGCTTCGTCACCGCGGTCGATCCGACGCAGGGGCAGCAGGGCCTGCTGATCGGCAATTTCCTCACCATGCTCGGGCTGACGCTGCTGTTCGCCACCGACAGCCATCACCTCGTGATCGCGGCGTTGAACGAGAGTTACAAGATCTTTTCGCCCGGCGAGGTGTTTCCGAGCGGCGACGTCGCGGCGCTGGCGACGCGCGCCTTCACTGCGGCGTTCAAGATCGGCCTGCAGCTCTCGGCGCCGTTCCTGGTGTTCGGCCTCGTCTTCAATATCGGGCTTGGCATCCTGGCGCGGCTGATGCCGCAGATGCAGGTCTATTTCGTCGGCGTACCGCTCTCGATTGTCGCGGGCTTCCTGATCCTGGGGCTGGTCATATCGGCGCTCATGGGAGCCTTCATCGATTACTTCATCGGCGTGATGCACCAGCTCACGCCGCTCAAATGAGGTGATCGATGGCCGAGGACGATACCGAGCGCACAGAAGACCCTACCCAAAAACGTCTCGACGATGCGCTTGAAAAGGGCGACGTCGTCAAAAGTCAGGAGGTCAACACCTGGTTCATCATGGGCGGCGCGACGCTGGCGCTGTCGATTTTCTCGGGCTCGATGGGCAGCGGCATTCTCGTGCCGCTGCGGAACCTGATCGCCAATTCCTGGATGATCCGCACCGACGGGCCGGGGTTGATGGCGCTGCTGGCAAGCCTCGAATTCGCGCTGATCGCCGCGGTCGGCATTCCCTTCCTCCTGCTGATGCTGGCCGCCATTGCCGGCAACATGATCCAGCACCGGCTGGTGTGGTCTGCGGAATCGCTCAAGCCGAAACTCAGCAAGATTTCGCCCGGCGCCGGCTTCAAGCGCGTTTTCGGCAAGCAGGCGTTGGCCAATTTTCTCAAGGGCCTGTTCAAGCTGATCGCGCTTGGCGCGGTCATGACCGTGGTGCTGTGGCCGGAGCGCCATCGGCTCGAAGCCATGGTGCATTTCGATCCGGCGTCGCTGATGGGCGTCAGCATGGGCCTGACCACGCACCTGATGGGCGCGGTGGTTGCCATGCTCGCGGCGGTCGCCATCGCCGATTATTTCTTCCAGTACCGGCAGTGGTATGAGCGGCAGAAGATGTCGCTGCAGGAGATGAAGGAGGAGTACAAACAGTCCGAAGGCGATCCGCACATCAAGGGCCGCATCCGGCAGTTGCGCCAGCAGCGCATGAAGAAGCGCATGATGGCCGCGGTTCCCAAGGCCAGCGTCGTCATCACCAACCCGACCCACTATTCGGTGGCGCTGGCCTACGACCGCGGCATGGCGGCGCCGGTTTGCGTCGCCAAGGGCGTCGACAACATCGCGTTCAAGATCCGGGAGATCGCCAAAGAGCACGACATCCCGATCGTCGAGAACGTGCCGCTGGCGCGCTCGCTCTATGCCAGCGTCGACATCGACGAGGAGATTCCGGTCGAGCACTACCATGCGGTGGCCGAGGTCATCGGCTTCGTGATGCGGCTCAAGCGCGGGTTTTCCCGGCGCTAGGAGCGGGTTTTCGCCTCCAAGTACCTGTAAAACACCGAATAACCGCCTGACGGGCTTGCGTTTACCGGTCCGATTCAGGCACTTGATGAATCAGCGAAAGCGCTCACCTGTGTCTCTCTATATGTCCGCCGAGACGAACAACGAATTCCCGCCCGAGCCGGTTGCCGTCCATGAGCCGGCGCGCCGGGGCAGCATCATCCTGGTGCTGCTGGTGGCCGCCGGCCTGGTTGGGGTCGCCGTGGCCCTGATGACACTCGGCCGCGTTCATGCCCAGCCCTATATCCTCGGGCTGCTGGCGGTGCTGGCGATGGTCGGGCTGTTCAATCTGTTCGCCTTTGCCGCCGGGATCATCCGCTTCGCCGACCGCAACGCCGACAACCCCATCATCAGCCGCATCGCCGACCTTGCCTATGACGGCCTCGCGGTCACCGATCCCCGCGGCAACGTGGTCTATTCCAACGCGGCTTATCTCACGCTGACCGGCGCCACCAGCCGGCAGGACGTCCGCCCCGTCGAGCGCGTTTTCATCGGCAACCCCGATGTGTCCGAGGCCGTGTTCCGCCTGCTCAAGGCGGCGCGCGAGGGCAAGCGCCAGCAGGAAGAGGTCCGCATTGCCGGGACCGACGGCGGCCAGGGCCGCTGGCTGCGCATGCGGGTGCGTCCGCTCGG
>JAKFVP010000236.1 GCA_021732175.1 Bradyrhizobium sp.
ATCTCCATCGCCAAGAAGTACACCAACCGCGGCCTGCAGTTCCTCGACCTGATCCAGGAAGGCAACATCGGCCTGATGAAGGCGGTCGACAAGTTCGAGTACCGCCGCGGCTACAAGTTCTCGACCTACGCCACCTGGTGGATCCGGCAGGCGATCACCCGCTCGATCGCCGACCAGGCCCGCACTATCCGCATCCCCGTGCACATGATCGAAACGATCAACAAGATCGTGCGCACGTCGCGGCAGATGCTCAACGAGATCGGCCGCGAGCCCACGCCAGAGGAGCTCGCCGAAAAGCTCGGCATGCCCTTGGAGAAGGTGCGCAAGGTCCTGAAGATCGCCAAGGAGCCGCTGTCGCTGGAAACGCCGGTTGGCGACGAAGAGGATTCGCATCTCGGCGATTTCATCGAGGACAAGAACGCGATCCTGCCGATCGATGCGGCGATCCAGTCCAATCTGCGCGAGACCACCACGCGCGTTTTGGCCTCGCTCACGCCGCGCGAGGAGCGCGTGCTGCGCATGCGCTTCGGCATCGGCATGAACACCGACCACACGCTGGAAGAAGTCGGCCAGCAGTTCTCGGTCACCCGCGAACGTATCCGCCAGATCGAGGCCAAGGCGTTGCGCAAGCTGAAGCATCCGTCCCGGAGCCGCAAGCTGCGGAGCTTCCTGGATAACTGAGAAGCCTTACAAAGCGTTAACGGTCCTTGCGATCATCGTTTGATCGCTCGGCCATAACAATAGCTGGTCAACGAACCTCAGGTACGTTAAGAATATCGTCACTGCTTCGAGGGGATGTCGATGACTGATCGATTGTTGGCTCTAGTTGAGCGCGCGCGCAAAATAACGATGAATTCTTCCGAGCTCCGGGAGCACCGAAGAAGCTTCGTATATGGCAATACTTACATTGAAAATGACCAGATTACGCGCGAAATGGTCGATGAAGCGGACAGTCAGAGCGAAGCGCAGAAAACGGCAAAATGAATACTGATCGGCATAGTCAAGCCGAACAGAAGGACTTGATCGTAGATCCCATCGAACGGGCGCGCCAAGAAGCTAAGAATGGCGTGCTACAGTTTGAGTTGGTTCTGGAAATGATCCAGGATCACATCGGGCCCAACAATAAGCCGTTTGCATTAAAATCGCACATCATCTTGCGTTTGCAGGAAGCGGCGCTGCGTGGCATCCATCCGTTGGCTGGCACATTTCGAAATACGGCCGTTTCTATCAGTGGGAGCAAGCATGCTCCTCCAGAACCATTTATGGTCGCTGATGAGATCGCCGAGTTGTGCAAATACGTCAACGAAAATTGGGAAAGTCGAAGTGCTATGCACTTGGCGGCTTATCTCCTATGGAAGCTGAACTGGATTCACCCATTTTCAGACGGAAATGGCAGAACGGCCAGAGCGGTTTCGTATCTGGTTATGAGCATAAAGCTCGATAGCCTCCTGCCAGGAACGCCAACGATTCCTGAGCAAATTGCCAATGATAAGGGACCATATTACGACGCACTCGAAGCGGCTGACTTGGAGTGGTCCAAGGGAACAGTCGGCGTTACCAAACTTGAGCAGATGCTCGAATCGATGCTGCAGCGTCAACTGTTGGGGCTGCCGACTCTAGGAGAGCAAGCGCATCGACAATTCAGAAACATTCTCGATACGCGCCTGAAGCGAGCGCCCTCAGAAACATTGATTCGCACTTTTGGCACGACGGAAATTGTCGACCAGTTGTGGGAGATAGGCGACCATCTTATTCTGCAAGTCGGAAAGAAAGACGAGTTGGAGGCGTCGGAGGGGCGCCAAAGTGAGTTCGGGAATCCGTTTCCCAGATTACTTGCTGGTGCGGGAGTCGATGGAAGCATCGAGATTCTAGATGATAACGAGAAAAATGCTCTTGAAGATCGCAAGTTCGACGCTGGCGAAGGGTGCGTGTTCTCGTTGGCGCGGGACTCCGCTGTGGCTTTGGCCCGAATCTCCGTTGAGTGGAGAGATGCAGGTGGTACGCACCACTGGAAGATAGAGGGTACGCTTTACATTGTTCGCTTCGGTAACAACATTACCGCTGAGACTTTTTATAAATGGTTTGATGGGCTTATTGCTCGGCAACTTATGATAAGATCATAGGTGGCACTTGGCGATTGATGGCCAGGAATTCTCTCAATTCGAAGCCTTGGTTCAGACAAGCGATGGGCAGACCGAATTGAAATGCGCGAAATACCTGCATCACGCGGCTGCTTTGTTAGTACCGGGAACTCCTGTAAAACTTGCCGTCGGCGCCGAGGACAGGAACTACTTCGGTTCGACTGACTTCGTTGTATCCGCTACGCTTCTCGATGATCAGAACAACGAGATTGAATGCGCCTATATTTGGGAACTGAAAGCCCCTCAGGCCTACCTTTTTGAGTACGACGACAACGCCAATCGGTGTAGGCCTACACACGAGTTCATCAAGGCCGAGAATCAGTTGTTGCACTACGTTACGCAAGCTCAGTCGGATCAATTATTTAGGCAACGGTTCGGGATACTGGATTATCGAAATGTCAGGATCGGCGGCATCATTATTGGCCGTTCGAATGATCGCATGTTGAAGGGGGCTGCTAACGCCGCCGAAATAAGAAAAGCCCGGCTCTCTTTGTCGGTTCGCGAAAATCTCTTCTACTACGCGATGAATTTTCGTGTGCTCACTTGGGATCGAGTGCTTGCCTTCGTAAAGCCTTGACGGGCCCTCAAATCAACTGCGCTGGCGTGAGTAGCGAGCCGCTCCGACGGCCTTTCTTGCCCGCCTGCGAACATCTGGCGGTTGTAGCCCGCGCCGTCCTGTGACACCATTTCGTCATTGTATTTTACGATTTACGGAATGCCGATGCCGCGCCGGAAATATGCCTGGGAGAAGCTGTCCAATGAGGAGTTGCTCAAGAAACGCCTCTCCAGCCTGAGGGTCAGGATCGAGGGCACCTGGCTCGAGGATTGTATCGCCGCGCTGCATGAGGAGCTCGAAGCCAAGGGCATCCGGCTGCGTCCGCATGTATGGTTGTCGAGCGAATGGTTTTCGCCGGCGGGCGTGCCCGGCATTGCCGTGCCGTTTTATCTGGCCCATCCGCGGCTGATGAAGCTCGAGAAGAAGATGATGCTCGAGGTCGAGGCCGGCACCTGGTCCGAATGCATGGCGATTCTCCGCCACGAGATGGGCCATGCCATGCAGCATGCCTACCAGTTTCAGCGCCGCCGCAAATGGCAGAGACTGTTCGGCGCGTCGTCGAAACATTACCCGCTCTACTACAAACCCAATCCGGCCAGCCGGCGCTATGTCCAGCATCTCAGGCGCTGGTACGCGCAGAGCCATCCGGACGAGGACTTTGCCGAGACCTTTGCGGTGTGGCTGCGGCCGCGCTCGAGCTGGCGCACGCGCTATGCCGGTTGGCCGGCGCTGAAGAAGCTCGAATATGTCGACGAGCTGATGGGCGAGATCGCAGGCAAGCGCCCGCCGGCGGTGACGCGGGAGCGTGTCGATCCGCTCTCGAAGCTCTCCAGGACGCTCGCCGAGCATTACAGGAAGAAGCAGGCGTTCTACGAATTCACGCCGCCGAAGACCTATGACCGCGATCTCATTCGTCTCTTTTCCGACGATCCGCGGCACCGGCGGGCGCAGCCGGCGGCCTCGTTCATCCGCCGCCACCGCGCGCAGGTCCGCCAGCAGATCGCGCGCTGGACCGGCGAGAACCAGCTCACGCTCGATGCCGTTCTCGACGACATGATCTCGCGCTGCCGCGAGCTCGGTCTGCGCGCGCCCGGCTCGGAACGAAAGCTTGTGGTCAACTTCACAATCCTGTTGACCGCCAAGACCATGCACGCGCTATTTGGCCCATCGCGGCGCAAATGGATCGCGCTATGAGACGCCTGCGCATTTTAGTTCTGATGCACCCGGACTGCGTGCCCCCGGACTCCAAGGAAGGCTATTCCGCGCAGGAGATCAGCGCGTGGAAGACGGAGTTCGACGTCGTCAGCACCTTGCGTGCGGCCGGCCACGATGTGCGCCCGCTCGGCGTGCAGGAGGAGATCCGCCCGATCCGCGACGAAATCGAGAGCTTCAAGCCGCATGTGGTCTTCCAGTTGCTGGAGGAATTCCACTACGCGACTGCGTACGACCAGCACATCGCGAGCTTCCTCGAGCTGATGAAGATCCCCTACACCGGCTGCAACCCGCGCGGGCTCATTCTGGCGCGCGGCAAGGACGTGTCCAAGACGCTGGTGCACCATCGCCGCATTCCGGTGCCGGCCTTCGCGGTGTTTCCGATCCGCCGCAAGGTCAAGCGGCCCGCGCGCCTGGCGCTGCCGCTGATCGTCAAGAGCCTGAACGAGGACGGCTCGTTCGGCATCTCGCAGGCTTCGATCGTAGATACCGACGAGAAGCTGGCCGAGCGCGTCGCCTTCATTCACGAGAAGATCAAGACCGCCGCGATCGCCGAGCAGTATATCGAGGGGCGCGAACTCTATGTCGGCGTGATCGGCAACAACCGCCTGCGCGTGCTGCCGGTGTGGGAATTGAAATTCGGCAGCCTCGGCGGGCAGGGCTCGCGGCAGATCGCGACGCAAAAGGCCAAGCACGACGTCGAATACCAGGAACGCGTCGGCATCGTCGACGGCCCGGCCAAGGATCTGTCACCGGAGCTCTACGCGCGCATCCAGCGCACCGCAAAACGCATCTACCGCACGCTCGGCCTCGACGGCTACGCGCGCATCGACTTCCGCCTCTCCGCCAACGGCGTGCCGTATTTCATCGAAGCCAACCCGAATCCCGAAATCGCCAGGAGCGAGGAGTTCGCGACGGCGGCGAAGCACGACGGGGTGAACTACAAGGACCTGCTGGAGCGGATTCTGGTGCTCGGGATCAGCC
>JAKFVP010000089.1 GCA_021732175.1 Bradyrhizobium sp.
GATACGACACGCCCGCCATGGTCGGCAGCGCCGCCGCCAGCGTTGAGAAGGGATTGCCGTCGACGTACAGCGTGACCTGACCGCTTTTGGCGACAAGCGCGAGATGACGCCATGTCCCCGGCGTGATCGGCGCACCCTCGCCGGAGCGCTGGGTGCTGCCGCCATTGCTCACTTCGGCAAACGGCACACCATTATCCAGGCCGATGATCAATCCGCTCTGGCCTTCGGATCGGGAGAACAACACGGCCCGGGGTTGCGCTGCCGTCATCTTGAGCCAGATCGACCAGGTCATTTCGCCACCTTCGGCGACGACCAGCGATGGCGAGCCGGGCAGCGTGAGGGCGGTCTGTCCATCCAGCCGCGCGCCTTGCCCGATGATGGCGCCGTCGGCGGCAGGCACCACCGTTTGCGCGCTGTTCGCCCAGGCCGAGATGTCCTGCGCCGGCGTGCCGCGGTCCGCGAAGTGATAAACCAGCAGCGTATCCGGATCGTATGTTCCCTTGGCATCGACCGCGGCCGGTGCCTTCTGGTTTCCATAGTAGAGCCAGATCTCGTTCTTGGTCCCCGGCTTCATGTCGGCGATGCTGACCCAAAGCAGCGCCTCGCCCAGCAGCGAATCGTACTTCTCGACGTGGTGCTTGAGCGGCGTCTTGTCGTCAGCCGCGATGAAGCGAAGATCGCCGCCGTCCTCCTTGGCCGCGCCGAAACGGAAGTTGCCGACATGCAGGCGTACCAGGATCGGCGCGGTGCCGATGGCATCGCTGACACCTGCGCCCGAAGCACCGGTATCGATGGTGATCTTCTTGCGCAGGCTCCATTGGTCGTTCCACCACGCAGCCGCCGGCGCTGGCCACAGCGCGGCGACCAGCATGACGAAGGCGAGCAACGCCGGCCCGCTCCAGTTCAAAGCACGGGGTGATTTGCAGCGGCTGACCGGCATTAGAACTCTCCCCAGACGCGAAACCCGACCCTTGGATGGTGGGCGACCGTCACTTGCTGGCTGATGAGCGGCATCCCGACGAAGAAGTAGCTGTTGAAGTGCTTCAGCGTCTTCATCCGCGTCCCGACGCCGTAGCTTGCGAGATCGAATTGCGATTGCTGCTCGGGCAGCGGCTCGTGGATCCTCGCGCGGCCGAGATCGACGAAGGCGAAGAAGCGCCAGTCATCGAACGCGTTGAACTTGATCGGCTGGCCGAGCGGATTCTCCAGCTTCTGCTCGAAATATGTCCCGAGGTTCGGCGAGCGCAGTTCAAGCGTGCCGACAATGCCGTAATCGCCGAGCACCTCGGATTCCAGATATCCGCGCACCGTATCCTGGCCGCCAATGCTGAACTGTTCACTCGACACCAGGGGCTGATCGGCTACCTGGCTCTGCATCTTGGCAAACAACTGGAAGCCTTCGGGCAGTTCGTGCGTATGCGACACGTCCGCGTTCAGATGAATGAAACTGCCGGTCGCCTTGAACCGCTTGGCGTCGAACTCCTCCGGGTTGCTGCCGATCCCGCGCAGGCCCGCCGTGATCGAGGCGTTGAGTTGCGTCAGCCGGCCGTCGCCCTGCCAGGTTGCGCCGTAGCTGGCGACAAGTGGAGCATAGGTGACCGGAGAGTCGAATGCATCGCTGCCGAGCTTCAGCGTCTGCGCGAAGTGCTTGTAATCGATGCCGAGCGATAGCGTGTGGAACAGTTCGCCCTTGGTCGGCAGCGTCATAACCGCACGCCCGCCAATCACCTCGCCGGGGCCGATCACGTTGGCCCCGCCGACCGTCGCAACCGAACTGTCGGACTTGAGGCCGTAGAGGAGAACGTTCAGCCAGTCGTAATCGGTCCGCGCCATGTAGGAACCGGAGATGACCATGGCGTCCTTGCGGTTGAGCGGCGCCTCCTGATAGGTCACGGTCATCGAGTGGCCGAGTTGCCACAAGTTGTCGTAACGAATTGAATAGATCGAACGCAGCGGCGTCGTGCTGGGGCTCTGCCGATTGTTGAGTTCGGCGCTGGCGTGCAGCGGCAATGTGTCCTCGACATTGAGGTCGACATCGACGGTTCCGGGCGTGATGCCCGCCCGCAAGGACGGCGTGACGCGACGGTCGGGCCATCGGTTGAGCGACACGATGTCCTTTGTCACCTCCTTGAAATCCGGGAGGCTTCCTTCCTTGAGCGAAGGCGCATTCTTCTTGATGTCGGCGAGATCGAAGTAGCGTGAGTTCTTGACCCGCAATCGTCCAACGCGATTCTCGGTGACCTTGAGAACGATGAAGCCGCGCTGTGCATCCTGCTGCGGCACGGCGACGGCGACGGTTTGAAGGCCTTTGTCGTGATACGCCTTCTCCACCGCGGCGCGCGCCTTCTCGACGTCGTCCGAGGTACGTCTCGGGCCGAGGAACGGGTACACCGCGGCTTCGATCTCGATCTGCGGCAGGCTGTCGGCGCCCTCGATACGATACTCATCGATATCGAACCGGAGTGGCGGCGCAGCGGCTGCACTTGCCGGCTTGGCGGCGGGAGAATTGCCCTTGGCGTTGGACCGCTGCAGTGCCGGCGCCGCCGGCTTGCTCGCCGCCGCGCCAGACTCCGGCTTCGCGACCGCCCGTTCCGGGACGATTGCCCATAAGGCCAGGCAACAGGCTGCTATCCGCCGCGCCGGCGCACGACCTGCCGGAAAACATAGCCAGACGGGCGATGGCCACCATCGATCGCGATGCTTTCGCAACGCCGGCCATCCGCTGACACCATAAGATTTCACGCCGCCCTCGACATCTTCGCTTGTCGGTCATCCCATCGCGACCGCGCACACCCTTGAGGGCAGCCCGAGCCGTGACCGGCGCGTGCCGATCCATCGTTCTCACCCGGTAGACGCTGCGCGCATCGCCCCAGCGAAAAGATTCTCGCATTCGCTTGTTATGGTGTCCGGATGCTATGTGATGATTTCTTGCAACATAACAAACGGTATCATGACCGGTCAAACTGTCGTCACAATATCGTTGCCCGCGATAACTACGGTCCTCGCAAAACAGGGCTGCGGGGCGTTGGATATGCGTAATAATAACATAACAGTTCTGCGAGACTTGCTGCTCGCCGATTACAACGACCTCGACAGGCGCCTGACGCGGCGCCTTGGCTCGGCGGACTTTGCCTCGGACGTTCTGCAGGAGACGTATCTCCGTCTCGAGGGGATCAGCGAGATCGGGACAGTACGCAGTCCGAAGGCCTATCTGCTCCGCATCGCGCTCAATATCGCCACCGACAGGCGACGCGCCGAAGGCCGCCGCCTCACCGTCGACGAAGTCGATGGCCTCCTCGACATACCGGATGATCGGCCCAACGCCGCCAGGGTGATCGAGGACCGTTCCGAAGTCGAATTGCTCAAACGCGCGATCGCAGAACTGCCCGAGCGCCGGCGACGCGTGCTGATCCTCTCGCGCATCGAAGGACTTCCCAACCGCGAGGTCGCAGAACGTCTGGGGGTCACCGTGCGGACGGTCGAGACCGACCTCAAGCAGGCGATCGAGCATTGCGCCGAACGCATGAAACGCTTGCCACCCGACAAATTCGCTTTTCGCCGTTCCGGATCGTCTTACGTTCAAGGACGTGTCGTTCGGGGTGAACCGCTGGCGACCGGCTTGAGCGGGAAAGCGCTGGACCGTGAAAACACGAAACGATCGACCCGATCGCCTGGCCCCATTGGTCCGTGAAGCAGCGGCGTGGATTGTGCGCCTGAAATCCGGCGAAGCGACACTTGCAGACGCCGAGCAGTTGATGGATTGGCGCGCCAGGAGTCCGGCTCATGAAGGCGCCTACCGTGACGCCGTGAAGTGCTGGCAGGCGATCGGACGCGCTCTTGTCAGGGAACGACCTGCCGCGACAGGCCGGCGGCGGCGCAAGGCCCGGCCCACCACGTCCATGCCGTAATACGTGGGGAAGACACCGGCGCGCCGGCGCTCTGCTTGATCCAAAACGCCGTCGCGCCAAACGTCAATTTGAATCGTGCGGCTACTTTCGATCCGTCAATGCGCGCAGGCGCGTGTTCAGCGCCGCGAAGTTGACCGCGGCAGCGCTGGATACCGGCCGGCCGCTGCGGGCTTGCCCGCCGCGAGTGCCAAAGGTCGGCTGCGGTACCGGACCGCTGACCGCAACTCCGTTTGCGGCAAGATGCCCGCGCACGCGCACGCAGTAATCCACAGACAGGAACGAGAATCGTGTCTCGCCATGTCCGGCGCGGTATTTCATCGCAGCGGTGCACAGATCTCCCCCGGCGAGACGCCACGCCCCGGCAAGATATTTCGCGCCGTAGTGGACGTTGACTTCAGGACGTGCGAGTTCCGATGGCGTTCCGGTGAAACCGAGCATGCGAGCGGTCGGGATCATGACCTGCATGAGCCCGACCTCACCGTCCATTCCGACGCTGGCCGGATTGTAGCGGCTCTCCACCGCCATTACCGCGTCGACCAGCGCGGGCGGCAAACCGAAAGCAAGGGCTTCGCGGTCAATGATCGCGCGATACTCATTGCGCGCGGCCCGCCAGTCGCGGTTGAACGCGATGCTCGTGCGCGGAAAGCTCCCCATCAGCGGGTTGGAAGGCGGCAAGTCGGCCGGCGACAACGGCTTGAGGACGGGCGCCTGCAATGCTGGCTGCGAAGCGCCGGCGCCCTCATCGTCGTCGGGCAAGGCAAAGACGCTGACATCGACCGTGCCCTTGGCACTATCCGGCTCGGCAGCGACCTGGTTGCCGCCGGCAAGGACCAGCAGCGCGAGTGCCGGCATCGCCAGCCACCATCGGATGCGGGCGCCGCAAGTGGCCCGTATGAGCGCAGGCACCAGCATCAGCGGCGTGGCAGAACGAAAGCCGGAACCGACGGCCGAAACGGTATGGCCGAGCGCCCGTAATTGGCGCCAT
>JAKFVP010000088.1 GCA_021732175.1 Bradyrhizobium sp.
GTGGACGCGAGGCGATTTCGCCTGGGGTTTCCGACAGGCGGATCGCGGCGCGCGCGACCGGGGCGGACTTCGGCAAGCCCGGATAATCGATTTCCTGCAGGAAGCCGGCGGCGCGGATGTGCGGGTGATCGAGCGCCTGCTGCGGGCTCAGCACGGGACCGGCGGGAATCATCGCCTTGCCCAGCGTGTCGACGGCTTCCTGACTCGTGCGCTCGGCGCACCAGCGCGCCATCCGCGCGCTGATGATGGGCCCGTTCTCGCCGCGCTTGAGGTCGTCGGCAAACCGGGGATCGTTCAGCCACTGCTCCTCTTCGCCCATCAACTTCGCCCAGCGGATGAACAGCGGATGGCCCGTCACCTGGCACAGCACCCAGCCGTCTTTGGTGCGGTAGATGTCGACGGGCGCCGCGGTCTGACCGAGATTGCCTGTCGGCACGCGGTTGGCGGCAATGACGGCCTGCTCGATCAAGGTGGCATTGGTGAAAGAGAGTGCGGTGTGCAGCAGCGCACCCTCGACGATCTGCCCGCGGCCGCTCTTGCCGTGCTCCATCAGGGCGGCGAGCGTGCCGAACGCCAGATGCAGCGCGGTGCCGAAATCGACCCAGGCTACGCCAGCCCGGTAAGGCGGATCGCCGGCGCCGGTCATGTACACCGCACCCGACATGACCTGCCCGATGCCGTCGAAGCCGACGCGATCCGACCACGGGCCCGGCCCGCCGAAAGCGGTGGCGGTCGTCAGGATGATGTCCGGCTTGATCGCCTTCAGCGAGTCGTAGTCGAGCTTCATCGCGCGCAGGGTCTGCGGCGGCAGGTTGGCGATGACCACGTCCACGGTCTTGATCAGCCGGCGCATCACCTCCTGCCCTTCCGGCTTCATCGGATCGAGCGTGATGCACTTCTTGTTGCGGTTGATCTGCAGGAACAGCGCGCCCTCGCCGCCGGGGCCGACCGGCGCCACGAAGCGGTCCTCGCTGCCGTCGCGCTTTTCGACGCGAATGACCTCGGCGCCGAACTCGGCCAGCAGGGCCGCGCAATAGGGGCCAGCGATATAGCGCCCGAAATCGAGGACGCGCACCCCCTCCAGAACTCCCCCCATCGGTCTTTTTTCCCCGTGTTTTCATCAGATTACAGGGGCTGTTTGGCAGCGCAAGGCGGCAGGCGGCCGTCATTAACATTAGCCCGTTACGGTTGCTTGCCGCCCTGCCGGCACCGCGGTGGGTGCTTCCGTTTCCGCCTGTACTCCGGTAGTTTGTTCCCGGGCGGGAAGGATAGCCGGGGGCGCTCGATGCGCAATGTGATCCTGAGAGTGAGGCCGTGGTCGCCGTCGGCGTTCCTGGCGGCTGTGCTGGCGATTACGCTCGCCGCATCGATCCAGGAAGTGTTTGCCATTTTCGGCGCAAAACTCTACTTCGCCTCCTTCTTTCCGGCGGTTCTGGTGTCGAGCCTGGTGGCAGGCGCTCCGGCCGGCGTGTTCGTGACCCTCTTGACCATCCCGGTCGTGTGGTGGGCGTTCATGCCGCCCTACTTTGAGTTCGAACCGCTCACCGCCGACGATTATCACCGCTTTGCCATGTTCGCGCTCGGCAGCGCGCTGATGATCTCGTTCGCCAATCTCTATCGCGAAGCGCTCATTCTGTTCCGGAAGTGAAGGCGCCGATGTCGCCGCAGAAGATCCTGGTCTGGGTCATGACCACCATCGGCGGCGCGGTCGGCCTGTTCGCGCCGGTCGGCATCGTCAAATGGCTGCTGATGACCGAGCCGGAGGACGCGGGCATCCTGACCTTCTTCTTCCTGCCGGTGTGGTGCCTGATCGTGGTGATCGGCCTGCTGGTCGGACGCCGTCTCGGCATCGCACTCGCGCGGGTGCGGCGCGCCGTGTAGCGGCAGTTATTTTCCAATCCCGTAGGATGGGTAGAGCGCAGCGAAACCCATCAACTGTCGTCCGAAACGATCAAGCGATGGGTTTCGCTTCGCTCTACCCATCCTACAACGTTACTTCCCCGCCTGCCGCACCGCTAGCGCCGGCTTCGTCACCCCGTCGAGGCCGCTCAGCATCAGCACCGTGAGCAACGCGTTCTGCGGGCCCATCCAGGCGTTTGTCGGCTTGTACCATTCGTTGCGCGAGTGCCAGTTGCCGCCCTCGCCGCCGCCGCCGATGGTGACGGCCGGAATCCCAAGCGACATTGCGATGTTGGAATCGGTGGAGGAGCCCGCGAAAGTGACCTTCGGCCCGCGTGAGATCGTGGCGACCGTGCGCTGCGTCGCCTGCACGATCGGCGAATCCATCGACACGATGCCGGCGGGGCGGTCGCCGATCAGTTTTATTTCGACCGAAATCTTGTCGCTGTTCCAGCGCCTGTTTTCGTCGGCAACCGCCTGCTTGACGAGATCGAGCAGCTTCTCCTCGAGCTTGAGCAACTCTTCGGTCGAGTTCGAACGCATGTCGACCGCCATCCTCGCCTCGCCGGCAATGGCGTTCACCGAGGTTCCGCCCTTGACGGTGCCGACGGTGAAGGTGGTTTTCGGCTCGGACGGCGGCTGCAATTCGGAGATTTTCGCAATGGCGCGGCCCATGGCGTGGATCGCGCTGGGCAGGCCGAACTCCTGGAACGAGTGACCGCCGGGGCCCTTGAAGATCATCTCGTAGCGATGACTGCCGGTGGACTGGTTGACGACACGGCTGATGCCCAGCCCATCGATGGAGATGAAGCCGTCGATATCCCGGTGATCCCTGAACAGCGCCTTGACGCCGCGCAGATTGCCAAGCTTTCCTCGCCGACAGTGCCGACGATGAGGAGATCGCCGACGGTGCCGATGGAATTCTCGTTCATTGCCTTGACCAGCGAGAGCAGCGCGGCGAGCCCGCGGGAATCATCGCCGATCCCGGGCGCGTTGATGACGCCGTCCTCTTCCTTCACGGTGACATCGACATCCTCGGGGAACACCGTGTCGAGATGCGCCGAGACCACCAGCTTCGGACGTCCGCCGCCGGTACCCTTGCGGAGCGCAATGACATTGCCCTCGCTGTCCATGGCAGCGTCCTTCAGGCCGAGCTCCTGCATGCGCTTCAGGTAGTATTCGCCGCGCACCTTCTCCTTGAACGGCGGCGCCGGGATTTCGGTGATGCGCTTCTGCTCTTCCAGCGCACGGGCGTCGTCGGCCTTGATGTCGTCGAGCGTTTTCACGACCTTTGGACTAGCGAGCAGCGCCTGCAGCGCGGCGTCCATGGAGGGTGTTTGCGCGAAGGCGGATGTCACCAACAGCAGCGTAGCAGCGATTGATGCGGTGAATTTCATGTCAACCTCCCCTCGATTGTTCTTGTCGCCGCATGTGTCACCACGCGATTCACCTCTCCCTTCGGGAGAGGTCGGCGCGCAGCGCCGGGTGAGGGGTTACGCTCTTTCGCGAGAGCTGCGCCCCCTCACCCGATTTGCTGCGCAAATCGACCTCTCCCCGCTGGGGAGAGGTGAGATCCCGATGTTGCACCAGCCTTCCTTCGCTTCAGCTCGCCAGGCCCAATTGCTTCAGCCGTCCCGCGAACCAGTCGGACAATTCCTTGTCGATGATACCGCCGAGATAGACGTCCGACGACTTCACCTTGCCCTTGGCCAGCACCAGCAGCACGCCGACGCGGTAGGCGAACCACAGATACGGATCGGTCAGTCCGCGCAGCTTGTGATGCTCATGCTCGATCGGCTGGTGGTTGGTGGCCTTGCGCACTTCCACCGCAAGCAGGTTTTCCGGCACAGCGCGGCGGTGCACGACGATATCGGGGAAGATCGACTTGCCGAGTTCATCGTCGGTCGAAACGATCGAACCATGCGGCAGCTTCAGCAAGCGCTCGCCGAGGCGATTATATTCGCAATCGACTTCCCAGCCATCGAACTGCCGTTCCAGATGCACCGCCATGCGGTGCGTCAGCGTGCGCTCGCCGAGGTCCTTGTCGAACAGCACGCCCTCGCGGGCGTAAAACTCTTCAATCGCCTTGATGACCTTCTCGAGTTCCGCCCGCATCCACTCCCCCAATGACGCGGGCGAGAAGCCCGCTACATCTGTACCTCGATCAGCCGCGGCCCGGGCTCGGCGATGGCTTCTTCCAGCGCCTTGTTGAACTCGTCCGCCGTCGTCACCGCGCGGGCCGGCACGCCCATGCCCTTGGCCAGCGCCACGAAATCGATGGTCGGCCGGTCGAGCTTCAGCATGTCCATCGCACGCTGGCCGGGATCGCCGGCACCGACCCCGTCGAACTCGCCGCGCAGAATCTGATAGATGCGATTTGCGAACACAATCGTGACAACGTTGAGGCTTTCCCGCGCCTGGGTCCACAAAGCCTGGATCGTGTACATCGCGGAACCGTCGCCGACCATGCAGATCACCTTGCGGTCGGGACATGCAACCGCCGCGCCAGTCGCCACCGGCGGCGAGAAGCCGATCGAGCCGCCCATGTTCTGCAGCCAGTCATGGGGATTGGCCGCCGCGGTCGGCGGGAAGAACTGCCGGCCGGTGGTGATGGACTCATCGACCACGATGGCGTTTTCCGGGATCGCCATCGCGATCGCCTGCGCGATGTTGGCGTGGTTCAGCGCGCCGGTGGGCTTTGCGATATCCATCGGCTTCTGCGGCACGGCGTCGGCGGGCTTCGCGCCGAGCGCAGCGGCCAGCGCTTCCAGCGCGCCGACGGAATTCTCGCCGCCGCTGGTGACGCGATGCACCTCGCAGCCCTCAGGCTTGAGCATGCTCGGCTTGTTCGGATAGGCGAAGAAAGCAACCGGATCGTTGGCCTCGACCAGCACGATGTTCTTAAAATCCTTCAGGATCGGCAGCGCCTGCTCGATCACATAGGGAATGCGGTCGATGGCGAAGCGGCCGCGGCCGCGCGCCATGCGCGGGTT
>JAKFVP010000490.1 GCA_021732175.1 Bradyrhizobium sp.
GTCCCTTCGCCGGGACGATGGATCAGGTCAGGCCGTTGCCCACCAGGTCGCTTGGTAAAGCACGCGAACGTAGATTGGCCGACCTATCCTCTTCCAACCCCATCAGGTGGCGGCCTTGCGCCGACCCCGTACAGAAGCGAGACCCCGGCGACCGGACAACGCAAAGGGATTGACTGATAGAGGCCCGTTACAGAAGGGTGGGCAAAGGCGCACTTGTGCCGTGCCCACCTTCACATGCACCGTCGCAAGACAAGGCGGGCATGCTTCGCTTTGCCTACCCTACTGGCCTAACGCTTGCGGTTGAGGAAGCCGCCCATCATCCGCTGCGGCTCGCCTGACAGGAATGACTTGCCGAATTCGCTGACGCTGCGATTGACGGACTCAGTGAGTGACAGCTCTTCCCAGCCGCGGCAGAGCTCCTTCTGGATGCGCAGCGCTTCGGGGCCGCACTCCAGAAGCGCCTTCACCGTATGCTCGACCGCATCATCAAGGCCGCCGGGCGCGGCGACGGTGTCGACCAGGCCCCAGGCGAGTGCAGTCGGCGCATCGATATTTTCCGCCGTCATGACAAGCCAGCGGGCGCGGCCGAAACCGATCAGGCGCGGCAACAGCGCGGCGTGGATCACGCTGGGTATGCCGACCTTGACCTCGGGCATGCCGAATTTCGCATCATGCGCGGCAATACGCACATCGCAGGCGGCGGCTACTTCCAGCCCGCCGCCGAGGCACCAGCCGGGCAGGCGTGCGATCACTGGCGCGGGGAAACGGCGGATCGCCTCGCAGAGATCGCGCAGACGGGTGATGAAGGCCTCAGCGGATTTCTGGTCGAGATTCGCCATCTCCTTGATGTCGGCGCCGCCGATCATGCTCTTGTCGCTCTGGCCGGTCAGGATCACAACGCGAACGCTTCTGTCGGTCGCGAGCTTCTCAAAGCCTTCGCGCACCCCGTCGGTCACGGCGGAGCTGAGAATATTCAGCGAGCCGGCGTTGCTGACGGCGAGACGCACGACGCCGCGGCTATCCCTGTCGATGCCGCAGTGGGGATTGAGCATTTCCATGGTCGTTCTGGTGGCTCCCTTGGGCGCAAGCGCCAGGGTGCCACTTCCTTGGCAAGGGCGCTCCTTGTCAAGGGTCGTAGCCGCAGGCCTGATCCGTCAGGTCAGGCCGACTTGCGATGGATGCGTTGCGAGGCAGCCTCATAGGCGGCGGCTTCCGCGGCGGCGAGCCGTTCCAGCCGCACCGGGACGTGCTTGTGGTACGGCGTGCCGGCGATGGGATCGCGGTTGCCGCTGTCCGTCAGCACATTGACCCGCGGGCCGTTGTTGAGCCGCTCGCCGTCGGCGGTGGGATAATCCTGCCCGTAGCCGTGCGGCAGCGCGAGCTGGCCGCTCTTCATGCTGTCGTCGCGCTTGGCGCGCGCCACCACGCGTCCGGCCGCGGACTGCACCGCGATCCAGTCGCCATCGCCGGCGCCGAGCGCGTCGAGGTCCGCGGCGTTGATCAGCAGCGCACCATCGGGATCGTCGCGGCGCCAGGCGGGATCGCGAAATATCTGGTTGGCGTTGAACATGCGGCGCTGGCCGGCGGCGAGCACGAAGGGATAGTCGCCGCGCGGGGCGGCATCGGCCGGATCGAGCCGGCCGAGCCATTCCAGCATCGGCGCGATGGCAAGGCGCACCTTGCGGTCGGGATGGGAGATCAGCGACCAGACGTCGTCATAATCGTGCTCGGTGAAGACGGCGCCGTTGCGCGCGCCGACGACGCGGTCGAACAGCGCTTCGCCAAGCATTTCGTCCGGCACTTCGCGCGGCGCATTGAGCGCGCGGCGCACCGCCAGCGGCGAGCGCTTGGCGGCCATCTGCGCGGCCTGCCACAGCGGCGCGGCGGCGGCGGTGTTGTCGGGCAGGGTGGCGCCGAGCGTATTATAGAGTACGAGCGCGCCGAGGGCTGCGAGCTGCGGGTTCGCGCCCATCAAGCCCTTCAATTCCGCGGCAAAGGCGGCGCGGGATCGGAACGCGGCCTCGCGCAGCGGCGCCAGCGCGTTGTCGCCGGGCAAGAGGCCAAGCGCGCGGGTCAGCCGCGTGTAGATCTCGGGCTCGGGCAGGGTGCCTTCAAGCGGCGCGACAACGCCTGCCCGCACATGGAAGTAATTCCTCGGAAATTCGAAGTTGAACAGCGTGAACTCGGTCTTCTCATATTGCGAGGAGGCCGGCGGCACGTAGTGCGCCAGCCGCGCCGTCTCGGTCATGGCGACATCGACGACGACGAGGAAGTCGAGTGCGCGCAGCGCCTTCTCGACTTCTGCAGTATTGGAAGCGGTGTTCGCGGGATTGGAGCTATCGACCCACACCGCGCGCAGGCGATCGGGGTGATCGGCGAGCACGGCGCCCGGAAACAGATTGGGCGGCAGCAGGCCGCCAATAACCTCGGTGTCGGTGGCGGCAAAGCGCTGGTTCGGCGAATTGCCCCACAGCGGTATCAGCCAGCTGTGCAACTGGTTGGTGCCTTTGCGGCCAAAGCTGCCGGTCAGCATGATCAGCAATTTTTCCAGATACGAATTGAGCGTCGAGTTGACGCCCTGCTGGATGCCGAGCTCGACGCGCACAGTCATCGCCTTGGCGGCAACGATCATGTCGATGCATTGCTCGATCTGGTCGAGCGGGATGTCGGCCGCGGCGGCCCATTGCGCGACGGGAATCTTCGACAGCGCGTCCTTCACCTCGGCATAGCCCGCCGTGTGCTGCTCGATGAAGGCATGATCCACCGCATCGCGCTCGACCAGGCGTGCGAGGATCGCACCCAAGAGGAAGGCGTCCGCGCCGGGCCGCACCGCCAGATGCAGGTCGGCGCGCTCAGCCGTCTCCGAGCGGCGCGGATCGATCACGATCATCTTGCGGTCCGGATCCTTGCGGATGTCGTTGAGATGGTCGCGCGCGTTGGGGAAGCCGTGGGCGATCCAGGGATTGGCGCCGATCACGAAGAGGAGGTCGCAGTGATGGACGTCCTCGGCGGTGTGGCAGGTCTGGCTGCCGAACATGTGGCCGTTGACCCAGAAATCGCCGGTCTTCTCCTGCGATAGCGCGTTGAAGACGTGGCGCGAGCCGAGCGCGCGCATCAACGCGGTGGCATAGGCGCCGCCGGCATGGTTGCCCTGGCCGCCGCCGCCATAGAGCGCAAGGCTCTTGCCGCCGTGCCGGTCTACGATCTCGCGCAGCCTGGCCGAGATTTCCGCAATCGCGGTGTCCCAGTCGATGGCGTCGAAGCCGCCGTCGGGGCGGCGACGCAACGGCGTGGTCAGGCGGTCGCGGTGATGGGCGTAGAAGGGGATGCGCGCGGCCTTGTTGCAGAGATAGCCCTGCGATTTGGGATTGTCGCGGTCGCCCCGCACCTTGGTGATGCGGTCGTTCTCGACGAGCACTTCGAGGCCGCAATTGACGTAGCAGAGATTGCAGGCGGTCTTGCGCCAGTCGGGGCTCGGCATCGGCGTCCCTTCCCTTGTTGGAGGGGATCAGTATATATGACGATCATCATTCAATCAATCGGCTAACGGAGAGCGACCATGACTGCGGGCATCGCCCAACGAAATCAGGAACTTCCCGACCTGTTCGCGCCGCATTTGCGGCGGGAGCGGGTGGTGGACTGGCAGACGCCGGGACCGGCCGCCAAGGCCGCCGCGATGATGACCGGGATGGAGGCGATGCAGGCGATCCACGACGGTATCCTGCCGCCGCCGCCGATGGCCAAGCTGATCGGCTTCCGAATGGCCACGGTCGAGCCCGGCCGGATCGTGATGGAACTGGACGCCGAGGAGAGCCTCGAGAACACCATCGGTCTTTTGCATGGCGCGACCGCCGCGGCGCTGCTGGATACCGCCATGGGCTGTGCGATCTCGACCATGCTGCCGGTTGGCCAGGCCTCGGTCACGCTCGACCTCAAGCTCACCTACCTCCGGCCGCTGTCTGTGAAGTCAGGCACAATCCAGGCGGAAGGGAAGCTGATAAAGCTGGGCCGCCAGACCAGCTACACCGAGGGCTTCGTCCGCGACGGCGCCGGCAATCTTGCAGTGCACGCGACGGCGACGTTTTCGATGATCGGCGGGGTGCAAAAGTCGAAATAGAGGCAGCTTTTTCGCCGAATGCGTGTTATTATATGACTATAGACATGTAATGGACCGGTGATGCGTTATTCCAAGGAACACAAGCAGGAAACCCACGAGCGCATCGTGCGCAAGGCCTCGGTGCGGCTGCGCGAGAAGGGCGCTCATGGCGTCGGCGTCGCCGACCTGATGAAGGAGGCCGGGCTGACGCATGGCGGCTTCTACGCGCATTTCGCCTCGCGCGAGGCGCTGGTGATTGAGGCGTTCAACTATGCGATGGACCGCTCCACCGAGCGCTGGCGCGCGGCCTTGCGCGGCAGCAGGCGATCGCGGCGCTGTCGACCATGGTGGGCGCGCTGGTGCTCTCGCGCGTCGCCGGGTCAGGCGAGTTTTCCGGCGAGATTCTGGAGACGGGGCGCGAAGCCGCGCTTGAACGCGCTGCGAAGCCGGCTGCGAAGGCGCGCGCGAAGGCGAACTAGGTCAGATCAGACCGCTCGCGCTGCCATGCCGTCCAGCCATTCGGCGACGGCGCGCCATGATGCGTCCACATTGCCGGGGGAGAAGCGGCCGGTTATGGCGCGGAACTGGCTGATATCAGGCATTCGGGCGGCGGCGATACGCCGCGCAATTGGCGGGGCGGTCGCTAGCCTGCTGTGGCTTGCCGCGCCCGCGATTGCTGCCGAGTCGCCGGCCGACATGATCTCCAGCTACCGCCTGAAGAATGGCGAGATCCGCGTCGTGCGCGATGCAACGCTCGATCGCATCGTGGCTGAGATTGTCCTGTGCCGCCA
>JAKFVP010000545.1 GCA_021732175.1 Bradyrhizobium sp.
CGGCTCGGTGCCGGTGATGCGCTCTACGACGCCCCAGGGGAGCAGGAAAATCGCCGTTGCGAGGATGCCGGCCGTTCCGACGTTGATTGGTCTCAGTCCTTTGCCGTTCATGGCTCTGCCTCGAAACACTCCTGTGGGAATAACGGGAAGAAGCCACGCGAGTTCCGGCCGTGTCCGCGAGACGCGCCTGACCTGCGACGGGCTTTGTTACCTCAATCATATCCTGCGCCGGCCCCGAGTCGCCCAATCCAGCCTGGTCAAACCGCGCGTGCAACGGTCTCGTCGGGCCGGCGGACGTCCGGCGAGCGGACATCGGCGATGGCCTTGGTGAGCTCGGCGCCGAACAGGAAGATCTGCGTCGAATAATAGGCCCAGAGCAGGATCACGATCAGCGCGCCAGCCGCGCCATAGGTGGAGCCGGGGGCTGCTTCGCCGAGGTACCAGCCGATCAGCGACTTGCCGCCGGTGAACAGCGCTGATGTGACGGTGGCACCGGTCGCGACGTCGCGCCAGCGCAGCGGCTTGTCGGGCAGCGCCTTGTAGATCGCGGCGAACAGCAGGGCGAACACGGCGAGCGACAGCCGGGTGTTGAGAACGCTGAGCAGCACGCTTGCGACCGGCGTTCGCATCGCGAGCTCCTTGCCGAGCGCCGACAGCGCGGTGCTTGCCGCCAGCGAGACCATGGTCATGAAGCCGAGCACGGCGACGAGCCCGAGGCTGATGGCGCGCGCCCGGATCAGCGACATCCAGGGCTCGTCCGGCGGCTTGACGTCCCAGGTGGCGTTGAGTGCAGACTGCATTTCGCCAAAGATGCCGGAGGCGGTGATAAGCACCATGATGACGCCGAAGACGGTGGCCGTCGTGCCGGAGGTCGGGTCGCTGGAGCGCACGATGATTGACTTGATGAGGTCGGCGCCTTCGGGGCCGAGAAGCCCCCTGAACTGGCCGATCACGCCCGACTGCGCGGCGTCCTGGCCGATGGCAAGGCCCGCAATGGCAATCACGATCAGCAGCAGAGGCGCAAGCGAGGTCACGGTGTAGAACGCGATTGCCGCGCCGCGGCTCAGATCGCCATGATCGAGGAATTTCTGGAAGGCCTGATAGAACACTCTCCAGATTGTCGTCACGGCCCCGACCTCATGACCGGACGCCGCTACCGGTAGCGATGGCTTTCCTCTGCGCCGGACCCGACTTAAACCGATCACGCAAAAGTTGGTTCCTGAGGGGTGGAACGCCTGGCCGTCATCCGCCGTTGGTTTGCTGAACCCGGTTGGTCCGCACACAATGGAGGGATCCGTGGCCAGCGTCTCACTATCGAGCATTCCCTACGGCGCCGACGAGACCGTCTTTGTCGTCATCGAAAACTCCGGTTGTCGGGGAAGCGTCGATCGCGAGACCGAGCGCGGCGACCTCGAGACGGTTGTTGCCGATCTGCTGGCAGGACAGATCGGCGATCCGATCCGCGTGGTCGCCTTCAACACCCTCGAACATTGGTCGAAGGATTTGTCCGCGGACGTCGCGCGCGAGATACAGACGCGCTGCGATATCGACGGCGTGCCGGTGCCCGATCACCTGAAGGAGTTCGTCGAGGTTTTGGCCGTACCGGCCTGACAGTCTCACGGAGAGGCGCACACTCACGGAGAGGCGGAAAAAAAACGGAGAGCCGAAGCTCTCCGTTTTTCGTTTGCCCGTTACCAGCGGCGCCAGCCGCGGTGGTAGCCGCCGTAGCCGTAGCCGCGATGGAAACGCGGCCCATAGGCGTAGGACCCGTAGAAGCGGGGACCCGGCTGCCACCAGCAGCGGCCGCGCCAGTTGCAGACATAACGGACCTGCTCGACATTCTGCGGCTGGGCCTGCAGCGGCAGTCCGTTCGGCATCGCAGCCGCCGCCGGAGCCGCAGCCGCCACGGTCGAGAGCGCCGCAAGGCCGATTAGCGCAAGCTTGGTGTTCATTACTTCTCCTCCTTTTGTCTGATGATGACGACGGAGGCCGCGGAAAGTTGCAGACCTCCGTCGAAATGTTGAGGCAATGCGGGTTCAGCCGCGCATGCGGGCTGATGGTGGGAACCAAATCTGCTGCCACCCGCTTATCGCCCGGGGCGCACTGGGTTCGCGGAGATACTCGATGCCGCTCTACAATTTCGACCTCGTGAGCTGGAGGGCGATCGTCGACGCCGGCGGCGCCGATCTTGCTGACGACATCGAGGCGATCGACTCCGCCGACAAGATCGCGCAGCGGCTGGTCCAGCGATTGCCGCATCTGAAGAACAAGCAATATGCCGTGCTCGTCACCAATGAGGACGGCGATGAAATCTGCCGCCTGCCGCTCGACGTGCTGCACTGAGCTTCTGTGTGCGGTCTCGCCCATCTGGAACGATGATGACGCCGCCCCGTTGGTCTTGCTCGAACAACGGGAGAACGCATATGTCCATCGATACCAGAGAGACCGGCAACCTGATCGGCAGCGACAAGGTGGAAGGCACCGCCGTGTACGGCGGTAACGCCGAGAAGATCGGCACCATCGAGCGCGTGATGATCGACAAGGTCAGCGGCAGGGTGTCCTACGCCGTGCTCGGCTTCGGCGGCTTCCTCGGCATCGGCAACGACCATTATCCGCTGCCGTGGCAGTCCCTGAAATACGACACGCGGCTCGGCGGCTATGTCACAGGCGTGACGGAGGACCAACTCCGCGGCGCGCCGAAATACGGCAACGACAATGACTGGAACTGGAGCGATCCCGCGCGCGGCCGGGCCGTCAACGACTATTACGGCGTGCCGATGGCGTAGCGAGTGAACGAGGCCGGAGCGATCGTCGCTCCGGCCTTCTACCGACCGGGAGGTCAAGATGGCCAAGAAGGCGAAGAAACGAAAATACGGGAAAGGCGCCGCCAGGAAGGTCGAGCGCGCGATGAAGAAGCGCAAGGCGGGCACGCTGCGCAGCGGCCGCTCCGGCAAGAAGGTGAAGAGCCGCAAGCAGGCGATCGCGATCGGACTATCCGAGGCGCGCGCGAGCGGTGCCAAGGTGCCGAAGAAGAAAAAGTAGCGCTAGGTCGACGCTGCAGGATACGGCGTGTCCGCTTCCGGGCAGGCCGTCACTCAGCCCGGATCGCCGTTCCTGTGAGCAGGCCTGATTTTTTGTCGCGCGCGTGGAACCTTTGGGTTGCGCACGGGTCGTTGCTGATGACTTCGCAAGGATAAGAGAATGGCTCGGGAACAACGCGTCCGGCAGCACCCGCCCGACGACGAGGCCGCAAACCTCCGCGACAAGGGGCAGGGCATCGTCCGGGACGAGCGCGGCCAGGAGCAGCCGGCCGACAAGGAACGGGCACAGCGCGCGACGAAGACCGACAAGGCCGGCTAGTTGCGAAGGAGGGAGGACGGTCATGCGTGCAGGCACCATCGTGATCCTGGCTGTGCTCGCATTCCTGCTCGCTGGAACCATCGCCTTCGCCTATTTCGGATTGAGCGAGCCCGGCCGGCCGATGTCGCCGCAATTCTTTGCCGCGCTGATTCTCGGCTCGATGTTCTCGCTGGGCGTCGGCGTCGCTCTGATGGGGCTGCTCTTCTACAGCAACCGCAAGGGATATCACGAGCCGCCGCGGCTGCTGCCGCCGTCGTGACGCGGGGAGGGCGGGATCCTTACAAGGCTGGCGGGAGGAGAGGGTCACCCAGGAAAATTGAGCTGGCTCAACCCGAAGGCGGCGCTTTTCCATAAAAGGATAAGGTAAATGGCGGCAATAGCGGGCGAATTCGCCCGTTTGGCGCAATCGTGATGTCCGTTGCATTTGCGGTTAGCGGGCGGACATGAGAAAATAGTTCTATGAGTCCAAAGCGGCTTCTCAATTTGCTGATCGCGCTCACCGTAGCGGCGGGACTGGTGTCCGCGCCGTTGGCGGCGCCGGCGGTTGCGAAGGCGTCTCACGCCGCGGGCGGCGAGATGCAGGCCGAGATGCAGGCAATGGCTGATGACGCGCATGCCATGCATGGCGACACGCACGTCATGGCCGATGGCATGCCGTGCTGCCCGGATGAGGGCGCACCGGCCAAGGACTGCGATTCCTGTCCGCTGATGGCGCTGTGTTCGGTCTCCACTTCGTTCCCGACGCCGTCGGGCGCGCCCGTGCTTGCGCCCGCCTTGACGGGGCTGGCCGCCTTTACCTTTCCCGACGACCTCCTGATCGACGGCCTTTCCGCCCGTCCACCCGATCATCCTCCTCGAACCACCGTCTGACCGGCGCTAGCAGCGCCGGCCGTCGCACGCCTGCACCAAGGGCGTGACGGCTTTCGCCTGCCGCTGATAGCGGCACGTCAGATCGTTCGAGGACAACAATAATGAAGACTTCCCAACTTGTGCGCGCGGCTGCCTTCGCGCTGTTCGGCCTTGCCATCGCCGGCCTCCAGCCGGCGCGAGCCGACATCAAGGACTATGAATTCCGGCTGGTCGAGCCGACCGTGAAGAAGGGCGAGCGCGTCATCGCCGTCCAGCTCATGAACAAGGCGACGGGAAAGCCGGTGCCTGACGCCGTCATCTTTGCCGTCCGTCTCGACATGGAGCCCGACGGCATGGAGGACATGGACACCAGGATCGCGGCCATGCCCGGCGGCGAGCCAGGCGTCTACAGCTTCAAGGCCAATTTCAGCATGACCGGCCGCTGGCGGCTGTCGCTCGGCGCCAAGGTGCAGGGCGAGACCGGCACGGTCGACAACAAGCTGCTGATCACGGCGCTGAAATGAGCCGCCGGATCCTGATCGCCGCTGCCACGGCTGCCATTGTCGCGGCAGCCGGCGCTTCCGGCTTGTACCTCACGCGCGAGGCGCGGCCGCAGCTTGCCATGGCAACGCCTGCGGCCGCCGAGCCCGCGGGCGAGCCGCTCTATTACCG
>JAKFVP010000542.1 GCA_021732175.1 Bradyrhizobium sp.
GCCCGTCATCTGGCCGGCAAAGCGCAGCCGCGGCTGCGCTTTGCCGGCCAGATGACGGGCTGCGAGGGCTATGTGGAATCCGCCAGCATCGGCCTGATCACAGGCCTCTATGCGGCAGCCAATGCGCGGTCCGAGGTGCTGGTGCCGCCGCCGGCGACGACGGCGCTGGGCTCTTTGCTCGGCCACATCACGGGCGGGCATCTCGAGACCATCGATGCGGGGCCGCGCTCGTTCCAGCCGATGAACATCAATTTCGGCCTGTTTCCGCCGCTCGCGAGCCCGCCGACCAAGAAGCCCGACGGATCGCGGCTGCGCGGCAACGAGAAGACGGTGGCGAAGAAGCAGGCGATGAGCGCAAGGGCGCTCGCCGATCTCGACCGCTGGATGTCAGACCATCTGCGCGTTGCGGCCGCCGCGTGAGTGCATCATGAGCCTGCCCAAAGACGACGCCGCAGAGCTTGCGGCACGCTGGCGTGACGGCGTGCTGCTCAAGCGCGACGTGTTTTCTATTGTCGAGCGCGGCCGGTTCAGGACCGATGCCGGCGAGGTCGATGGCGTCTTGCGCCGGCTCGATGAAGTTCCGTGGTGGTCCTGGGGATTGGCGCTGCATTTGTTCTCGCGCGAGCGCGATGCGCTCTACCGCGCGCGCGAACTCGATGTCGGCCCGAAGCTGCTGTGGGCGGGAAAACGCGCGCTGGTGCGCGGCTTCATCGACGGCGTAGCGCTGCATCTGGCGAAGCCGCATGGCGACGTCGCCTATTTTCGATCGGCAAGACAGGCCTTGCACCGGCTGCATCGCGCCGGCATCTGCCACAACGATCTGGCGAAGGAACAGAACTGGCTGGTGGGCCGCGACGGCCGCGCCTATCTGACGGATTTTCAGCTCGCCGCCTGCTTCTCGCGGCGAAGCCGCCTGTTCCGCATCATGGCCTATGAAGACATCAGGCACATGCTGAAGCACAAGCGCAGCTACGCGCCGGAGGCGCTGACGCCGAAGGAGCGCAATATCCTGGCGCGCAAATCGGTGGTCGCGAGCGTCTGGCTCAAGACCGGCAAGAAGGTCTACCAGGCGATCACGCGCGGCCTGTTCAATTTCAGGGATCGCGAGGGCGGCGGCAGGCGGCTCGTCAACGACGCGCCCGTGCTGGCGGAGTTGATCAGGAAGAACCCCGCGGTGCGCGACACCGCCATTGTCGCCTTCGCCGACCGCCGCACCGGCGTCGGGCTTTATGCGTTTGTCGAGGCCGACCAGGTCGCGCTGGAGAAGCAGCTCCACGACGAACTCGCCGCCGCGAAGAGGGCAAAACCGCCGGAGCATATTCAGGTGGTCCACGCCCTGCCCCGTGACGCTGCAGGGCAGCCGCGCACGGAAATCCTGCAGCTTGTCGCCATGAACCAGCTCGACCTGATCGAGCCGATGATGCGCAGCGAGCAGGATCGCGCCTTCCTGCGCGATATCCTCGACAGCCGCAAGAATTTGCGGGACCGCTTCAATTTCGAAGCGGACCTGCCGTCGGGCTAAAGCGCCCTCAGTTCTCGCTGCGAAACTCAGGAGATCGCGAGGCGCGCCACAGCGCCCACAGCATGCGGAAACGCGGCATACGCCGCAGCGCAAAGGGATCGTAGTCACGCCGCTCCATGCGCCTGATGTCGCGGCGGACCAGCGCCAACGGCAGGAAGGCGGGGTGCGCGTCGGCAGGCACCTCGGTCAGCAGCGCCATCGCCGTCTTGAGCTGCTTGTTCGCCTCCCCGACGAGCTGATCGACCGCGGCGCGGTTTTGCGGCGTCTGCCTTCCTGCATAGACTTCCGCGACGCTGCTGCCGTGCTGCTGCAGGAACTGCGCCGGCAGGAACAATTGCTTCCGCGCGATGTCCTGCGGCAGCTTGTTGAGGACGTCGATCATCCCGTAGGCAAGACCGGCATGGCGCGCGACATGGTCGATCGCTTCCGATGGGCGCACCAGGATGCGGGCGCAGCAGGCGAACAGCGTGGAAGCGGTGTCGTTGGCATAGCCCTCCAGCGCCGACAGCGAGGGCATCGGGTCGTTGTAGAGATCGAACTCGTGCTCGATGATGAGCTGCGCCAGCCGCTCGACCGGCAGCCGCCAGGTGCGGATCGTCCACAACAGCTCGGAGGCGACCGGATTGCCCTCGATGCCGCCATGGTCATGGCCGGCCAGGAGGTCGGTCCACCATTGCAGCCGCATCTGCCCGGGCAACGGCTGGCTCACCTGGTCGCGGATGCGCGATATCTCGACATTGAAGGCATAGATCGCCAGCACGGGGCGGCGATGCACGCCTGGCAGGAAAAGCGCGCTGGCGTAGCGCGGAAAGTCGTGGCTGCGCACCAGGTCGGCACAGAAGGCGGCGGCGTCCCTGACCGGCCCGGCCATGTCAGGGCACCGCGATCAGGGCGGCTGCCACGCGCCGGCGCTCGCCCAGCATGATATTGTAAGTGCGGATCGCCGGTCCCGTCTGCATGGCGTCGAGCACGATCCGCACCGCGCGCAGCTCTTCGCGCAAGCCGCGCGGCGGCACCCAGACATTGCTGCCCGTGCCGACGATCAGCGTGTCGATGCCATTGGCGTTATCGAACACCTTCTGCAGGGAGTAGCGGTCGATCTGCTCGGGTTTCGTCATGTCCCAGGCCCAGATCGCGTCGGGCAGGCAGAGCAGCGATCCCCGATGCGACATGTCGGCAAAGGCAAAGCCGCCCTTGCCGTAGGCTTCGATCGGCGCCGACCTCGGGAAGTGCAGACCGTCCGAGGTAGTGGTTTTTTCATGGGGCATGATCTGGACCGAAAACCGGTTTCCACTTTGCGCTAACGCGGCCCTCCGGGTCGGGATCATGCCCGCGCATGGGTCACTTCTTCGCTGAGGCACCCGCAAGTGCAGGCTTGCCCGCCTTGGCGTCCGCCTTGTTGTCCGCCTTGGCGGCCGGCTCCGGCGTGTCCGGCGCGTCGGCCCGATTTTCGCCAACGCCGAGATAGATCAGGATCGGCGCGGCGATGAAGATCGAGGTGTAGGTGCCGACCAGCACGACGCCGAACATCATGACGGCCGTAAAACTGTGGATGGCGTGGCCGCCGAACAGCAAGAGCGCGAGCAGCGCCAGGGTCACCGTGACGTGGGTGATGATCGAGCGCGACAGCGTCGAGTTGATCGACTCGTTCAATAGCTGCGGCATCGGCATCTTCTTGTAGCGCCGCAGCATTTCACGAATGCGGTCATAGATGACCACGGTGTCGTTGAGCGAATAGCCGAGAATCGTCAGCAGCGCCGCGATACTAGTGAGGTCGAAGTCGACCTGGCTGATCGACATGAAGCCGATGGTCAGCACGATGTCGTGCACGTTGGCGATCATGGCGCCGAGCGCGAACTGCCATTCGAAACGGAACCAGAGATAGATCAGGATGCCGACGATCGCGAGCATCAGGCCGAGCATGCCGTAGGCCAGCAGCTCGCCGGAGACGCGCGGACCGACCACCTCGACGCGGCGGTATTCGACGCTGTCGCCGAGCGTGGCGCGGATCTTGTCGACGGCCGCCTGCTGCGCCTTGTCGCCGCCGGGCTGCTCCGCCACGCGCAGCAGCACGTCGGCCGGGCCGCCGAATTGCTGCAACTGGACTTCGCCGAGCCCAAGGCCGCCGAGCGTGGCGCGCATCTGCGCGATGTCGGCGGTGCCGGACTTGGCGCGCACCTCCATCAATGTGCCGCCCTTGAAGTCGATGCCGAAATTCAGGGGATGGGTGAAGAACAGGACGATCGCCAGAATCGACAGCATTGCCGAGATCGGGAACGAGATCCGGCGGAACTGGGTGAAGTCGAAATGCGTATCGTCGGGAACGATGCGCAGCGGCGGCAGCAGATCGAGGATGCTGACCACGGTCAGCACGGCGATCAGGACGCCGAGAGCGATGAGAACGAATTGAGTGGTGGTCACAGCCGGCCCCGGATTCTCAAATCGGCACGGTCTTCGGCCGCTTCCACTGCACCCACCACGCCACGATCAGGCGGGTCAAAGTGAAGGCGGTGAATACCGTGGTGATGATGCCGATGCCGAGCGTCACGGCGAAGCCGCGCACCGGGCCGGTGCCGATATAGAACAGCACTGCAGCGGCGATGAAGGTGGTGATGTTGGAGTCCAGGATGGTGGCAAGCGCGCGGGTGAAACCGGCGTCGATCGCCGAGATCGGCGTACGCCCGCCGCGCAATTCCTCGCGGATGCGCTCATAGATCAGCACGTTGGAGTCCACCGCGATGCCGACGGTGAGCACGATGCCGGCAATACCGGGCAAGGTCAGCGTGGCATTGAGCAGCGACAGCAGGCCGAAGATCATGGCGACGTTGATCATCACCGCGATGTTGGCGAACACACCGAACAGGCGGTAGGTGATCAGCATGAACACGATGACGAGGATTGAGCCGACATAGGCGGCAAGCTCGCCCTTCTCGATCGAGTCCTGGCCGAGGCCCGGACCGACGGTGCGCTCTTCCACGACGGTGAGCGGCGCCGGCAGCGCGCCGGCGCGCAGCAGGATTGCCAGATCGTTGGCGGATTGTACGGTGAAGCTGCCGGAAATCTGGCCCTGTCCGGCGGTGATGGGCTCGCGGATTACGGGCGCGGAGATCACCTGCCTGTCGAGCACGATGGCGAAGCGCCGCCCGACATTATCGGTGGTCGCCTGCGCGAATTTGCGCGCGCCTGAGGTGTTGAACTTGAAGGAGACAATCGGCTCGCCCGAGCGCTGGTCGAAACCCGGTTGCGCGTCGGTAAGATCGCCGCCGGAGACCAGCACCTGTTTCTTGATGACTTCCGATGCCTCACCCTTGGTTGCACTCGGCAGCAATTCGGAATCGGCAGGCACCCCACCCCTGTC
>JAKFVP010000261.1 GCA_021732175.1 Bradyrhizobium sp.
GAGCGTGAGCAGCTGGCTCAGCAGCAGGCCGCCGATGATGGAGATGCCGAGCGGAAAGCGCAGCTCCGCGCCGGTGCCGCTTTCCACTGCCAGCGGCAACGCGCCGAACAGCGCGGCCAGGGTCGTCATCATGATCGGGCGGAAGCGCAGCAGGCAGGCCTGCGTGATGGCTTCGACCGGCGACATGCCCTTGTGACGCTCGGCTTCGAGGGCGAAGTCGATCATCATGATCGCGTTCTTCTTGACGATGCCCATCAGCAGGATGATGCCGATCAGGCCGATCACCGACAGATCCTGCCCGAACAGCATCAAGGCGAGGATGGCGCCGACGCCGGCCGACGGCAGCGTCGAGAGGATGGTGATCGGGTGGATGTAGCTCTCATAGAGTACGCCGAGCACGATATAGATGGTGACGATGGCGGCGAGGATCAGCCAGGGCTGGCCCGCCAGCGATTTGGAAAATTCCGCGGCATCGCCCGCATAGACGCCGACAATGCTCGTGGGCATTCCGATCTGGGTCTCGATGGCCTTCACCGCCTCGACCGCATCGCCCAGCGCTTCACCAGGCGCGAGGTTGAAGCTGAGCGTCACTGCGGGGAATTGCGCGAGGTGTGAGATCGCCAGTGGCGCCGTGGTGCGCGTCAGCGTCGCGACGGCTGACAATGGCACCTGCGCACCCGGCCCTCCGGCCGTGCCCGCCGCTCCCGGCAGATAGAGTTTCGACAGGATCGAGGGATCGCGCTGGTACATCGGCAGCGCTTCCAGCACCACCCGGTACTGGTTGGCCTGGCCGTAAATCGTGGAAATCTGCCGCTGCGCGAACGCATCGTTCAGGGTGTCGTTGACCGCCTGCAGGCTGACGCCGAGCTGGCCGGCGCGCTGGCGATTGATCTCAAGCGAGGCGCGCAGGCCCCCCTCCTGGGCCTCGGAAGAAACGTCGCGGAACACCGGGTTGCGCCGCATCTCGGCGACGAGCTTGCTGGACCACAGGCTCACTTCGGCGGCATCCGTAGCGGTCAGCGTGTACTGATATTGCGAGCGGCTGGACTGCGTCGAAATCTGCACGTCCTGCACCGGCTGGAAATAGATGGTCATGCCGGGGATCGTCGACACGCGCTCCTTCAGCCGCGCCACCACTTGGGCAATGTCGTCCTTCCGCTCGCCGCGCGGCTTCAGCGTCATGACCAGACGGCCGACATTGGTGGTCGGGTTCACCGAACCCGCGCCGATCACCGAGACGACCCCGACCACGTCAGGATCGCCCTGGATGATTGCCGCCGCCTGGCCCTGCCGCGCCTGCATCTCGGTAAAGGAAACGTCCGCACCCGCCTCCGTCACAGCGGTGATCGAGGCGGTGTCCTGCAGCGGCAGGAAACCCTTGGGGGCAATGACATACAACAGCAGTGTCGCGGCAATGGTCGCGAACGTCACCACCAGGGTGGCCCTCTGATGATCGAGCACCCACAGCAGCGTGCGGTGATAGAAGGCAACCATGCGGTCGATGCCGCGGCTGACCGTGGCGAGACCGGGGACCGCCATCTCCTCGTTGAGATGCTTGAGCATCCGCGAGCACATCATCGGGGTCAGCGTCAGCGACACGATGGCCGAGGTGATGACCGCAATCGTCAGCGTCAGGGCGAACTCGCGGAACATGCGCCCGACCAGCCCAGACATGAACAGCAGCGGAATGAACACCGCTATCAGCGAGACCGTCAGCGAGATCACGGTGAAGCCGATCTCGCTCGCCCCCTTCAGCGAGGCCTCCATGACCGACTCGCCCTCCTCCATGTGGCGGACGATGTTCTCGATCATGACGATGGCGTCGTCGACCACGAAGCCGGTGCCGATGGTCAGCGCCATCAGCGACAGATTGTCGAGGGAGAAGCCGGCAAAATACATGATGCCGAAGCTCGTGATCAGCGACAGCGGCAACGCGACACCGGCGATGATGGTGGCGCGTACCGAGCGCAGGAACAGCAGCACCACCAGCGTGACCAGCACCACGGCGAGGATCAGCGTGAACTGCACGTCGCGGACGGAGGCGCGGATCGTCACGGTGCGGTCGCTGACGATGTGCAGATTGACGCCGGCCGGGATCGTCCGTTGCACCTTCGGGATCTCGGCGCGGATCTGCCGCACGACCTCGATGACGTTGGCGCCGGGCTGGCGCTGAATGTCGATGATGACGGCCGGCGTTCCCTGGTACCAGCCGCCGGTGCGGTCGTTCTCCAGCCCGTCGACGATGACGGCAACGTCGCCGATGGTAACCGGCGAGCCGTTGCGATAGGCGATGATGATCGGCTTGTAGGCTTCTGCGGCAACGATCTGGTCGTTGGCCGCGATGGTGTAGGCCTGCTGCGAACCATCGAGTGAGCCCTTCGGGCCCGAGACGTTGGCGCCTGCGATGGCGTTGCGCAGATCCTCCATCGAGATTCCGTAGGCGGCAAGCCGCGCAAGGTCCGCCTGTACCCGCACCGCGGGCTTGAGGCCGCCGAGGATGGAAACGCGGCCGACGCCGGAAATCTGGGACAGGCGCTGCCCCAAAATCGTGTCGGCGATGTCGCTCATCGCCCGCAGCGAGATCGTCTCCGAGGTCAGCGCCAGCGTCATGACCGGCGCATCCGCCGGGTTCACCTTGGCATAGGTCGGCGGGTACGGCAGCGTGCGCGGCAGGATGCCGGCGGCGGCGTTGATGGCGGCCTGAACGTCCTGCGTTGCGCCGTCGATATCGCGGTTGAGATCGAACTGCAGGGAGATCTGGCTGACGCCGAACGAACTCGTCGACTGCATCGAGGACAGCGACGGGATCTGGCCGAGCTGGCGCTCCAACGGCGCTGTTATCAGCGAGGCCACGACGTCAGGGCTCGCGCCGGGCAGTTGCGTGGTCACCTGCACGGTCGGGAAATCGACCTGCGGCAGCGCCGACACGGGCAGCGCCCAATAGCCCAGCGCGCCGCCGATCAGCAGCGCCACCCCGAGCAGCGAGGTGGCGATCGGCCGGCGGATGAACGGTTCGGAGACGCTCATGGTTCTCGAGCCCGGTTCAAGGTCTGGCGGTCACTGTTTCGCGCCGCCGAGCGATCCTGCGGCAGGCCCGGTTTGGCCTTTCTGGTCGCCCTCGCCGCGCTTGCCGCGGGACTCGCCATCCTTGCTCGCGCCAGCCTTGCTGTCGCCCTTGGCGTCCCCCTTGGCGTCGGGTGCGCGGTTGCGCTTGCGCGGCGCGAGGTCGGCGGTCGGGTTCGCATCGTCCTTGCCGATGAAGACCTTGGCGCCGTCGGAGAGATTGGCAAAGCCTGTGGTCACCACGCGGTCGGTCGGGGCGATGCCGCTGGCAATGACGGCGTCGCTCTCGTTCTGCTGTGTCACCACGATCGGCTTGGCGGTGGCGATCTCACCGGGGCCGATCACATAGCTGAACGTGCCCGCAGGACCGCGCTGCACCGCCGAGGTCGGAATCACGATCGCCTTCGGAATCGTTTCCACCTTGAGGCGGACATTGACGAATTGCCCGGGCCAGAGCTGGAAGTTCGCATTGGGAAACTCCGCCTTGAGTTTCAGCGTGCCGGTCGTCTGGTCGACCTGGTTATCGATCCCCTTCAGCGTGCCGGTATCGACGACGGTAACGCCGTCATTGCCGAACACGTCGACCGAGAGCGCGCCCTTCATCGCGGCAGAGTTGACGCGCACGATCTGCTGCTGCGGCAGGCTGAACCACACTGCGATCGGCTGCAGTTGCGTCAGGATGACAAGACCTGTCACATCGGCGCCGCGGATAATGTTGCCCTGGTCGACCTGGCGCAGGCCGGCGCGGCCGGAAATCGGCGCGACGATCTTGGTGTAACCCAGCGTTGCCGCCGCATTGTCGATCGCCGCCTGATCGGCCTTGATCAGCGCCTCCTGCTGGGCCACCAGAGCCTTCTGGGTGTCGGCCTGCTGCTTCGAACCGGCATTGGACGCCGCGAGCTGCTGATAGCGCGCGAGGTCAAGCTTCTGGTTGACCAGCAGCGCTTCGTCCTGCGCCTTCTTGGCCACGGCCTGATCGTACTGCGCCTGATAGATCGCCGGATCGATCTCGGCCAGCACGTCGCCCTTCTTGACGTCCTGGCCTTCGATAAAATTCACGGCAATCAGCTTGCCGTCGACCTGTGCACGCACGGTGACCGTATTCAGCGCGCGGACGGAGCCTACTCCATCGAGATAAACCGGAACGTCCTGCACGCGTGGCGTCGCCGCCAGCACCGGCACCGGCAGATCGGGCCGCGCATTGGGATTGCGGGCGCCGCCCTTCTGCTGCCAGGCGAGCCAGCCGACATAGAAGAGGCCGCCGAGGATCACGAGCGTGACCAGAAGCGATACGCCACGCCGCAGCACCGAGCGCATCACGCTCCTGCCGGCGGCGACAGCGGTTTCGTTCAACTCCGGCTTAAAGAGCATTGACCGGCCTTTCCATCCTCGGCTCCCAGCCGCCGCCCAGCGCCTGATAGAGGCTGACGATCGCCTGCAGCCGCGCGAGCTGCGCCTGCACCAGGGCGTCTTCAGCCTGAAATAGTGTTGTCTGCACGTTAAGCACAGTCACGATGTCGGCAGTTCCTGCCCGCAACTGGTCGCCGGCAAGCTGGTAGGCCCGCCGCGAGGACGCGACCACGTCGCCCTGCAGACGCAGCCTGTTGGTGGTTTCGCGAACGTTGGTCAGCGCGGTGTCGACGTCGGCAAAGGCCTGCACCACGGTCTTGCGATAGGTCTGCAGCAACTCGTCCTGCTTGGCCTTCGCCAGCTCGAAATTGCCAAGAATCTTGCCGCCGTCGAAGATCGGTTGGGTCGCGCTGCCGACGAGCTGGAAGAAGGCGGCATGCGGCTGGAACAGC
>JAKFVP010000015.1 GCA_021732175.1 Bradyrhizobium sp.
CACCGCATCGGCATCCGGCAGCGATACCGCGGGATTAGTACCCATCACCCACAGCGCCTTGATCTCGCCGCGGCCGATCGCCTCGAACATCTGCACCGCCTTCAGCCCCTCATGGGTGGCGATGCGCGGCGCGTTCCAGAACCGCCGCACGCGGTCGATATCCGGCGGATTGAACGCCATATGCGCGGCGAGCTGGTTGGCGAGACCACCAACCTCACGGCCGCCCATCGCATTGGGCTGGCCGGTCAGCGAGAACGGCGAGGCACCCACCTTGCCGATCCGCCCGGTGGCGAGATGGCAGTTGACGATGGCATTGACCTTGTCGGTGCCCTGCGCCGACTGATTGACGCCTTGCGAATAGAGCGTCACCACGCGCGGCGTCTCGGCGAACATGCGGAAGAAGGCTGCGACGTCGGACTCAGAGAGTCCAGTTGCAAGCGCGGTCGCCGCGGCGCTACCCGCCATGCTGCGGGCACGCGCCAGCGTGTCCTCGAAGCCTGACGTGTGGGACGCGATGAAGGCGTGGTCGAGCGCGCCATTGTCGGCGAGATGGACGAGCAGACCGGAAAACAGCGCGCTGTCGGTGCCGGGTTTCAAGCCGAGGAACAGGTCGGCATCCCCAGCCGTATCGGTGCGGCGCGGGTCGATCACCACCATGCGCGCGCCGCGCTTCTGCCGGTTGGCGAGCATGCGCTGGAACAGCACCGGGTGGCACCAGGCGGCATTGGAGCCGACGAACACAAGCAGATCCGCGTCGTCGAGATCCTCGTAGCAGCCGGGCACGGTGTCGGCGCCAAAGGCGCGGCGGTGGCCGGCAACGGAAGACGCCATGCAAAGCCGCGAATTGGTGTCGACATTGGCGCTGCCGATGAAGCCCTTCATTAGCTTGTTGGCGACGTAATAGTCCTCGGTGAGCAACTGGCCCGAAAGATAGAACGCGACCGAGCCGGGACCGTCGCGTGCGATGATGTGCTGCAGACGGCTGGCGACATGGTCGAGCGCATCGCTCCAGGCGACGCGCTCCATGTTGCCCTTGCTGCAGCGGACCATCGGATGCAGCAGGCGGCCTTCCAAGGCCAGGGTCTCGCCGAGCGCCGATCCCTTTGAGCAAAGCCGGCCGAAATTGGCGGGATGATCGGGGTCGCCGGCGATCCCGGCGCCGCCCTTGCCGTCCGGCGTCGCGAGCACACCGCAGCCAACGCCGCAATAGGCGCAGGTGGTGCGGACGGTACGCGAGACCGGACCAGTTTCACTCACGGCAAATTCTCACTCGGCGGCTTGCTGCTTGCCGTAGGCTTCAGCGATCATGAAATTCGAGAGCGTGCCGTAGGCTGCGGCCCAGGCGGAAGCGACTTCCGGCGTCCACGCTTCGCCCAGTCCCTTTTCCAGCGTCCACAGCAGCGCGCCGCCGACGACAGGATAATGTTCCGCCTTGGCGCCATAGCTGACGTGACGCGTGGCGAGCGCGCTTGCCGCCGGCAGGATGGATTCGAGATTTGTCAGTCCGTTCACGACGACGGCGAGCGTTGCCATCAGCTTCTTGCGTTGCTCGGTCATGTCAGTCGGAAACATCGCCTTCACGGCAGGCGCGACCTCGAACAAACGGTCGTAGAAAATAACCGCCGCCTGATCGGCGATGGGAGCGACCTTGGAGAAGCTTTGCTGCACGAGTTTGACCTGGTCGGGTGTCATTTTTTCTCCTGCCTGTTCCAATTACCTCCCCTCGCTCCGCTGCCGGCGCGAGGGGGAAACGCCGATTAGGCGGCCTCGACGAAACGATGCCGCTCGTAGAGGAATTCGAGCACGCGCTGGCGGCATTTGAGGTAGGACGCGTTGGTCGCGAGCTCGAGCCGCTTGCGCGGGCGCGGCAGCGGCACTTCCAGCACCTCGCCGATCCGCGCGCTCGGTCCGTTGGTCATCATCACGATGCGATCGGACAGCAGCACGGCTTCATCCACGTCGTGGGTGATCATCAGGATGGTGTTGCCGAGCTTCTGATGCAGCGCCATCACCGAATCCTGCAGGTGAGCGCGGGTCAACGCGTCGAGGGCGCCGAAGGGCTCGTCGAGCAGCAGAACCTTCGGCTCCATCGCGAGCGCACGTGCAATGCCGACGCGCTGCTTCATGCCGCCGGAGATCTCCGCCGGGCGCTTGTCCTTGGCATGGGCCATCTGCACGAGGTTGAGGTTATGCATCACCCAGGCATCGCGCTCGGCGCGGGTCTTGGTGGAGGAGAACACCTTGTCGACGCCGAGCTTGACGTTCTCGTAGACGGTGAGCCACGGCAGCAGGCTGTGGTTCTGGAACACCACGGCGCGGTCGGGACCGGGCGAGTTGACCTCGCGATTTTCCAAGAGCACGCCGCCCTGCGTCGCGTTGGTGAGGCCGGCGACGATGTTGAGCAGCGTGGACTTGCCGCAGCCGGAATGGCCGATGATCGAGACGTATTGTCCCTTCTCGATCGTCAGGTTGATGTCCTTCAGCACTTCGGTCGTGGCGTTGCCGCGGGTGAAGGTCTTGTCGATGTGATCGAGCTTGAGATAGGGCTGGGTTGTCATTGCCATTTTCCCTTCAGTTCGCCGCGGTGCCGCGGGTCACGAACTTGCCGACGATCGCGATCATGCGATCGAGCAGGAAGCCGATGATGCCGACATAGAACAGCGCCAGGATGATCTCGCTGATATGCGAGGAGTTCCACGCATCCCAGATGAAGAAGCCGATGCCGACGCCGCCGATCAGCATTTCCGCGGCAACGATCGCGAGCCACGACAGGCCGATGCCGATGCGCAAACCCGTGAAGATGTAGGGCGCCGCGGCCGGGACCATGATCTTACCGAAGAACTCCAGCGGATTGAGCTGCACCACGGCGGCAACGTTGCGATAGTCCTGCGGGATGTTGCGGATGCCGACGGCGGTGTTGATGATGATCGGCCACACCGAGGTGATGAAGATCACGAAGATCGCCGAGGGCTGGCCGTCGCGGAAGGCTGCGAGCGACAGCGGCAGCCAGGCGAGCGGCGGGATGGTGCGCAGCACCTGAAACAGCGGATCGAGCCCACGCATCGCCCAGACCGATTGTCCAACGAGGGTGCCGAGTGCGACGCCGGCAACCGCCGCAAGCGAGAAGCCGAAAGCGACGCGTTGCAGCGAGGCGGACAGATGCCAGAACAGGCCCTTGTCGATGCCGCCGCGGTCGAAGAACGGATCGAAGATCAGCTCTTTCGTCTCCTTGAACACCCGCGAAGGCGGCGGCAGCGCCGAGCCGGCGCGCCGGCAGACGAGCTCCCAGAACAGCAGCAACAGCGCCAGCACGATCAGCGGCGGGATCACGCGCACCGCGGCGTCCTTGGCCATCTTCAGGTATTTTTCCGCAACCGGCGCCCGCTTGGGCGTCATCGTCACGATCTCGGCCGGAGCAGAGGCAGCCGGCGCGGCCACCGCAGCTTCCGATTTCATGGCAGGCATCGACATCTGGAAATTCTCTCCGTGATTGCAGGGACGGACCGCGCGCGAGGCGCGCGGCCCGCAACGATCAAACCTCGACGCGCTTGATGGACAGCGACTTCAGATACGCGGCAGGATTTTCGGGATCGAACACCTTGCCGTCGAAGAACGTCTCCTTGCCGCGCGACTTCGAGGCAGGGATGTCGGACGCGGCAACGCCGAGCGCCTTGGCCGCATCGCGCCAGATATCCTCGCGGTTGACCTTGCCGATCAGCGCCTTGGTGTCGGTGGTCGGCTCGAACTTGCCCCAGCGGATATCCTCGGTGAGGAACCAGAGATCGTGGCTCTGGAACGGATAGGAGGCGTAGTCGCGCCAGTACTTCATGATGTGTGGCGAGTTCTCGACGACCTTGCCGGGGATACCGTAGTCGAACGTGCCCTTGGCGCGCGCGGCGATGTCCTCGACCGGGCAGTTGATCCACTGCCGCTTGCCCATGATGGTGGCGAGCTCTTCCTTGTTCTCGGCCTTGTCGGCCCACTGCTGGGCTTCCATGACCGCCATCGTGATGGCCTGCGCCGCCTTCGGATTCTTGTCGACCCAGGCCGCACGCATGCCGAGCGACTTCTCGGGATGCTTGTTCCAGAGCTCGCCGGTGTTGATGGCGGTGTAGCCGATGCCCTGGTGAACGAGCTGGCCCGGCCATGGCTCCCCGACGCAGAAGCAATCCATGGTGCCGACCTTCATGTTGGCCACCATTTGCGGCGGCGGCACCGTGATGGTCTCGATGTCCTTGTCGGGGTCGATGCCGCCGGCGGCGAGCCAGTAGCGGATCCACAGATCATGCGTGCCGCCCGGGAAGGTCATCGCGACCTTGACGGATTTGCCGGCGGCCTTCTTGGCTTCGAACGCGGCCTTCAGCGGCGAGGCATCCACGCCGATCTTGAGGTCGGCGTATTCCTTGGCGGCCGAGATGCACTGCGCATCGAGATTGAGGCGCGCCAGGATGTACATCGGCGTCGGCTGATTGTTCTGCGTCACCTTGCCGGCCGAGATCAGGTACGGCATCGGGGTCAGGATATGCGCGCCATCGATGCCGTTGCCTTCGGAGCCGAGCACGAGGTTGTCGCGCGTGGTGCCCCAGGAGGCCTGCTTCTGCACGTCAACGTCGGGCATGCCGTATTTGGCGAACAGCCCCTTGTCCTTGGCGACGAACAACGGACCGGCATCGCTGAGCGCGATGAAGCCGAGCTTGGCGCCGGTCACTTCGGGACCCGCGGTCTGCGCGAATGCCCCGGCGGGGAAGCTCAGCTTGGCGGCAGCCAGCAGCGCGGCCGTCCCGCTCGCGGCCTTGAGCAGCTGGCGGCGGCTGAGGCCGGAGGTCTTGTTGGTGCGCTTGGTCATCGGTGGTGTCGTCC
>JAKFVP010000426.1 GCA_021732175.1 Bradyrhizobium sp.
GCAGGCCGCGATGCACGTTGGCGTATTCGCGGTGATAGGCATCGGTCATGCGCTGCAGAACGGCGGTCGGCTTTTGCGCGGAAGCCGCGTTGTCGAGATAGACGAGTTGCTTGCCGTAGACCTTCAGCGCCAGCGCCGGAAAATCCTCGCGGACGCGGGCGACGTCGTAGGAGCCGTTGGCGACCGCCGGATGCAGGGTCATGACCTCGTCCTCAACCAGCGCTCGGCGGCCGAGGTCGCCAGATCGCGCAAGGCGTCGTTGGCAATGGATTCGATGGCTTCGCCCACGAAGGCCTGGATCAGCAGGGCCTGTGCTTCCTTCTCCGGCAGCCCGCGGGCGCGCAGATAGAACAGCAGGCTGTCGTCCAGCGCACCCGATGTGGCGCCATGGCCGCAGGTGACGTCGTCGGCGAAAATCTCGAGCTCGGGCTTGTTGTCGGCCTCGGCGTCGTCGGAGAGCAGCAGCGCCCGCGTCATCATCTTGGCGTCGGTCTTCTGCGCGTCCGGGCGCACGATGATGCGGCCCTGGAACACCGAGTGTGCGCTGTCGTCGAGCACGGCGCGGAACACCTCGCGGCTCGCGCAATGCGGCACCGCGTGGTCCATCAGCAGCGTGGTGTCGGCGTGCTGACGGCCCTTCAGAAGGTTGACGCCGTTGGTCTCGACCCGCGAGTTCTCGCCGGCAAAGGCGATGGTCGCCTGATAGCGGCTGACGGCCGCGCCCGAGGTCAGGCCAAACGTGTTGAAATGCGCGTGCGCGCCGAGCGACACCACTGAAGAAGAGATGTTTACCGCTTCGGCGGCGTCCTCGACCAGGCGGACGTGGTCCAGCCGGGAGTTATCGCCGATCGCGATCACCAGCGAGTCATGCGCCTGATACTTCATGGCAGCGTCAGCTGCGACATAGCTCTCGACCAGCGTGGCCGCGGCATTCTTGCCGAGGCGCAGCAGCGAGCGCGTGAATATGGACGAGGCCGCAGCGCCTGCGGCGATGTGAACGATGTGGAGCGGCTGCGACAGCACGGCGCCATCGGCGATTTCGATGACGACGCCGTCGGTCAGCATCGCGCTGTTCAGCGCCACCATCGGATTGGCATTGTCGAGCGCGAAAAGCTGCACCTGCAGCGCGCTATCGCCACCATCCAGCGCTTCGCGCAGCGGACGGATGCTCAGCCCCTTTTCGGCGTCGATGTCGGAAAGATCAGGCGCAAAGGCACCATCCACCAGCACCAGGCGGCGCGTGCCTTCGATCGCGGCCGCCTTCAGCGCCGCTTCGGCGCGCTTCAGCGCCGCGGCGTCGGGCGCTGGCGCCAGCGGCAGCACTTCGCGGATCAACACGCGCAGATCGGTGTACTTCCAGTCCTCGATGCGCCGGTGCGGCAGGCCGGTGCGCTCATACGCATCGAGCGCCTGCTGCCTGAGATCGGCGACCCTGCCGGCGGCCGGCAGCCGCTCGCGCGCGGCCGCAAAGGCGTCGCTCAGCGCGCGTCCGGTGTCGGTCTTTGCCAAAGCTACGTTCATCGCAATTCCACCCGGCTTACGCCGCGTCCTCGAACTGGGCGTAGCCGGACTCTTCCAGCTCCAGCGCCAGCTCCTTGCCGCCGCTCTTCACCACCTTGCCCCGGGACATCACGTGGACGAAGTCGGGGACGATGTAGTTCAGCAGCCGCTGATAATGGGTGATGACGACCATCGCGCGATCGGGCGAGCGCAGCGCGTTGACGCCGTCGGCCGCAATACGCAGCGCGTCGATGTCGAGGCCGGAATCCATCTCGTCGAGGATGCACAGGCTCGGCTCGAACAGCGCCATCTGCAAGATCTCGTTGCGCTTCTTCTCGCCGCCGGAGAAGCCGACATTGACGCCGCGTTTGAGCATGTCCTGCGGAATGCTCAGCGACTTCGCGACTTCGCGGACCTTCTTGAGGAAGTCCGGGGTCGAAAATTCGCTCTCGCCGCGCGCCTTGCGCTGAGCATTCAGCGCGCTGCGCAGGAAGTTCATCGTGGCAACGCCGGGAATCTCGACCGGATACTGGAACGCCAGGAACACGCCCTTGGCGGCACGCTCGTCCGGCGACATCTCCAGCAGGTCTTCGCCCTTGAACAGGATCTCGCCGCCGGTCACTTCGTAGCCGGGCTTGCCGGCGATGACGTGCGACAGCGTCGACTTGCCGGAGCCGTTCGGGCCCATGATCGCATGCACCTCGCCCGGGTTCACCGTCAGCGACAGCCCGTGGAGAATCTCGCGATCCTCGACACGCACCTGCAGGTTCTTCACTTCAAGCAATGCAGTCATCATCTCTTCCGTTTTTTCCTCGTCCCGAGGAGCGCCGAAGGCGCGTCTCGAAGGACGTAGGCCACAATCTTTCCGCTCATCCTTCGAGACGGCCACTGCGCGGCCTCCTCAGGATGAGGTCCTGGCTAGCCGACCGACCCTTCCAGCGAGATCGAGATCAGCTTCTGCGCCTCGACCGCGAATTCCATCGGCAGCTGCTGCAGCACGTCCTTGACGAAACCGTTGACCACGAGGCCGACGGCTTCTTCCTGGCTGAGCCCGCGCTGGATGCAGTAGAACAGCACGTCCTCGGAAATCTTCGAGGTCGTTGCCTCGTGCTCGAAGGTGGCCGAGGAATTCTTGGCTTCCACGTAAGGCACGGTGTGCGCGCCGCACTTGTCGCCGATCAGGAGCGAGTCACAGGCAGTGTAGTTGCGCGCGCCCGTGGCCTTGCGATGCGCGGTGACGAGGCCGCGATAGGTGTTCTGCGACTTGCCCGCAGCGATGCCCTTGGAGATGATCCGGCTGGTCGTGTTCTTGCCGAGATGGATCATCTTGGTGCCGCTATCGACCTGCTGGAAGCCGTTGGAGATCGCGATCGAGTAGAACTCGCCGCGCGAATTGTCGCCGCGCAGGATGCAGCTCGGATACTTCCAGGTGATGGCTGATCCCGTCTCCACCTGGGTCCAGGAAATCTTGGAATTCTTGCCGCGGCAGTCGCCGCGCTTGGTGACGAAATTGTAGATGCCGCCGACGCCCTCGGAGTTGCCGGGGTACCAGTTCTGCACCGTCGAATACTTGATCTCGGCGTCGTCATGCGTGACGAGCTCGACGACGGCGGCATGCAACTGGTTCTCGTCGCGCTGCGGCGCGGTGCAGCCTTCGAGATAGCTGACGTAGGAGCCCTTGTCGGCGATGATCAGCGTGCGCTCGAACTGGCCGGTGTTGCGCTCGTTGATGCGGAAATAGGTCGACAGCTCCATCGGGCAGCGCACGCCCGGCGGCACGTAGACGAACGAGCCGTCGGAGAACACCGCGGAGTTCAACGTCGCGAAGTAATTGTCCGAGGTCGGCACGACAGAGCCCAGATACTTCTGCACCAGTTCCGGATGCTCACGGATGGCTTCCGAGATCGGCATGAAGATGACGCCGGCCTGCTTCAGCTCCTTCTGGAACGTGGTCGCCACCGAAACCGAATCGAACACGGCATCAACCGCGATCTTCGAACGCGGCGCAGCGGCGCCCTCTTCACCGTCATCGCTGACCGGCTTCGTCACCACGCCTTCGAGGACGGCGACTTCGCGCAGGGGAATGCCGAGCTTCTCGTAGGTCTTGAGGATTTCGGGGTCGATCTCGTCGATCGAGGAAAGCTGCTTCTTCGGCTTCGGCGCCGAATAATAATAGAGATCCTGGTAGTCGATCTTGGGGTAGTCGACGCGGGCCCAGGTCGGTTCCGTCATGGTCAGCCAGCGCCGATAGGCCTCAAGGCGCCATTCAAGCATCCAGGCCGGTTCGTTCTTCTTGGCTGAGATAAAGCGGACCGTATCTTCGGAGAGGCCCTTCGGCGCCTTCTCGGATTCGATGACAGTCTCGAACCCATATCGATACTGGTCGACGTCGATCCGCCTGACGCGGTCGACCGTCTCTTGTACGGCTGGCATTCCATCCTCCGCTCGCGGTTTCAAGGACCGCGGTGGATCAAGGTAGAAAGTCTGGTGCGCTGCACGCGTGAAACGAGCTTAGAACGTTTCAAGCTGTGTTTCTTCGCCCTCTAAGTAAGCCATCGGCGAGCTTTCGCCAAGCCTCCAGGGCCGATTCAATGTCTGCCGGGGTCGTAGACCAGCCCAGACTGAGCCGCACCGCTCCGCGGGCCAGTTCCGGTCCGAAGCCCATGGCCTCGACCACGTGCGAGGGCTGGACCTTGCCGGAGGAGCATGCCGAGCCGGATGAGACCGCGATACCGGCGAGATCGAAGCCGATAACCGCGGTTTCCGCGCGAAGCTCCGGAAGGGCGAAAAGAACGGTATTTGGCAACCGTCGCGTTCCCTCGGCGAAAACGATGGCTCCCGGCGTCTGCTTAAGGCTGATTTCAAGTCGCTCGCGCAGCCCCTGCTCGCGGCAGGCATCCTCGTCCCGGCCGGCCAGCGCCGCCCGGACCGCAGCCCCGAAGCCGGCAATCCCAGCAACGTCCTCGGTGCCCGCCCGGCGGCCCTTTTCCTGACCACCCCCACGCAGCAGCGGCGCAAGGCCCTCCACGCCCTCGGCCAGCACCAGCGCGCCGACGCCCTTGGGTCCGCCGATCTTGTGCGCCGAGAGCGAAAGCAGGTCGGCGCCAGTGGAAGCCAGATCGAACGGAATCTTGCCGAGCGCCTGGATCGCATCGACGTGCAAGAGACCACCCGCGGCGTGGACCATCTCGGCGGCTTCTGCGACCGGCTGGATCGCACCGGTCTCGTTGTTGGCGAGCATGATGGAGACCAGCGCCGGCGGTCCCTCGAGCTGGATGCGCAGCCGCGCGAGATCGACAATCCCGTCGCGCGTGACGCCGATGGTG
>JAKFVP010000385.1 GCA_021732175.1 Bradyrhizobium sp.
GCTCATCACCAGCTTCGGCGAGCAGACCGTGCATGAAAATCTCGACCTTGACGTGCGGCGCAGCGCTGCCTTATGTGATCGTCGGCGTGTTCGGCAAAGTCCTGCCGCTGCCGGTGGTGCCGGCGCTGCATTTCGAGGAACTGGCGCTGTCCTTCGTCTATGGCCTGCTCACCGCGCTGGCGTTCGGGCTGTGGCCGCTCGGCCGCGTGCACGACGTGCCGGTCGCTGCGCTGTTCCGGGAAACCGTGACCAGCGCCTGGCACCGTCCGCGCTGGCGCTACGTCGCGCTGATGGTGGCGGTCATTGCGACACTGGTCGCGGTCGCCATTGGCCTTGCCTACGACAAGCGCATCGCCGCGGTGTTCGTCGCATCCTCCGTCGCCGTGTTCGTGCTGCTGCGCGCCATCGCCGCCGGGCTGATGGCGCTGGCGCGCCGGATGCCGCGCAGTCGCATCACCATGCTGCGGCTCGCCATCTCCAACATCTACCGGCCGGGCGCGCTGACGCCATCGGTGGTGTTGTCGCTGGGCTTAGGCCTTGCGGTGCTCGTCACCATCACGCAGATCGACGGCAATTTGCGCCGGCAGTTCCTTGCCGCGCTGCCGGAACGGGCGCCCTCGTTCTATTTCATCGACATCCCCTCCTCCGACTCCGAGCGCTTTGGCGCGTTCCTGAAAAAGGTGTCTGCCGACGCCACGGTCGAGGAAGTGCCGATGCTGCGCGGGCGCATCGTTGCGGCGCGCGGCGTCAAGGCCGAGGAGATGAAACCGTCGCAGGACTCGGAATGGGTGCTCCAGAGCGACCGCGGCCTGACCTATACCAGCGAGATCCCGAAGGGCTCCAAGATCGTCGAGGGCGAATGGTGGGGCGCCGACTATCAGGGCCCGATCCTGGTCTCCATGGAGAAGAAGATCGCCGACGGACTGAAGCTCAAGATCGGCGACGAGATCGTCGTCAACGTGCTCGGCCGCGACGTTCCCGCCAAAATCTCCAACCTGCGCAACATCGACTGGCAGGGGCTCGGCATCAATTTCGTGCTGGTGTTCTCGCCCAACGCCTTCAAGGGTGCGCCGCACAGCCATGTGGCGACGCTGACCGAAGCCCATCCCGATCCGGACAGCGATGCCAGGATCATCCGGCAGGTGGCCGACGCCTTTCCGATGGTCACCAGCGTGCGGGTCCGCGAGGCGCTGGAGACCATCGGTACCGTCGTCACCAATCTGGCATTGGCAATCCGCGGCGCCAGCGCGGTGACCCTGATCTCGGCGATCCTCGTGCTCGGCGGCGCACTCGCCGCGGGCCACCGCCACCGCGTCTATGACGCCGTGATCCTGAAGACGCTCGGCGCGACGCGGGTGCGGCTGCTCGGGGCCTATGCGCTGGAGTACCTGATGATCGGTTTTGCCACGGCGGTGTTCGGCGTGATTGCAGGCTCGGTAGCGGCCTGGCTGATCGTGACCCGGTTGATGACGCTGAGTTTCGTCTGGCAGGCGGGCAGCGCTGCCGGCGTGGTGGCCGCCGCGCTGGTGGTGACGGTGGGCCTGGGACTTGCCGGCACGCTGCTGGCGCTGAACCAGAAGCCCGCCACGGTCTTGCGGAATTTGTGACAAAGTGAAGCGGGGGCCTGGCCGCCCACCGTTTCACGCGGCAACTTGAGGGTTAACGGGATTTCATCGTGATTCCATGCTGCAGAGCGACATTCAGCCGCGCGTGGAAGCTTGCTTTGGATGTGTTAGTTTCCCACATACGGACTAAGCCGGAAACGCCGTTTGATGACAGCATTTTAATGTCGGCAGACGGCGGGTTTCTGGGATAGATTCTACCTCGGCGGCGCGAAGCACTCGCGGCTCGCCGGGCCAACCAACGGGAATTCGACCATGTCGGACCTAGACCGTAACTATGCTTCCCCCTTCGGCCGGGCTGCCGGGCGCGTCGATACCGCGACCGTCGACGCCGGTCTGCGCGCCTACATGCTGCGCATCTACAACTACATGACCATCGGCCTGGCCATCACCGGCCTTGCTGCGCTCGGCGTCTACATGGCCGCCGTGACCACGGACCAGGCCGGCGCCGCCGCCCGGTTCGGCAACGCCTTCCTGACGCCGTTCGGCTACGCGATGTATGTCAGCCCGCTGAAGTGGCTGTTCATCCTCGCGCCGCTGGTGATGGTGTTCGCGATCTCCGCCGGTATCAACCGGCTGCGGCCCGCGACTGCCCAGATGCTGTTCTGGGTGTTCTCGGCGCTGATGGGCATTTCGCTGTCGTCGATCTTCCTGGTGTATACCCACACCTCGATCGTGCGCGTGTTCTTCATCACGGCGGCGACCTTCGGCGCGCTCAGCCTGTTCGGCTACACCACCAAGCGTGACATGAGCGGGATGGGTTCCTTCCTGTTCATGGGCCTGATCGGCATCATCATCGCCAGCCTGGTCAACCTGTTCCTGGCGAGCTCGATGCTGCAGTTCATCGTGTCGGTCGTCGGCGTGCTGGTGTTCGCCGGTCTCACCGCCTGGGATACCCAGCGGCTGAAGAACGACTACATCTACGGCTACGCCGCGCAGGGCGGTGACATTGCCGAGCGTGCGGCGATCACAGGCGCACTCTCGCTCTACCTGAACTTCATCAACCTGTTCACGCTGCTCCTGCAGCTGCTCGGCCAGCGCGACTAGCGCGACCCGAAGCGAAACAGAGGGAAGCCCCGGCCTCACCGCCGGGGCTTTTCTTTTGCGACGGGCAAAAATACTGTTCCCGCCATGCCCGCCCTTGAAATCCGGCCGGCCGTTGAGGCCGACCTTCCTGCCATCACCGAAATCTACGAACACGCCGTCCTGCACGGCACCGCGACGTTCGAGCTGATCCCGCCCGACCTCGCCGAGATGACGCGTCGCTTCCGCGCGCTGGCGGATGGCGGCTACCCCTATTTCGTCGCCACGCTCGACGGCGAGTTGGCCGGCTATGCCTATGCCGGCGCCTACCGGCCGCGGCCGGCCTATCGCTTCACGGTGGAGAATTCGATCTACCTCAGGCCCGCCAGCCACCGCCGCGGCATCGGCCTCAAGCTGCTGCACCGGCTGATCGAGGAATGCGAGCGGCGCGGCTACCGCCAGATGATCGCCGTGATCGGAGATTCCGCCAATGCCGGATCGATCGGCGTGCACAGGGCCTGCGGATTCGAGATGATCGGGACGCACCCGGATGTCGGCCTCAAATTCGGCCGCTGGCTCGACACCGTGATGATGCAGCGTGCGCTCGGTCCGGGCGCGACGACTGTGCCTGCGGATGGGAATGGGGTGCAGTAGCGGCCCTCAGTCCTCATGGTGAGGAGGCGCGAAGCGCCGTCTCGAACCATGAAGCCCGGATATCGCTCGTGGCGCATCCTTCGAGACGGCGCTAGCGCGCCTCCTCAGGATGAGGGCGAAGCTTGTGGTCTGACTTCACACCACAGCGAGCTTGCGGTCGATCACGAGCAGCACGCGGTCGAGTTCGTGGCCGCGGCGCAGGATCAGGCCGGTCGCCGAGATCACGCTGTACATTCCCTGCTTGCGCGCCAGGCGCGGGTCTTTCTCGATGCGATAGAGCGGCACCTCGGTGGCGCGGCGGAACACCGAGAACACGGCGCGGTCTTTCAAGAAGTCGATGGCATAGTCGCGCCACTCGCCATCGGCCACCATGCGGCCGTAGAGATTGAGGATGCGGTTGAGTTCAAGGCGGTTGAAGGTCACGCGATTGGGCGGTGGATTCGCAGCGGCTGGTCGCGCCGCTGCGCGAAGCCCGCTTGGATCGGTGTCCTCCGAAATGATGCTCATCGAGCGCCTCCTGATCACACCGCGACGATCCTGCGCCGAAACCGGTGTCCCCCCGTTCGGGATCGTCACGCCGCTGACATGATTGCGCCGACTGCGGCCGGCCGCAAGGGGCGCTCAATAAATACCTTCAAAGCCGAGCGAATTGGCCGCATCCGCGAAAAAGCGGGGGTCACGGGATCGTTAGTTACATCTTATTACTGCCCCACTTCCGCCAACCGCCTGCCGTGCCCACTTGGCATAAGTGATTCTGCGTTGACCCGGTCCTTTCGGTTCCGGATTCCTCAGCCCCCAGCCCCCCGGGGCCGTCGGGACCGGGTCTATCGCAGGGGGTTTCAATCCCCGAGACTGGGCCAACGAAAGTTGGTCCTTTTCTTTTTTGGGCACCTGCATGCGATGCGCCCCAAGTCGCCCGACCGACGCTCCGAAATCATCTGCGCAAACTCACAGCGAGACGCAGCCGGCGGCAAGCTGACAGCAAGACGCCGCCCGCGGCTTTCGCGCGCGGCTGTGTGCAGAGAATTGAATTTACCGGATGGTTAATGCAGCGGGGTAAACGCCGCGCCCAGCATCGGACCGGGCTTGTCGCGGCTGCCGTCCTGGATCAGCACGGCCGCAGCATCGATGCCGTCGTGCATCACGCTGTCGAGCGGTACGGTCCAGCTGCCGGGATTGCCGTTCCAGTCGCCGACCTTGAGCAGGTTGCGCACGACGTTGTGGTAGACGACCTCGCGTCCGCGATTTTCACCGCGGCCGATCGAGATCGGCACCGCCTTCGAAATCGAGCACAGCCAGATCTCGCCGCGCGCCGGCGCGCCTTCGCTCTTCGCGGCGGCAACCGATACCGTGAGCTGCTTGCCCGACAATGTCATTGTCACCGGCAGCGACATCACCTTGTCGGTCTTGCCGGTGTCCTTGATCGCGCCTTCGATGCGGGCGCGATCGCTGCCGATGACCTGCGCCGCGCCATTGACGATCATCTGCGGCGTGTAGACGTCGCGATCGCCGCGCATATGCGAA
>JAKFVP010000112.1 GCA_021732175.1 Bradyrhizobium sp.
GGCCCCGATCCAGAATCCGTTTCGAAGTTGAATCAGAAAGTGGGGCGATGTCGGGTACCGACAGCACGAAATCCGCGCCAGACCTTGCGGGCCCCGTCGTGATCCTGGTCGAGCCGCAGCTCGGCGAGAACATCGGCATGGCCGCGCGCGCCATGGGCAATTTTGCGCTTCGCAGGCTGCGCCTCGTCAATCCGCGCGACGGCTGGCCGAACGTCGCCGCCCAGCGGGCGGCCGCCGGCGCCGACCACATCCTGGAGAAGGTCGAGCTGTTCGACACCGTGCAGGCGGCGGTTGCCGACCTCGACCTCGTGTTTGCGACCACCGCGCGCGCCCACGACCAGGCCAAGCCGGTGATGGCGCCGGAGGCGGCCGCACGGGAGATCGTCGGTCATGTTGCGGCAGGCGGCGGAGCCGGCATCCTGTTCGGCCGGGAGCGCGCGGGGCTGACGAATGAGGAAGTGGCGCTCGCCAACCGGATCGTGACTTTTCCGGTCAATCCGGGTTTCGCCTCGCTCAACCTCGCGCAGGCCGTGCTGCTGATGGGCTACGAGTGGTTCAAGTTCGCCACGTCGGGCGAACTGCCGTTCGCCATGCCCGAGCGTTCGGAGCGGGCGTCGCACCACCAGATCGACGCCTTTTTCGAGAACCTCGTGCGCGAGCTCGACAGGGTCGAATTCCTGCGCCCGCCCGAGAAGCGCGACACCATGCTGGTCAACCTGCGCAACATCTTCACCCGCATGGATCCGACCAAGCAGGACATGCACACCCTGCACGGCGTGGTGATGGCGATCGCCGAGGGGCGCAAGGGTCCGGCCAAGGGCGGGGTGCTCGACGGCCAGCAGGCCACGCGCCTGCGCGCGCTGTTGGCCGAGCAGGGGCAACACGGCGGCGTCGTGTCCGACTCCGGCAGCACCCTGAAGGGCCTCGCCCGGCTGCTGCGGCGAAACCCGACCGATGCCGAGCGCATCCTGTGGCAGGCGCTGACCAAGGACCGCCGCTTCGCCGGTCAGTTCAAGCGGCAGACGCCGGTCGGCCGCCAGATCCCGGATTTCGTCTCCTTCGTGCACCGGCTTGCGATCGAACTGGTCAACCCGGACGAGACGGAGACCATCGTTGCCGACCGTGCCGCGCGAAAGGCGTGGCTGGAGCAACGCGATTATCGCGTGGTCAGTATCAAGACCGCCGATGTCGAGGCCGATCTCGCCGCGGAGCTTGACCGGCTGCAGCAAAACCTGGCTGACGGCCGTTAGCAGTTGCAGCACCGGCTGGGGCAGTCGGGCCAACAAATTCACTAGCCCGTCTGGATTAATCGGCGTGGTCGCGGGTTCAACAGGGCGCTCAATAACAAACCTTCAGGGAGCCCCAATATGCGTTCAGTGACTCTTGCCGTCCTCGCCTCCGTATCCGCGCTGTCAGCAGCACCCGCCTTGGCCCAGGCGCCGCAGGTCGAGAAGAACATCTCCATGGCGATGGCCATGGCCGTCATGCAGGGCACGCTCGACCAGTGCACCAAGGACGGGTTCAAGGTCTCGGTCGTGATCGTCGACAAGGCCGGCAATGTCGCAGCGTCCGTCAAGGGCGACGGCACCAATCCCCACACCATGGAGTTTGCGCGCCTGAAGGCCTACACCGCGCGCACCCGCGGCCAGACGTCGGCTGCGACGCAGAAACAGATGGAAGACCCGGCCTTCGCCTTCCTGAAGCAGATCCCGGGTGTCGTCGGCATCGGCGGCGGCGTTCCAATCAAGGCCGGCAACGAAATCATCGGCGGCGTCGGGGTATCCGGCGCGCCGGGCGGCGACAAGGATGAAGCCTGCGCCAATGCGGGACTCGCCAAGGTCGCGGATGCGCTGAAGTAAGCAACTAAGATCTAGACCGCAGCCAGTTCGGCCGGAGCGCCCGCGCGCTTCGGCCGTTTGGTTTTCGAGGGCTCGAACAGCGAGCCTGCGGCAAGCGCTGCGGTATCGGCGACGCCGGGATCGCGCGACACCATCGCAGCGACGATTGCGCCATCGATCAGCAGCGCGAGTTGATGTGCGAACAGGGCGGGCTCGGCCGCGCCCATCTCATCCGCGAGTTTCTCGATGTGCGCGAGCACCACTTTCTTGTGCTTCATCGCGATGTTGCGGAATTGCTTCTGGTCCTTGTCGTGCTCGGCGACCGCATTGATGAAGGGACAGCCATAGAAGCGGTCTTCGCCGAACCATGTCTTCAGGGCAGGGAAGATCCGCGTCAGCTTGGTTTGCGCATCGCCGCCGCCGGTCTCGATGGCGCCGATGAACCATTCGCGCCACTGCTTGCCTTCGCTCTCCAGCACCGCATGCACGAGATTGGTTTTCGAGCCGAACAGTTTGTAGAGCGTTGTCTTCGCCGTGCCGGCTTCGTCGATGATGGCGTCGATGCCGGTGGCGTTGATGCCGTCCTTGCAGAACAGACGCGTCGCTGCGCTGAGCAGACGTCCGCGCGCGGACTCATCGTCGGCGGGAGCGAACGCCTTTTTCTTCTTCGGAGCTGATTTGCTCATAAGCCTCAGTAAATCGGAGCGCGGCAAAATCATCAAGATCGATGTTCCCGTTGCTCAAAATAATCGCGGGGCCCTGAGCATCTGCATCGCGCGTGAGCAAAGTGGCGCTGCCCATTTCCTCGGCAGGGGCGGCTAACGGCCTCAATCGCTTCGGCTTTTGTTTTCCGGGGTGTTTGGCACGGCTTATGCAGGAAACAGACCGTTCGGTATCCTAACTCCCGGGAGAGAAACTGATGACCGCGGTCGCTCAAAAAACAGTGCTGACAGGCTGCCTCGCACCCATCGACAAGGGCGGGCTTGAGCAGCTCATCGCCAACGGCAAGGCCAACCCCAAGGTGATCAAGACCTTGAAGTGCAAGACGGTGGCCGAGGGCAAGTTCCGCCACGCCAACTACATCCGCAACCTCGCGCCCTACATCGTCGACGAGCCGCCCGGCCTGCTCGGCGACGACACGGCGCCCAATCCTTCGGAAGCCTCGCTCGCCGCGCTCGGCTCGTGCCTTGCGGTCGGCCTGCACGCCAACGCCGTGCATCGCGGCTGGATCGTCAACAAGCTCGAGCTCGAGCTCGAAGGCGACCTCAACATTACGGCAGTGTGGGGGACCGGCGATGTCAGCGAAAAGCCGGTGGGCTTCACCGACGTGCGCGTCAAGGTCGATATGGAATGCGAGGGCATTTCGCAGGACGAGATCAATGCGCTGGTCGTCCATGTGAAGAAATGGTCGCCCGTCGCCAACACCTTCACCCGGCCGGTCAATCTCGAGGTCGGCGTGTAGCCGGACGCGAAACAGAAGGTGCGGGAGACGATCATGGGTTCACTGGCATTATCGCGGGTCGAAGCTTTGGATCAGCCCGCACCTTCGATTTCCGACGAGGTGGCGCGAATTGCGCGCAAGGAACTGGCGCCGCTGGCGCTGGCGATCGACGAGGGCACGGTCTATCCGGCCGAAGTGTTGCGCAACCTCGGCAAGGCCGGCGCCTGGGGCAGTCACGTGCCGCAGGAGGGACCGGCTGACCTGCGCTGCGCCATCCAGTCGATCGCGGCGCTCGGCGAGGTCTGCGGCGCCACCGCCTTCATGGCGTGGTGCCAGAACACGCTGGTCTGGTACGCGGCGAATTCCTGCAACATGAAGCTGGCCCAACGCTTCGGCGATGGCTTTTCGAGTGGCCGCGTGCTCGGCGGTACCGGACTCTCCAACCCGATGAAGACCTTTTTCGGCATCGAGAAGTTCAAGCTGAGGGGACGCAAGGTCGAAGGCGGCTACATCGTCAAGGGCGCGCTGCCCTGGGTATCCAATCTCGGCGACGACCATTACTTCGGCACCATCTTCGAGCGCGAGGACGAGCCCGGCGGCATCGTGATGTTCCTCGCCGATTGCTCCGATCCCGCGATCACGCTGACGCCGTGCAAGCCGTTCCTCGCCATGGATGGTACGGGCACCTATGGCGTGCAGTTCCGCGATGTCTTCGTGCCGGATGAGTTGATCCTCGCCGAGCAGGCGGCGCCTTTCGTGAAAAAGATCCGCGCCGGCTTCATCCTGCTGCAGGCCGGCATGGCGCTCGGCCTGATCAAGGACTGCATCAACATCATGGACGAAGTCGGCCCGCCGCTCGGCCACGTCAACCGCTATCTGCCGCAACAGCCGACGCAGTTTCGCGAGCTCTATGCCGAGTTCGAGAAGGAGGCGATGACGCTCGCCGCCGATCCCTACAATACCGACGACAGTTTCTGGCGCCGTGTCGTCGCACTGCGCCTGCGCATGGGAGACGCCGCGGTTGCCGCTGCGCATGCGGCGATGCTCCATTGCGGCGCGCGCGGCTACCTGAAGAGCCATCGCGCCCAGCGCCGGCTCCGCGAAGCCTATTTCGTCGCCATCGTCACACCCGCCACCAAGCAGCTTCGCAAGATGCTGGCGGAGTTCTGATGGCGCATTCCGAACGACCCTGACCGCACCCACAACAACAGGAGAGGCCTGCCATGACGGACGTTCTGATTACTGCCAGCGATCTCGCCGAACTCTTGAAGAAGGAGCCGTGCGTCGTCATCGACACGCGCAATCCCGATGCTTACGCGGCCGGGCATCTGCCGGGCGCCGTGAACGTGCACGAGATCTTCACCTATCTCGCCACCTCGACGCCGGAAGGCATGGCCGAGCTCAAGACCAAATTCGCCGACGCCTTTGGCGCTGCCGGCCTGTCGGGCAAGGAAACCGCGGTCATCTACGAGCAGTCGATGAATTCCGGCTTCGGCCAGTCCTGCCGCGGCTACTATCTG
>JAKFVP010000361.1 GCA_021732175.1 Bradyrhizobium sp.
CCCGTTGCCCCCGATCATGATCGCTGGAAATAGCGATCACGATCGGCTGGAAATGCTGATCACGATGCTCTGGAATGGGTGATCACGATGGCCTGGAATCGGTGATCACGATCGCCTGGAACGCGCAGCTCAAACCATGGTCGGCCCAACCGCGGTTGAAATCCCAGCTTCCAGGCAACCCATTCTGTCGCCGCCCACATCGTCATGAGCACGATGCCTAGCACGACGCAGGTTTGGCCCCAAAGCACCTTGGTCGAAGACATGAATGCAAAGTGCAAGGTGTTCACGAACGTTCAAGATGAATTCACCTGCAGGCGTACACCTTCGGATCGGAGCGTAGAAATCGGACCAAAGTCTTTTTTGGCACACGCTACCGCTCGCAAATGAGCGCAGGTCCCGCGCCCGGTTACAATCCCAACCCACGTTTCCTTCCAAAATCCCATTCGATGCCGCCAGACTCGCGTTGAATGCCGGTAATGAATTGACCGATGCGCTTTTCGAGCACGGGCTGCCAAGGCACCAGCCGGAAGCCCAGTCCGTCCTCGATCATGGCGAAGCGTCCGCTTGCAAGAGAGGCAGCGCCAGTGAGCAGGCCCTTGATATATTCGCCCGCTTTGCTGGGGGTGAACGTCAGGCCGCGCTCGGCAGCCATTTGACGGCCGACGCGCTCCACCTCGCGCTGCTCAAGATTTGCGATAGCGTGCGCCGGGATATGGATGGCACCTTCCCTGACTGTTATTCGGCGTGCAATTTTGACCCCCTGAGCTGGGGGATCGGCGTCCAAAATTGACCCCCTGAGGTGTGGCCGTAGCAGGCTTCCCGCTTTGATTCGAAGCGGGTGGTCAGGGGATGCTGGTCGTGGAGACGGTTGCGCGGATTCGGCGCGAGCACTTCGTCAAAGGCAAGACGATCAAGGAGATTGCCCGGGACCTCAAGGTGTCCCGGAACACCGTGCGCAAAGTGCTGCGATCGGGGGAGACGTCGTTCGAGTACGAGCGCGAGGTTCAGCCCCGGCCGAAGTTGGGGCGGTGGACCACCGACCTCGAAGAGTTGCTGTCGGCCAATGCGGTTCGAGCCGCTCGCGAGCAGCTGACGCTGATCCGGATTTTCGAGGAACTGCGCGGGCGCGGCTATGACGGCGGCTACGATGCGGTGCGCCGTTATGCCAGGCGCTGGGCCAAGCAACACGGTCAAGCAACGGCGGCCGCCTATGTCCCGCTGAGCTTTGCGCCCGGCGAAGCCTATCAGTTCGACTGGAGCCACGAAGTCGTCCTGCTGAGTGGCGTGACGGTGATCGTAAAAGCCGCCCACGTCAGGCTCTGTCACAGCCGAATGTTCTTCGTCCGCGCCTATCCACGCGAGACGCAGGAGATGGTGTTCGACGCGCATGATCGGGCGTTCGCGCTGTTCAAGGGAAGCTGCCGGCGCGGCATTTACGACAACATGAAGACCGCGGTGGAGACGGTCTTTGTCGGCAAGGACCGGCATTACAATCGCCGTTTTCTGCAGATGTGCAGCCATCATCTGGTCGAGCCGGTAGCGTGCACGCCAGCGTCAGGCTGGGAGAAGGGCCAGGTCGAGAACCAGGTCGGCTTGGTTCGCGAGCGCTTCTTCACACCACGGCTGCGGTTCAAAACCCTCGACGAGTTGAACGCCTGGCTTCTGGACAAATGCATCGCCTACGCCAAAGCACATCGTCATCCCGAGTTGACCGAGCAGACGATCTGGGAGGTGTTCGAAGCGGAACGGGCAAAGCTCGTTCGCTATGCCGGCCGGTTCGACGGCTTCCACGCTGTGCCGGCGTCGGTCTCCAAGACCTGCCTGGTCCGCTTCGATAACAACAAGTACTCGGTAGCGGCCAGCGCGGTTGGGCGTCCGGTCGAAGTCCACGCCTATGCGGATCGCATCGTCATCCGCCAGGACGGCCGGATCGTCGCCGAGCATTCTCGCTCCTTTGGCCGTGGCGAGACGATCTACGACCCCTGGCATTATGTTCCGGTGCTTGCCCGCAAACCCGGTGCCTTGCGCAACGGCGCTCCCTTCAAGGACTGGGTGTTGCCGGCCGCGATGGAGCGCGTGCGGCGCAGGCTCGCCGGTGCCGACGACGGCAACCGGCAGATGGTCGAGATTCTCACCGCGGTCCTGACCGACGGATTGCCCGCGGTCGAGGCGGCCTGCAGTGAGGCGCTCGCCCACGGCGTCCACTCCGCTGACGTCGTCCTCAACATCCTGGCCCGTCAGCGCAATCCCGCGCCGCCCGTCACCATCCTCACGCCGGCCGCGCTGACGCTGCGCCACGCCCCGACTGCCGATTGTGCCCGTTACGACAACCTCAGGAGAACCATCTGATGGAACGATCCCAACTCTTCGACCTTATGGGCGAACTTCAGCTCTATGGCATGAAGGCCGCCTTCGACGAGATCATGGCCGCCGCCGTGAAGCGCCAGCATGATCCCCAGCGCATCATCGGCGATTTGCTCACCGCCGAGATCAGCGAGAAGCAGGCGCGATCGATCAAATACCAGCTCACGATCGCCAAGCTGCCGCTCGCCAAGGATCTCGACGACTTCCAGTTCGAGGGCACGCCAATCAACGAGACCCTCGTGCGCGATCTCGCCAGCGGCGGCTTCCTCGCGCAGCAGCGCAACGCCGTCTTGGTCGGCGGCACTGGGACCGGCAAGACGCACCTTGCCATCGCCATTGCCCGAAGCTGTATCCGCGCTGGCGCCCGCGGCCGGTTCTACAACGTCGTCGATCTCGTCAACCGGCTCGAATCCGAGGCCCGCAATGGCCGCCAAGGGCGGCTTGCTGATCACCTGACCCGCATGGACTTCGTCATTCTCGACGAGCTCGGCTATCTGCCGTTTGCTCAATCCGGCGGCCAGCTCCTGTTCCACCTCATCAGCCGGCTCTACGAGCGCACCTCGGTGCTGGTGACCACCAACCTCGCCTTTGGGGAATGGCCGAGCGTCTTCACGGACGCCAAGATGACGACCGCGTTGCTCGATCGCCTGACCCATCACTGCGACATCATCGAAACCGGAAACGACAGCTGGCGCTTCAAGAGCCGTGAAGACGATCACGCTCCAACCCGCGCTCGCGGCGTCTCCGCAACCCCGACCAGCTCCGACGCCGCGATCGCTACCGCCAAGATTCGTGGCCGGAGGGGGTCAAAATTGGAAGCCGATCAGGGGTCAATTTTGGACGCCGATTGACACCCTGACGGTGGCGTAACCCATTTTGACGAGGTGCTCGGCGCGGCGATGGAGCGCGTCTCTGACATCGCGGCCAAAGCCGCCGTCAGCGATGACCAGATGCTCCCGGGCCGTTAGTTCCCGATCGAGCCAGGTGGCGGCGCTAGTTGCAATCTGCCGCTCGAGATTTTGCGGCGAGAGGGGCGTGATAACAGGACTCTCACCACCTCTGGTGCGATCGTAGGCCTGGCCGCGCTCGACGATGTCGCTGGGGACCTTCCATTGATCCTCGTCGAGGCGCTCGACATGCCCTGCCCGACGCAAATCCTCCAGCCTTCGGACATGCGAGCGGACGAAGGATTCGGCATCCTTGCCCTCTCGTGCGAATTGCTCGCGGATGCGCGCCAGGTGCTGGCTCGGGCGGAAGATTTGATCATTCTCGCCCGCGTTGAGAGCAATGTTGCGATCAGCGGCTCGCGGTCGCGAAATGGCCGGCGCCACTTCCACGATCATGTCGCGCCCGATGTCCTTCAGATTTGAAGCGTCGGAAAATTCAATGTGGTGGACGCGGCCGTCTATCCCATCGACGACCAGATAGATCCGCTCGTCCATCTCGTCGCCAGCCAACCCTTTGGCCAGGACGCGACCTGTGATTCTCTCGCTCGGCCGGGCACCGTGGCGGACGTATTGATCGACGCCGCGTTCTTCATCAAGCCCGTGAGTTGCGAGGGCTCGGTGCATGGTCTCGATGATAGCGTTGCGATCGGAAAGCTCCTTCAAGGTGGCCTCGGCGCGGTCAGAGATAGCCCACTGCCCGGTCTCGATCTCATTCGCCAGTCCATAGCGCTCGAGGTGTTTGGCCCGCGCAATCATGAGCACGCGGTTCTCAGGAAATGCATAGGTCGTTCCTCCCACAGGCCTTAAGTCAACAATTCCCCTCTCGCGCTGCTCGGTAGCGAGCATCTTGTCGAGCCGGGTCCACCGCTCCGCCTCAACCTCTGTCATCAACTTGGACTGAAGCTCGATCTCGCTCTGGTGTCCGAGTTCCAGCGTCACCAGCTCGGAAGCCCGATGACGGATGCCGTGGGCGATGTAGTCTCCGGCGATATTGAGGATACCCCCACCCTCCAGGACACCGCGGACGATAATGTGGGTATGCGGATGGCCGGTATTGTGATGGTCGATCGCGATCCAATCGAGGCGCGTCTCGAGGTCCTTTTCCACCTGCCGCATGAGGTCGCGCGTGAAACTTCTGAGATCGGCCATTTCGTTGGAATCTTCCGGCGCCACGATGAAGCGGAACTGATGCCGGTCCTCGCGTCCCCGCTCCACAAAGGCCTTGCCGTCGGCCTCGTCCTCAATAACCGAATAGGCCTTCCCTTTCTCGCCGTCGCGGCTAGCCCCATCCCGCTCGAGGTAGCGGAGATGAGCATCGACAGCCTTGCTTGCCGCCTTGGCCCGTTCCGGACCATGCGATGCTCGCTTCCGTCCCTGGGCGTTGAGCTTGACGATCCTCGCCTTGACGGCGATGCGGCGCGAGCGGAAGCGCCCGTTCGAATCCCGTTGCCAACCACCGTTCTGACCATCGCGGAGAAA
>JAKFVP010000013.1 GCA_021732175.1 Bradyrhizobium sp.
GCCGATGACCTCGCGCGCGGCCGCTCCACCTTCATGGTGGAGATGGTCGAGACCGCCGTGATCCTGAACCAGGCCAGCGAGCGCTCGCTGGTCATCCTCGACGAGATCGGCCGCGGCACCGCGACCTTCGACGGCCTCTCGATCGCCTGGGCCGCGATCGAGCATCTGCATGAGGCGAACCGCTGCCGTACGCTGTTCGCGACGCATTACCACGAGCTGACCGCACTCTCGGCCAAACTGCCGCGGATGTTCAACGCCACGGTGCGGGTCAAGGAATGGCAGGGCGACGTCGTGTTCCTGCACGAAGTGCTGCCGGGATCGGCCGACCGTTCCTACGGCATCCAGGTCGCGAAACTCGCCGGGCTTCCGCCGGCCGTGATCGCCCGCGCCAAGTCCGTGCTGGCGAAACTGGAAGCGCAGGACCGCGGCCAGACCGCGCGCGCGCTGGTCGACGACCTGCCGTTGTTCGCCGTTCCCTCCCGCGCCTCAGCGGAAAGCGCGCCGCCGAGCGAAGCCGAGCAGCTCATGCAGGCCGTGAAAGCGCTGCATCCCGACGAGATGTCGCCGCGCGAGGCGCTGGAAGCGCTCTATGCGTTGAAGGCGAAGCTGCCGAAGACCTAAACCGTCATTGCGAGCGAAGCGAAGCAATCCAGCTTGCTTTGCCGCAACAAGAAAGCTGGATTGCTTCGTCGCTACGCTCCTCGCAATGACGGGTTATAAACGGCACGGCCGCAATCGCCCGTCACCGTCCCGCTTTGCCAAACGGCTCGATCAGCTTCAAGGTCGCCGTGAAGCGGATGCTGCGCTTGCCGGCAAGGGCCGTCGCTTCCATTTCGGCGCCAGCCTCGTCACAGCGGCCGGAGAAGCCGATGCCGACTTCATGGCCGCCGAACAGCGGATGCTCGCTCTTGGCCGGCGTGTGCTCCTGATTGACGAACTCGCCCTTCCAGCGGCCGTTCGCCGATGAATAGGCGCCGAGATAATAGAAGAAGGCGTCGCCGCCGAGGATGCGGCCGTCGCGCAGCAGCATCACGCCGGTCTGGCCGCCGGCAATTCCGTCGAGCATGCGGATGTCGATCGAATAGAGTCCGCTGACGATGCCGCCCTCGCCGACGCTGCCTGCCGGCGGAATGTCGTCGTCGCCGAGCGGCGTCATCACGGCGCGAAACGCCGAGGCGTCGTCGACCACTTCCCCCTCGAAGCGCCAGACCTTGCCCTGTGGCCGGCCGCGAATGTGGATGGAGACGGAGTCCGAGCTGACCAGCGACCTGCGCTGCAGTGACCGGCTGTGGCGCTGCGTCCGGAGCTTTGCGACGAGTTCACCGCCGACGTCCTCATAGGTGCCGAAATGGGCGAATGCCGTATTGCCACCGAGCATTTTGCCGGCATGCGCGTACAGCACGCTACGGCCGGAGCCGTCGCCGATGTCATACTCGACCTTGTACAGTCCCTCCACCGCGCGCCCCGATCTTGCTTCCAGTCAACTTTAGCGGGTCTGCCCCCAGCGGTAACCATCAATCCTGACGCAGCGATGAAGTTCTGAGGTCAGGAACGCGCCGTCTTGCGCCGCCCGTTCCACCACAGCGCCAGGTTCCAGCCGATGCAGGTCGCCAGCGCCAGACTGAGCCCGATGGCAGAGCCGAACTTCAGCACCGCGCCGTGCATGACGGCGATGGCAAGGCCAAATCCCATCAGGCCCCAGGCGCCGTTGGAGATGGCTGCTGCCGTCGGCGGGCCGCCGATGCGCGGATGCAGCACCAGCATCAGGCTGGTGAAGACGATCGGGAACAGCGCCATGATCCCGGAGATTCTCGGGCCAACCCAGCCCGACGTCGTCACGACGGTCGCGACCAGCAACGCCACAAGGCCCGCGCGCAGGGGAATGTCGTACCAGCGCCGCGTGATCAGCGGCATTTTCTTCACATGCATATAGGGCCGCATCAGCGGCACGCAGATCGCAAAGGTGATGACGTTGACGATGATTCCGGCGAGCAGGGTCCACTGGAAGTGACGGATGATCGTCGCGAGCACCAGCCATACGGCGACCGCCGCACCCGCACTGATCCAGAGAGCAAAGCGCTGCGCCAGCGCGGAATAGGTGAAGGCCAGAAAGATCGTCGCCCCATTGATCGGCAGGCTGGCCAGCGCGCCTTCCGCGACGAAAGCCGCGTCATGGTCGAGCGCGAGGAAGACGTAGGACGGCCCCGCCGAGATCGGCAGGGTGGCGACCAGCGCGCCGATCACCGGCCCCGATCGTTCGGTGATCACGGAAGCCGACACCACGAACGCCGCGGTGATGGCCATGCGAAAGATGAGGATCAGCAGGAAGGAGAGTTCGGGGGACATTAAGGTGTCGTCCCGGCGCAGGCCAGGACCCATAACCACGACTGCCTGTGTGGCGCGAAAGCCGTCGAACAGCGTGCTTCAAATGGATGGGCCGCGGCGAATGGGCCCCGGCCCCCGTGCGCAATTGCGCACTAGGCCGGGACGACCGCTACACCCGCTTCATCGTCACCGAAACCTTCGGGCCGTTCTTGATGGTCTGGTAGACCACGCAATAACGTTCGGTGAGTTTCAAGAGCAGGTCGAGCTTGTCCTGCGGCGCATCGGTGCCGACCTCGAAGCGCAGCCGAATCTCGGCAAAGCCGACCGGGGCTTCCTTGTCGACGCCGAGCGTGCCGCGGAAATCGAGATCGCCCTCGGCAATAACATTCCCGCTCCTGAGCGGCACCTCGACGGCGGTCGCGACCGATTTCAGGGTCACCCCGGCGCAGGCGACCAGCGCTTCCAGCAGCATGTCGCCGGAGCACAGTTCCAGCCCCGAACCGCCGGTTGCGGGATGCAGCCCGGCAACCGCCAGCGCCCGCCCGGTCTCGACCTTGCAGGCGATGCCTTCATTGTCGATCGAACCCTTGGCCTTCAGCGTGATGACGGCGGCTGAGGGATCGCTTTTGTAGCGTTCCTTGATCGGGGCCTGCATGGCGCGCAGTTCGGCTGCATCCATTGTTGTTCTCTCCCTGAATTCTTGCGCTGCCGATGTAGAGAAAAATTCCGCCCCTGTCACCACCACATGGCTTCGCCGGCGCGCCCCTCGCCCTGCGCATCGGGAATGTTGCGGTCGAGCGAGCGGTCGAGCGCCGTCATCACGCGGTGCTTGAAGGCGTCAAAATGCGGGGAATTGCGGTCGCGCGGACGGCCGAGATTGATCTGGATCTCCTGGAACAGCCGTCCCGGACGGGGCCGCATCACAAGCACGCGATCCGCCAGCACCACCGCCTCGTCCACGTCATGCGTGACCAGAATGAGCGTGGGCCGCGTGTCGGCCCACAGATCGAGCAGATGGTCCTGCAGGTCGCGCCGGGTGAAGGCGTCGAGCGCGGAGAACGGCTCATCGAGCAGCAGCACTTCCGGCTGCGGCACCAGCGCGCGGGCGATTGCGACCCGCTGCGCCTGCCCGCCGGAGAGTTCGCGCGGCCAGGCACCGGCCTTGTCGGCAAGACCGACGCGGGCGAGCGCGCGGGCGACCTTTTCACGCCTGAGATCGCCGGGAAGATCCGACAGTCCGAAGCCGATATTATCGGCGACGCTGAGCCAGGGCAGCAGCCGCGGTTCCTGGAAGATGATGCCGATTTTTTCGTGCGGCGCGGTGATGGTGGTGCCGTCGAGCGTCACGGCGCCCGTGCTGGCCCGATCGAGCCCGGCCACGGCGCGCAGCAGCGTCGATTTTCCGCAGCCGGAGCCGCCGATGATGGCGACGATTTCGCCCGGCCGGATATTGGCGGAAAAGCGTTCCAGCGCATGGACGCCGTTGGGATAGGTCTTGCCGACTTTCTCCAGCGCCAGCATCAGGCAGCCCCTCCCTGCCGGCCGAACGCATCCTGCCAACGCAAGAGCGGCGCGGTCGCGAGTTCGATCAGCCAGTCCGTGGTCTTGCCGAGGATGGCGAAGATCACGATGGCAGCGACGATCTGCGCGGGCTTGCCGAGCTGCTGACCGTCGATCAGGAGATAGCCGAGGCCTTCGGAGGCGCCCATGAATTCGGCGGCGACCACGAACATCCAGCCGAGGCCAAGGCCAACACGCAGCGCCACCACATAGGCCGGCAGCACGGCGGGCAAGAGGATGCGGCGGATCATCGCGGGACCGGACAGGCGGAAGATGCGGCCGACCTCGACGATCTTGCGGTCGACCGAAAGGATCGCGCCCATCACGCCGAGATAGACCGGGAAGAACACGCCGACCGCGATCAGCGCGATCTTCGAGGTCTCGAAAATGCCGAGCCACAGGATGAACAGCGGCACCCAGGCGATCGACGGGATCGCGCGCAGCGCCTGCACCGTCGGATCGAGCAGCCGCCGCGCCAGCCCCCAATAGCCGGAGATGGCGCCGAGCAGCGTGCCGGCAACGACGCCGAGCCCGAAGCCGGCGAATACGCGAGTGAGCGTTGCGGTGATGTGGCGGCTCAGTTCACCGCTGCGGGCCAGTTCCGAGATGGTGGCGAAGACTTTTGTCGGCGGCGGCACCAGCCGGCCGTTGGAATAACCCAGCGCGACATAGAGCTCCCAGCCAAGCGCCAGCGCCACCGGTAGCAGCAGCCCGAGCGCGGGACGAGCGAACCGGCGCAGCCGCGCCAGCGTCCGCAGCCATGTGCGTCTGCGCTGCGGCGCGGCCTGTTCCAGCACTGGCACTTCGACGGTCATGGCCATAGCAAGACGATTTCTGAAGGAGATTGCAAGGTAACGAAGGTCGCGGGTTGCCCCCGCTGTCGTCCCTGCGAAAGCAGGGACCC
>JAKFVP010000128.1 GCA_021732175.1 Bradyrhizobium sp.
TCGTGACCGGTGCGAAACTCGCAAAGCAGGCGGGGCTGGAGGTGCATGCCGGCCACGGCCTCGACTACGCCACGGCCGAGACGATCGCGGCACTGCCCGAGATCATGGAGCTCAACATCGGCTACTACATGATCGGCGAAGCGATCTTCGTCGGGATCGGCGAGACCGTGCGGCAAATGAAGGCTGCGATGGTGCGCGGGCGGCAAAGGCTGGACAGCGCCGCATGATCATCGGCATCGGTTCCGACCTGATCGACATCACCCGCGTGGCCAAGGTCATCGAGCGTCATGGCGACCGCTTTCTCGACCGCATCTTCACCGACGCCGAGCGGGCAAAGGCGGAGCGGCGTTCCAAGAACGAGAAGATGGTGGTTGCGACCTATGCCAAGCGTTTTGCCGCCAAGGAGGCGTGTTCCAAGGCGCTGGGAACCGGGATCCGGCGCGGGGTGTGGTGGCGGGATATGGGGGTGGTGAACCTGCCGGGCGGCCGGCCCACCATGCAGCTCACCGGCGGGGCGCTGGCCCGGCTGCAGGCCCTGACCCCGGCGGGGATGGAAGCGCGGATCGATCTGTCGATTACCGACGATTGGCCGCTGGCGCAGGCCTTCGTCATAATTTCGGCGGTCGCCCCCGGCAAATCCTGACCGTCAGCGCAGATTCGCATCCGGGCCGGGGCGAAACTAAAAAATCATTTACATATCAAATGGTTGCAAAGTTTTGTTCCCGGTCTTGATTGCGCCCCTGCCAACAACCGTCTAAAACGCCGCAGGCAAGCCAGTTCGAGCGAGGGGCGGCTTCCGGTTTGCGCCGGAAACCGTTCTCAACAATTGAAATAGAGAGCAGTTTCTTCGGGCGGGACGGGCAACCGATTCGCCCAAGGAAAACGTTCTGCCACTCCGCGGGTCTCCGCGGCCGGGATATCGGGAAAGCAATGAGCGTGACGTCAGGGACTAAATCAGAGAGCGGATTTGGTGAAACCATCCGCGTCATTATCCATGCCCTGCTGATCGCGCTGGTGATCCGCACCTTCCTGTTCCAGCCCTTCAACATCCCCTCGGGATCGATGAAGGCGACGCTGCTTGTCGGCGATTACCTGTTCGTCTCGAAATATTCCTACGGCTACAGCCACTACTCGATCCCGTTGTCGCCGCCGTTGTTCTCGGGCCGCATCTTCGGCTCCGAGCCCGCCCGCGGCGATATCATCGTGTTTCGCCTGCCCAAGGACGACTCCACCGACTACATCAAGCGCGTCATCGGCCTGCCCGGCGACCGCGTCCAGATGAAGGAGGGGCTGCTCTACATCAACGACGTCCCGGTCAAGCGCGAGCGGCTTTCCGATTTCGTCGGCGAAGACCCGTGCGGCTCCGACGCCACCTCGCGCGTGAAGCGCTGGAAGGAGACGCTGCCCAACGGCGTTTCCTACGAGACGCTCGATTGCGTCGACGTCGGCTTCTACGACAACACCAACGTATACACCGTGCCGGCCGGCCATTTCTTCATGATGGGCGACAATCGCGACAACTCGACCGACAGCCGCGTGCTGTCGGCGGTCGGCTATGTGCCGTTCGAGAACATCATCGGCCGCGCCCAGATGATCTTCTTCTCGATTGCCGAGGGCGAGCATGCCTGGATGTTCTGGCGCTGGCCGGTCGCGGTGCGCTGGAATCGCCTGTTCACCATCGTGCGATGATCGACGACACGCCCGCCATCCAGACCACGGCCAAGTCAGGCGACGCCAGCCCGCAGCCCGACGCCGCGGTCGAGGCTGCGCCGAAGAAGAAGGCGGGGGCGGGCGCGCGCAAAACAGCCGCGCTGAATTCGCTGCAGACCCGGATCGGGCACAAATTCGCCAAGCGCGCCGGGCTGGTCACTGCGCTCACCCATGTGTCCGCGCTCAATCCGGCCAAGCGCAACCGCGCCGACAGCTACCAGCGCATGGAATTCCTCGGCGACCACGTGCTCGGGCTCGTCATTTCCGACATGCTCTACAAGGCATTTCCCAAGGCCGACGAGGGTGAGTTGTCCAAACGCCTCGCCGATCTCGTGCGCCGCGAGACCTGCGCGGATGTCGCGAGATCGCTGGGCCTTGCCGAGGACATCAAATTGGGGGCGGTCGGCAATGCCAGCGCCGCGGCGCGGCTGCGCGAATCCGTTCTCGGCGACATCTGCGAGGCCGTGATCGGCGCGATTTATCTGGACGGCGGTTTTCCGGCGGCGTCCGCCTTTGTCGAGCGGCACTGGACCGAGCGGATGCTGAAGAACCGCCGCCCGATGCGCGATGCCAAGACCGCGCTGCAGGAATGGGCGCAGTCGAAGGCACTGCCGACGCCGGTCTACAAGGAGATCGAGCGCACCGGGCCGCATCACGATCCGCATTTCCGCGTCGCCGTGACCTTGCCGGGTCTGGAGCCCGCGGAAGGTGTCGGCGGCAACAAGCGGGCGGCGGAAAAGAACGCGGCGCTCGCCATGCTTGCCCGCGAAGTCGGCGGCAAATATGAAGGCTGAGGAGACGGCGACGGCCGCCACGCGCTGCGGCTTCGTCGCCCTGATCGGCGCGCCCAATGTCGGCAAGTCCACGCTAATCAATGCCCTGGTGGGCGAGAAGGTCTCGATTGTCTCGCGCAAGGTGCAGACCACGCGGGCGCTGATCCGTGGTATCGTCGTCGAGGGCACATCGCAGATCGTACTGGTCGACACGCCAGGCATCTTTGCGCCGAAACGGCGGCTCGACCGCGCCATGGTGACGACGGCCTGGTCCGGCGCCCATGACGCCGATCTCGTCTGCGTGCTGCTTGACGCCAAGCTCGGCGTCGACGAGGAGGCGGAGGCGATCTTGCAGCGGCTCGCCAATGTGGCGCACCCCAAGATGCTCGTCATCAACAAGATCGATCTCGTGCAGCGCGAGAAGCTGCTGGCGCTGGCGAAGTGTGCCAACGAGCGCATGAAGTTCGAGCAGACCTTCATGATCTCGGCGCAGTCGGGTGACGGCGTCGCCGATTTGCGCAAGGCGCTGGGCGCGGCACTGCCGGAAGGGCCATTTCTTTACCCTGAAGATCAGATGTCGGTGGCGCCGCTGCGCCATCTCGCGGCCGAAATCACCCGCGAGAAGATCTATCAGCAACTGCACCAGGAACTGCCGTACCAGTCCACGGTCGAGACCGACAGCTGGACCGAGCGCAAGGACAATTCGGTGCGCATCGAGCAGACGATCTTCGTCGAGCGCGAAAGCCAGCGCAAGATCGTGCTCGGCAAGGGCGGCGCCACCATCAAGTCGATCGGCGCGGCGGCGCGCAAGGAGATCGCCGAGGTGGTCGGCCATCCCGTGCATCTCTTCCTGTTCGTGAAGGTGCGCGAGGACTGGGGCGACGATCCCGACCGCTATCGCGAAATGGGACTCGAATTCCCCAAGGAATAACACCGCCATGACCGTGCCGAAGAATGTCTGGTGGTTCGAGGTGCTGCTCTACGCATCGCTGGTGCTCGATGCGCTGTCGGTGGCGTTCCAGGATCGCACGCCGTCGCCGCGGATGACGGAGTCGATGATTGGCGTCTCGACGCTGCTGGCGCTGGGGTTGCTGGTCCTCCTGTTCTACTTCGTCTGGCTCGCCGCGCGGCGCAAGAAGAGCTGGCCGCGCTGGGCGCTGGTGGCCGCGCTCGCGCTCTCCCTGATCTCGCTGGCGCAGGTGATCGGCGAGCGCGGGATGGAGTTCGACACCTTCGTGGACACCGTGTCCTGCGTGCTAACAGTGCTGGGCCTGTATCTCTCCTTCACGGGCGATGCGAAGGACTGGTTCGACGCCTGACGGTCTCGCAGGGTGGAAAGGGCGCTGGCGCCGTGCCCACCAACTTGTGACCGGCGCTGTTGATTGGGAAGGTGGGCACGAGTAGCCTGTCATCGGGCGCGCATTCGCGCGACCCGGTGGCTTTGCCCACCCTACATGCTACGTTTTCACCCATGGAATGGACCGACGAAGGCATCGTGCTGGGCGTGCGGCGGCATGGCGAATCCTCCGCCATTGTCGAGCTGCTGACGCGCGGGCACGGCCGGCACCTCGGCCTGGTGCGCGGCGGGGCGGGCTCGCGGATGCGGCCGTTGCTGCAGCCCGGCAATGGCGTGCGCGCGGTGTGGCGGGCGCGGCTCGACGAGCATCTCGGCACCTACGCCATTGAAGGCCTGCGGCTGCGCGCCGGCGCGCTGCTGGCGTCCTCGCACGCCGTCTATGGCGTGACGCATCTGGCCGCGTTGGCGCGCCTGTTGCCCGAGCGCGATCCGCATGAAGACATCTACGACATGCTGGAACACACGCTGGATGATTTCGATGACGCCGGCGGCGCGGCCGCCCATGTCGTGCGGTTCGAGCTCGCCATGCTGGCCGAGTGCGGCTTCGGCCTCGATCTCTCCAATTGCGCCGCGTCAGGCGAAACCAATGATCTGATCTACGTCTCCCCGAAATCCGGCGGCGCGGTATCGCGCAGCGCGGGCGAGCCCTGGCGCGACCGGCTCTTGCCGCTGCCGGCCTTCCTGCGCGAAGGCGAGGGCGGCGCCAACGGTTTCAGCAACGAGGATCTGCAGGACGGTTTCCGCCTCACCGGCCTGTTCCTGCTCCGCCACGTGCTGGAGCCGCGCGGGCAGGGCCACTCCGACGCCCGCGAGGGGTTCATCAACGCGGTATTGAAGCGGCGGGCGCGCGCGTCGGGGGCCTGAGACTCACTCGATCAGTTCGTCTGCGCTGGCGAGCAGCGCGGGCGGAATCGTAAGGCCCAGGTTCC
>JAKFVP010000120.1 GCA_021732175.1 Bradyrhizobium sp.
GCTTTGACCCGTCCGGGGGGACAACCGGACGGGTCAAAGCCATATGGGCGCTTGGGGTGGATGGGCGCTCGCGCCGAATACAGCCAATGGGGAGGGATAACCGCTCCCACGCCAAATTAGTCGCGTGGCCACGCCGGACGTTCAAAGCGAGCGGCGATTTTTTAACTCTTTTTGGGAAGCCAATTCGGCCGAAAACTACTGCGCAGCCGGCTTATTCGGCTCGCCCGTGGCCGATTTGTCGGATGCCATCGCCGCACCCGGCGCTTTCAGCTCCCGGCTCACGGAAACGTCATTGCCGCCAGCCTCCCCGGCAGGCTGGCGCGGGGCCGTGGCCATCGGAACCGGCGGCGAATTTGTCGCAGCCGTCGTCGCCGCAAAGGCATCGGCCTGCCCATAGCCGAACTGGTCGTCCTTGCCGGGCACGCCGAGGTCACGCGCCGTCGTGGTGAGGATCGCGCGCACCTCATTCGGCTTCAATGTGGGGTTGCGCTCGAGCAGCAGTGCCGCAATACCGGAGACATAGGCCGCCGAGAACGAGGTGCCCGAGGTCATCTGGTATTTCTGGTCCGGCGCCGGCAGGAAGATGTCGGTGCCGGGCGCGGCGAGCGCGATATGAACGCCGCGGTTCGAAGCGGTAAACAGGCGGTCCTGCGCATCGGTGCCACTGACCGCAATCACGTTCGGATTGGCAGCGGGAAACAGCGGCGGCGATTTCGGCCCGGCATTGCCGGCGGCCGCCACCAGCACCACGTCGCGCGCGGCGGTCGCCGCGATGCCGCGCTCGATCAGCATGTCCTTGGGACCGGCAAAGCTCATATTGATGATCTGCGCGCCGTGCAGCACGGCGTAGTTCAGGCTCTTGATGATGATGTAGGACGAACTTTCGGCGCCGCCTGAAGTATTGCTGAAGGCGCGGATCGCAATGATGCGCGCTTCCGGCGCACTGCCCATCAGCCGGCCATGGGCGGCGATGGCGCCGGCGATGCCGGTGCCGTGGACGTGCGGGCCTTCCTTGCTGCCGAGCGCGTCAAAGGTGTCCGAGATCGTATTGGCGAGTTCGGGATGGCTGACATCGATGCCGGAATCGATCACGGCAATGGTGACGTTCATGCCATGCGCCAGCTTGTGCGCCTGCGGCAGCTTGAGCTTGGCGACCGCGTATTGCGCCGGATCGCCTTCCGACAGCGGCTTGGTCTGCTGCAGTCGGTAGATCCAGTTGAAGTACACGTCGCGCACGCTGCCATCTGATGCAAACGAGCGCCGCGCGGCGTCAAGCGGACGCCCGTCGGCGATGCGGAACAGGCCTATGGTGGCGCCGATCAGCGGCAAATTCTGCGACTCGACCAGCGTGAGGCCGTGGCGCTGCGCCATCGCGCGCACCTGCTCCTCTGACAGCGCGCCGTCGATCTCGGCCAGCAGTTCGTTGGGGACGCGGAGCGAGATGGTGGCGTTCAAAGGCGAATTCGGACCCTTGCCCTTCCCTTTGCCTTTCGACTTGCCGCCGCTGCTGCCGCCATCGCTGGACGTCGTCTTGCCCGGATTGCCCTGGCATTCGCCGTCGCCGTCACGGTAGGCAGCGTCGCAGGACGGATGCAGGTTCGGCGAAAACCGCGCATAGGGCATCGTCGAGTTCGGATTGACGCGCGAGATCGACGTGGTGGTGGGGATAGCCGTCGGGGTGAAGTTGGTGACGTTGTTGGGGCGCGCGGCGATGGTCGGATCGACCCGCGGCGTGATGGTCGGATTGATCGTGGGGGTGCGCGGCGCGATGTTGACCGTGGGCGAGCGCATCATCATGGCCTGCGCGGACGCCTGCGGCATGTCGAGCCAGGTCAAGGGCATGCAGGCCGCGATCAGCGCGATCGCGGCGCAACCGGCCTTCAGCCGCCTGTTGATTCCCTTGCCAATCATGAAACCTTGCACCTTACGGCGCGGACTCGGCGAGGCTGACGATCTTCTCGCCGCGCAGCCTGCTCATCAGACCCGCGACCTCGTCCTTGCTCATCGACTTGCCGCCGAACTGCAGGCGGAACAGCCCGTTGGCGCCGCCAACGACGGTGGCCTGGTAGGTATCGAGCAGCGCGTTGATGTCGGACATCTTCGCATCGGGCGCAAAGCGCACCAGTGCGCGCGGCGGCGTGCCGCCGGCGGCAAGCTCGCGGGTCATCGGGGCCGCTGCCCGCTCGTTCACGGTGAGCGAGGCGGTCTGGTAGGTTTGGCCCTTCATCAGGACGGTGCCGATCACGCCGGCCTGCAGCAGCAGGGCAAGCGCAGCCGCGCCGGCCGACCAGGCCATGGTGCGCGGCGACAGGCTCGAAAAGAACTGCGCGATGGACGTGGAGATGCGGGAAGCCACCGACGGCTTGCGTACGGGCTCGCCGTCGATCGCGGCAAACAGCTTCTGCATGGCACGCGCGGACGGCGCACCGAGGCTCTCGTTGAGGTGAATGGTTTCCGCATATTCCTCGCGGATCACGGCGTACTGCTTCGCCAGCTCGGGATCGCGGGCCATCGCTTCCTCGACACGGCGCGCGTCACGCGCGTTCAACGTGCCGGCGGCATGCCACGGCAGCAGCATCTCGATCTCGCCGGGCTCGTCCAGCATCTTTTTGCTCATAGCCATCATGGCCAGCCTCGTTCAATTCCGGCTGCTTTCAGTAGCTCAGCCAATTTCTTGCGCGCATAGAACAGGCGCGTCTTCACGGTGTTCTCCGGAATGCCGACAATCTGCGCCACCTCTTCCACGGACTTCTCGTGGTAGTAGACGAGATCGACGATCTCCCGGTGCTCGGCGGAAAGTGAGGTCAGGCACTTCCGCAACGCTTCACTCGTATCTTTCTTCTGGACCGACACTTCGGGATTGTCGGAACTATCCTCGATCGCGTTGGCCGCCTCGTCGTCCAGTTCAGCGTCCTTCCTGCGCCGCAGCGCAGAGAGGGCCTTGAACCGCGTAATCGCCAGCAGCCAGGTGGAAACGGCGGATCGGCCTTCGAACTTGCCGGCTTGCCGCCACACATCGAGAAAAACCTCGCTGATGAGGTCCTCCGCGATCTGCTCATCCCGCACGAGCCGAAGCCCGAAACGGAACACCCTGACATGGTGCCGCCCATACAGCACCTGCATGGCGAGCCGGTCGCCTTGAGCGATCCGGGCGATAAGGACTTCGTCCGTAGCCGCCTGTTGCGCGCTCAATTGCCGTCTCGCAGATTTGGTCGGGTGGAAATGGGGTGTGGTTCGATGGAAAAGGTAAGATTCTTCAACTTATCGCAACTCCGAAAATGCATATGTGAACCGGCCCACAAGGGCCCGCAAAAATACGGCCCCCGAACCGGTCCTCCAGCACCAAATATTGGTATCATACTACTCTATCGCTTTCACCCGACGCCCGGCGCGACCATAGCAATCCCTGAGCGGCAGGACAGTACCTGCAAGCGCCCTCCAACCCCTTCCCGCGCCTGCCCCGGCGCCCGTGGGTGCGGCTAATTTGCATGGAAAAACAAGGCGAATGCCCGGGTTTTGACGGAGGACTTCGGGCCCGAAGATACCAAACCTAAAGGCTTTCCCACGTAGATTTTTGCCGAGTTCCAGTCAACGGCGAGACCATGGGCACCGCTGCGCCATCCTTCCTGAATCCGATTGCGGCCGAGGCAGAAGCCGCCGGTTCCCGCCGTTCTGCGGAAGCGCTGGCGCGCCGGGCCAGGCAGCGGCGCCAGATCCTGGGCATGATCGGCGTCAGCTACGTCGTCGACGCCGGCATCCTCCTGACCTACGGCTATGCCGGCACCGTCCCGCTCTGGCTTGGACCGGTTTTCGCGCTCTCCGGCCTGATGCTGACAGGCGTTGCCGTCCTGATGTCGGAGGCCGGCGTCAACGAACGCTTCAAGGACCACTACATGGTCGCGCCGCAGTCGGCCGCGAACATGATGATCATGGTCGCATTTTCCTACATCGCGCCGCAGGTCGGCGTGCTGTTCCTGTGCTCGCTCTTCACCGTATTCAGCTTTGCCTCGCTGCGCTCGACGCCGGGCCAGACCGCCGTCATTTGGACCGCGATGGCGCTCGGACTCGCCGGCCTGTTCCTGCTGACCGACAAGCCGGTCGCCATGCCGCACGGCAATTACATCGAGCGCTTCGCGACCATGATGGTATTCACGCTCGGCATCGGCCGCTGCATGTTCCTCGGCATCTTCTCGAGCTCCTTGAGGGCTTCGCTCTACAACAGCGGACTGAAACTCAAGGAAGCCTACAAGCGCATCGAGGAACTCGCCGAGCTCGACGAACTGACCGGCGCGTTCAACCGCCGCTGCATCATGCGCATGCTGGACGAAGAGATCGCCCGCTCCGCCCGCAACGGCCAGCCCTGCTCGATTGCGCTGATCGACCTCGACCATTTCAAGCGCGTCAACGACACCCATGGCCATCCGACCGGCGATGAGGTGCTGCGCACCTTCGCCATCACCATGTTCGCCAATATCCGCAGCGTCGACCGCTTCGGCCGCTATGGCGGCGAGGAATTTCTGCTGGTGCTGCCGGATATGACCACCGATGGCGCTGCGCGGGCGATGGACCGGCTTCGCGGCATCGTCGCCGGTCTCGACTGGAGCGCGTTCTCGCCGGGCATGAAGGTGACGCTGTCCGCAGGCGTCGCCACGCTGCGGCCGAACGAGACCACCGACAGCCTGCTCGCCCGCACCGACGCCGCGCTTTACCAGGCCAAGGCACAAGGACGTAAC
>JAKFVP010000407.1 GCA_021732175.1 Bradyrhizobium sp.
GGATGCGGCGGCGGACGCGCTCGGCGCTGTCGGCGAGGCGCCGCACGGGACCTGCGATGGTGCTGGCGAGCAGCAGCGACAGCATGATCATGACTGCGGCTGCAACGCCGCCGACTTTGAGGATCGCCAGCCGCTCGGCGGTCACCATCTGGTCGATGTCGTCGCCCTGGGTCGACAGCAGCAGGGCGCCATGCACGGCGCGGAAGCGCTGCACGGGCACGGCGACGGAGACGATGACAGCGCCGCGGTCGGTGACGCGAACCGCGCTGCTCTTCTGGCCTTCCAGCGAGTGAGAGACTTCGGAGTAGCCCTTGCCGTTATCGAGCTCGCGATAGGCCGGCAGGTCGCCGCGGTTGAGCCAGGTGCGGACTGCGGTCATGCTGCGTTCGAACGCGTTGGGCTTGTCGCTGCTGGGCGGCCCGAGTTCGATGCGCAGCACGTCGCCGCGACCGAACAGATTGCGGCTGTCGATGATCAGCCCGCCGTCGCGGTCGTAGATGCGGGCGCGGGTCTTGGTCGGCGAGATCAGGCGGCGCAGGATCGGCGCCACGCGCTCGGGATTGATCGGGAAGTCGGAATACTCGTCCGGGATGCCGTAGCTTTCGCCCGGCTTGAGGTCGAGCAGCTTGTCGACATCGATGGTTGGCGTGTTGGTCTCGACGGTCGCCGAGGCCGCGATCGCGACCGCAATGATCTCGGCCTGCACCAGAAGGCTCTGCGCGCGGGCCTCGATCAGGCCGGCGCGGAACTGCGACAGGTAAAGGATGCTCGCGACCAGCGCGACGAGGCCGGCGAGGTTGAGCGAGACGATGCGCCGGGTGAGGCTCGAGAACGACAGGGCGAAGAAGTACTGCCAGGCCCGCTGCAGCCAGCTCAGCGGCCGCCGCCAGGCCTTCTCCGGCGGGCTCCCCGCGGCAGACTCCTGCTGATCGAGCGACGGCGCGGCGTCCTCGGCTTGCAGACCCGAATGGGGCGGCGTTCGATCAAGCACAGGCAAAACTGCCGGTTATTGTTCTGGTCCCGTGATGCAATTGGGCCAGCGCACCTTATCCCGGATGCGCGGCCGATGTCAGTCCGTAACCAACGCGCCTGGCGCGCGTCAGGTTTCCTTGAAACGATAGCCGACGCCGTACAGCGTCTCGATCATCTCGAACTCGTCGTCGACCATCTTGAACTTCTTGCGCAGCCGCTTGATGTGGCTGTCGATGGTGCGGTCGTCGACATAGACCTGGTCGTCATAGGCCGCATCCATCAGCGCGTTGCGGCTCTTGACGACGCCCGGGCGGGTGGCGAGCGCCTGCAGGATCAGGAATTCGGTGACGGTCAGCGTGACCGGCTCGTTCTTCCAGGTGCAGGTATGGCGCTCCGGATCCATGCGAAGCAGGCCGCGGTCCAGCGCACGGGCATCCGGCTCCTTCGGCGCCGCCGTCGGATCCTTTGGCTGCGAGCGGCGCAGCACGGCCTTGACCCGCTCGACCAGCAGCCGCTGCGAGAACGGCTTGCGGATGAAATCGTCGGCGCCCATTTTGAGGCCGAAGAGTTCGTCGATCTCTTCATCCTTGGAGGTCAGGAAGATGACCGGCAGGTCGGACTTCTGACGCAGCCTGCGCAGCGTCTCCATGCCGTCCATGCGGGGCATCTTGATATCAAGGATGGCGAGATCCGGCTGGCTGGTGCGGAAGCCGTCAAGCGCCGATGCACCATCCGTATAGGTCATGATGCGATAACCCTCGGCTTCGAGCGCGATCGACACGGATGTGAGAATGTTGCGGTCATCATCGACCAGGGCGATTGTGGGCATGAGCCTGCTTTCAGTATTGAGAGTGGCTTAAACGGCGCGCAATCCAGCGCTTCGCCGCGTAAAGGGGCTTTCGAACCCGGTCAAACGAGCAATGCAAGCTAGGCTGAAGTGTGACCAAGTTCCGCTAAAACGTGTTCCGAGGGAACCACGTTCCAGCCCTTTCGGTACCCGGTGTAGCCCGAAAAACAGACGGATTGCAACAACATGGCGGTAAATTCCTGATGCAGCCGACCCCCGATTTTAACCCTTCCAGGTCAGCTAAATCCCTGCTTCGGCGGAGCCGGCAGGGGGCGCTCGCGACCCTTACGGTTAACGGCGGCGACCCCTATTGCTCCCTCGTCAACGTCGCCGCGAACCCCGATGCCGCGCCGTTGCTGCTGATCTCGCGGCTCGCCGTGCATACGAAGAACATCCTCGCAGACGACAGGGTGTCGCTGATGCTGGACGAGCGCGTCGCGGGCGATCCGCTGGAGGGCGCGCGCATCATGGTCGCCGGCCGTGCCGAGGAGCTTTCGGGCGAGGCCGCCAGCCGGGCGCGCCGCCGCTATCTTGCCGCGCATCCCTCCGCCGAGGTGTTCGTCGATTTCAAGGATTTTGCCTTCTTCCGCATCGCGCCGTCGGGCCTGCATCTGGTTGCGGGGTTCGGCCGCATCATCGACCTGAAGCCGGCGCAATTTTTGACCGACATTTCGGACGCGGCCGATCTGCTGGAGGCCGAGGCCAGCGCGATCGAGCACATGAATGAAGATCATCGTGAGGCGATGGGTCTTTATGCGACGAAGCTGTTGGGCGCCGGGGCTGCCGACTGGCGCTGCACCGGCTGCGACCCCGAAGGCATGGACATGCAGGCGGAGGGGCAGACCCTGCGGCTTGAATTCCCGGAACGGGTCAAAACCGGCACGGAATTGCGCAAGATGCTGGTGCGCCTCGCGGGCGAGGCGCGGGCCAGGCAATAAGCAGCCGGCCACCTTGAACGCGCCCCCGGTCTGGCGCGACCCATGCAGCATGAAATCATCCGGAAAAGCGGCTCGGCTGCTGGGACTGGCGCTGGCCGCAAGTGCCTGCATCGCCATGCCCGCGTCGGCGCAAAATGTCGCCGCCCAGACCAACAAGATCATCGAACTGGAGCGCGCCGGAAAGTTTGCCGACGCGCTGACGCTGGCGCAGAAGACGTTGGCGGATGCCGAGAAGGCCCATGGACCGGTGCATCGCGATGTCGCGGCGTCGCTGAATAACCTCGGCCACGCCTATGCAAACCTCGGACAGGACGCAGAAGCCGAGCCGCTCTACAAGCGGGCACTGGCGATCTTCGAAAAGGTCGGCGGCCTCGACTCCGCCGATGTCTCGCCCACACTGAACAATCTCGCCGCGCTCTATCAGCGGCAGGACCGCTTTGCCGACGCCGAGCCGCTGTTCCGGCGTGCGCTCATGATCAGCGAAAAGTCGGTCGGCCCCAGCCATCCCGACACCGGCCGTTCCCTGAACAATCTCGCCACCTGCTACGAGAAGCTCGGCCGCCACGGCGATTCCGAGCCGCTGTTCAGGCGGGCGCTCGCGATCTACGAAAAGGCGGCGGGGCCGGAAAGCCCGGCGGTTGCCACGCTCCTCAACAATCTCGGGCAGGTCACCAAGGTGACGGGCCGCTATGCCGAAGCCGAGCCCATGATCAGGCGCTCGCTGGCGATCCGCGAGAAGGTGCTCGGCGCCGAGCATCCCGATGTGGCACGCTCGCTCAACAACATGGCCGATCTCTATGAGCGGCAGACCCGTTACGCCGACGCTGAGCCGCTGTATCGCCGGGCGCTGTCGATCCGGGAGCGCGCGGTGGGCCCCGATCATCCGGAGACGGCGACCTCGACCAACAACCTCGCCAATCTCTTGCGCCTTGAAGATCGCGTGAACGATGCGCTGCCGCTGCTGGCCCGTCTGATCGTCACCGGCCGCGCGCAGGCGCGCGTGGCGTTGCCTGCGCTCTATGACGCCCAGCAAAAGCAGTTGCTCGCGCAGGGCACGGCGCTTGACGATGCGCTGAGCGTCATCCAGCGCGGCGCGCAGTCTTCGGCGGCGTCAGCCGTTAACAAGCTCGCGGTGCGGCTCGCCGCCGGCAACGACCGCCTCGCCGAGCTGGTGCGGCGGGATCAGGATCTCGGCTCGGAAGCCGAATCCCTCGACAAGTCGATCATGTCCGCGGTGTCGAAGGAGCGCGCCAAGCGCGATCCCGCGGCCGAGCAGCGTGCCCGCGAGCGCATATCCGCGATCGCCGGCGAGCGCGCCAAGCTGCAGAAGGCGCTCTCCAGCGAATTCCCCGATTATTCGGCGCTGTCGAACCCGCTGCCGCTGGCGTCGAAAGACGTGCAGGCGCTGCTCTCGGCGGATGAGGCGATGGTGCTGTTCGCGGTCGCCGAGAAGGAAAGCTACGTCTTCGCGCTGAACCGCGATACCTTTGATTGGAAGCCGATCCCGATCGGCGCCGACGCTCTGTCAGGCAAGATCGCTGCGTTCCGCCGCGGTCTCGATATGCCAAGGCAAGCGATGCCTCCGGGAAGACCGGCCTGTTCGATCTCGGACTCGCCAATGATCTCTACGCCATGCTGCTGGCGCCGGTCGAGCCGTTGATCCGCGACAAGCGCAGCCTGCTCGTCGTGCCCGCGGGCGCGCTGACCGCACTGCCGTTCCATCTGCTGGTGACCGAGAAGCCGGCAATGGCGATCCCCGACAAGTTCGACGGCTATCGCAATGCCGCGTGGCTCTTGAAGCGGCACGCAGTATCGGTACTGCCGTCGGTCACGAGCCTGAAGGCGCTGCGGGCCTTCGCGCGCCGTGACCAGAACATCAAGCCGATGACCGGCTTCGGCGATCCGCTGTTCGATCCCGCGCAGGGCGCCGGCGGCAAGCGTGCCGCGCCAGAAATCGGT
>JAKFVP010000510.1 GCA_021732175.1 Bradyrhizobium sp.
GGGTGCAGCGCCAAAGCCTGATTCCTGAGGAAATTACCGCATCCGGGCCGTTCCCGCGGCCTTAACCGACCTTCCGGCTTGGGGCCTGATCGACAATGGACTCCTTCGAACTCAACAAGATCCTCGGCGCCATCCTCGCCACCTGCATTCTGGTCCTGGTGACGAGCTTTGCCGCCAACGCGGTGTTCACGCCGAAGCCGCTGGAGAAGCCGGGCTTCGAGATCGCCGTGAAGGAAGAATCGAAGGGTGGCGCCGCCGCGGCTGCCGCGCCGTCCGAGCCGATCGAGAAGCTGCTGCAGACCGCTTCGGTCGAGAAGGGCGCTGCCGCCGCCAAGAAGTGCGCGGCCTGCCACACCTTCGAGAAGGGCGGCCCGAACCGCGTCGGTCCGAACCTCTATGGCATCGTCGGCGAGAAGAAGGGCGAGGGCAAGGGCGGCTTCAACTTCTCGGCCGCGCTGAAGGCCAAGGGCGGCGACTGGTCGTATGACGACCTCAACAAGTTCATCGCCAATCCGAAGGGCTATGTGCCGGGCACCGCGATGGGCTTCGCCGGCATCCAGAAGGATTCTGAGCGCGCCGACGTCATCGCTTACCTGCGCACGCTGTCGGACAAGCCGCTCCCGCTGCCGACGGCTTCGAAGTAGGCTTGTCCCAACAGGACATCACGAGCTTTCGAACGGCCAGGCATTGCCTGGCCGTTTTGGTTTCAGGGGATCGCGGCTTGTTTACCGGGGCCTTTCGCCGCAGCCGGTCAGCTATTGGGCTGGCAAGATGAGGAAAAAGCAACATAATCGGCCGAATCCTTGCCGTATAATGGGTTCTCAATGATCGGGGCTTGAGGACCGGGGGACGTCTCGTCCATCGCTAACAACAGGAACTCTCGTTTTGGCAATTTCCCGACGACACCTTCTGCAAAGCGGCGCTGCCGCTGCCATGGCCCCGGTGCTGGGGCAGCTTCCAATCATCGATGCCGCCAATGCGCAAGCCGCGGAGCCTGCCTGGCGCCACGCGCTGTCGCTGTTCGGCGATGTGAAATATCCCGCCGACTTCAAACGCTTTGACTATGTCAATCCGAATGCGCCGAAGGGCGGCACCGCGCGGCTGATCTCGCTCGGCACCTTCGACAATTTCAACATCGCGGTGGCCGGCATCAAGGGCAACATCGCGGCCGCGGCGACCCAGATCTACGAAACGCTGATGGCGAAGTCACAGGACGAGATCGTCACCGAATACGGCCTGCTGGCGGAAGCCGCCGCCCATCCGGACGATTTCTCCTGGGTCGTCTACCGCCTGCGCAAGGAAGCGCGCTGGCATGACGGCAAGCCGGTGACGCCGGAAGACGTGATGTTCTCGCTGGAGACGCTGAAGAAGCTGAGCCCGTTCTACGCGGCCTATTACCGCCACGTGGTCAAGGTCGAGAAATCAGGCGAGCGCGACATCAAGTTCACCTTCGACGGTCCGGGCAACCGCGAATTGCCGACCATCGTCGGCGAAGTCCCGGTGCTGCCGAAGCACTATTGGGAAGGCACCGACGATCAGGGCCGCAAGCGCGACATCTCGCTGACCACGCTGGAGAAGCCGCTTGGCTCCGGTCCCTACCGCATCAAGGAGTTCGTCGCGGGCCGCTCGGTCGTGCTCGAACGCGTCAAGGATTACTGGGGCGCGAATCTGCCGGTGCGTATCGGGCAGAACAATTTCGACGAGATGCGCTTCGAATATTATCGCGACAACAACGTTGCGCTGGAAGCCTTCAAGGCCGACCAGGCTGACTGGATCGCGGAAAACTCCGCGAAGCAATGGGCAACGGCGTACGAATTTCCTGCCGTGGTCGACAAGCGCGTGATCAAGGAAGAATTCCCGGTCACCGATTCCGGCCGCATGCAGGGTTTTGCGTTCAACCTGCGGCGCGAGATGTTCAGGGATGCGCGGCTGCGCCGGGCCTTCAACTATGCCTACGACTTCGAAGAGATGAACAAGCAGCTCTTCTACGGCATGTACAGGCGCATCAACAGCTATTTCGAGGGCACCGATCTCGCTTGCTCGGGCCTTCCGCAAGGGCAGGAATTGCAGCTTCTCGAGGCGGTAAAGGACAAGGTGCCGCCGGAAGTCTTCACGACGCCCTACACCAATCCGGTCGGCGGCAATCCCGAGAACGTCCGCAACAATCTGCGCGAGGCGTCAAAACTGCTCAAGGAAGCCGGTTTCGAGGTCAGGGACCGCAAGCTGGTGGACCCTTCCGGCAAGCCGGTCACCGTCGAGATCCTGGTGCAGGATCCCTCCGCCGAGCGCATCGCGCTGTTCTACAAGCCTTCGCTGGAGCGTATCGGCGTTACCACGTCGATCCGCGTCGTCGACGCCGCGCAATACGAGAACCGCACCCGCAGCTTCGACTTCGATATGATCACCGACGTGTGGGGCCAGTCGCTCTCGCCCGGCAACGAGCAGCGGGAGTTCTGGGGCTCGCAGTCGGCGGATGTGCCCGGCTCGCGCAACACCATCGGCATCAAGAACCCCGCCATCGATGCGCTGATCGAGAAGGTGATCTTCGCGACCGACCGGCCGAGCCTGGAAGCGGCGACGCGCGCGCTCGACCGCGTGCTGCTGTGGAACAATTACGTCGTGCCGCAATTTACCTACCCGTTCGCGCGCTACGCCCGCTGGGACCGCTTCAGCCATGCGGACCTGCCGAAATATGCCCGTTCGGGACTGCCGTCATTGTGGTGGTACGATGCCGAGAAGGCTGCCCGGATCGGCAAGCGCTCGTGAAGGAGCTTTCCCGCATGGCGGCTCTCTCTCGCCGGCACTTTCTTGGCGTTGGCGCGGGTGCCCTTGCGGCGCTGCGGCTGTCGCCTTCGCACGCGGCGGATGAAGCTGCGGGCGCCGAGGTGCACGGCATCTCCGCGTTCGGCGATCTCAAATATCCTGCCGACTTCAAGAATTTCGACTATGTGAATGTCGCCGCTCCCAAGGGCGGCCTGTTCTCGACCATCCCCTCGTCGCGCGGCTACAACCAGTCCTTCCAGACCTTCAATTCGCTCAACGCCTTCATCCTCAAGGGCGAGGGCGCGCAGGGCATGGACCTGACCTTCGCCACGCTGATGGTGCGCGCCGGCGACGAGCCGGATGCGATGTACGGCCTTGCCGCGAAGTCCGTGCGGATTTCGCCGGACAAGCTGACCTATCGCTTCACGCTGCGCCCGGAGGCGAAGTTTCACGACGGCTCGAAGATCACGGCGCATGATGTCGCCTGGTCCATCAACACGCTGAAGGCCAAGGGTCACCCGCTGATCCAGGTGCAGATGCGCGACGTCAAGGGCGCCGAGGCGCTCGACGATGCGACCGTCGCCGTAACGTTTGCCGAGAAGCGCGCGCGCGACGTGCCGCTCTACGTCGCGGGCCTGCCGATTTTCTCGAAGAAATATTACGAGACGCGTGCCTTCGACGAATCGACGCTCGATACGCCGCTGGCCTCCGGCCCGTACAAGGTCGGCCGGTTCGAGGTCAATCGTTACATCGAGTTCGATCGGGTAAAGGATTGGTGGGGCGCAGACCTGCCGGTGAGCCGCGGCCACTACAATCACGACACTATCCGTTACGAGTTCTACCGCGACCGCGATGTCGCGTTCGAAGGCTTTGCTGCCCGTACCTATCTCTACCGCGAGGAATTCACCGCGCGAATTTGGGCCACGCGCTACGACTTCCCGGCCCTGAAAGACGGCCGCGTCAAGCAGGAGCTGATCCCGGACGAAACACCGTCGGGCGGGCAGGGCTGGTTCATCAACACGCGCCGCGACAAATTCAGGGATCCGCGCGTGCGCGAGGCGCTGGGCAATGCCTTCGATTTCGAGTGGACCAACAAGACCATCATGTATGGCGCCTACGCGCGCACCCGCTCGCCGTTCCAGAACTCCGACCTTGTGGCGGAAGGTCCGCCTTCGCCCGAAGAGCTGAAGCTGCTGGAGCCGTTTCGGGGGCAGGTGCCCGACGAGGTGTTCGGCGAGCCCTATGTGCCGCCGGCGTCCGACGGTTCCGGACAGGACCGCAACCTGCTGCGCAAGGCCCAGCAATTGCTGCAGGCGGCGGGGTTGCCGGTCAAGGACAACAAGCGGATGTTGCCGAACGGCGAGGTATTCACCATCGAATTCATCATCGACGAGCCGTCATTCCAGCCGCATCATGGTTCGTTCATCAAGAACCTGGGCACGCTCGGCATCGAGGCCAACCTTCGCGTCGTCGACGCCGTGCAGTTCCGCTCGCGCGTCGAGTCCTTTGATTTCGATATCACCGTGCAGCGGCTGACGATGTCGCCGACCCCGGGCGACGGCCTGCGCGCCTATTTCACCTCGCAGGCCGCAGCAACCAAGGGCTCCTACAACCTTGCCGGCATTGCCAACCCCGCGATCGACGCGCTGGTCGAGAAGGCGATGGCCGCGGAAACGCGCAGCGACCTGACGTTTGCCTGCCGCGCCCTCGATCGCGTCTTCCGTGCCGGCCGCTACTGGGTGCCGCAGTGGTACAACACCCGTCACCGTCTGGCCTATTGGGACGTCTTCGATCATCCGCCGAATTTGCCGCGCTACAGCGGCGTAGGCGAGCGATCTCTCTGGTGGCATGACGCTGCCAAGGCCTCCAAACTCGAGCAATCGAAACAATAATGGCAGCCTATATCGCCCGCCGCATTCTGCTGATGTTTCCGACC
>JAKFVP010000043.1 GCA_021732175.1 Bradyrhizobium sp.
GTGCCGCGGCCGCAACCGCGTCGCCGGCGCCCAGCTCTCCGAGCATGGCCGCGCCAATGCGCTCGACGTCCGCGCCTTCAAGTTCGCCGGCGGCAAGTCGATCTTCCTCACCGACCGCACCGTGGCGCGCGAGGTGCGCGAGAGCGTGTTGCATTCGGCCTGCGCGCGCTTCTCGACGGTGCTGGGACCCGGATCGGACTGGTACCACGAGGACCATATCCATCTCGATGTCTCCGAGCGGCGCAACAATTACCGGATCTGCCAATGGAACGTCTGGGACCCGCTGCCGCAGGTCGCACCGCTGCTGCCGGCCGAGCGTCCGGCCGAAGCACCGCCACGCGAGGTCGCAGCCAAGTCGGATGCCAAATCCGAAACGACGGGGAAGGTCCCTTCGAAGTCCGAAGCGGATGAAGCCGACGACGAGCCCGCGCCGGCAAAACCGAAGCCAACAAAAAAGCGCCGGTGAAGACCGGCGCTTTTTTCTCGAAACGGTTTGCCGTGAAGGCTTACTGCATCATCGGGCCGCCGCCGCCCTGCAGCGCCATCTGCGAATTGAACGGCGAGTCGCCGTGCTTGGGCTCGAGCACCACGACAACGGTGCCGACATTGGCGCGATCGTAGAGATCGATGACGTCTTCATTGGTCATGCGGATGCAGCCTGAGGAGATCGAAGCGCCGATATATTCAGGCTGGTTGGTGCCGTGGATGCGGAACAGCGTGTCCTTGCCGCCGGAGTAGAGATACATCGCGCGCGAGCCCATCGGATTGTCCGGACCGGGCGCAACATAGGTCGGCACGCCCAGCCGCGAAATCTCGCTCTTGGTCGGATGCCAGGCCGGCCACTCGGTCTTGCTGCCGATCTTGGCGATGCCCGACCAGGCCATGGCCTCTTCGCCGACGGTGATGCCGTAGCGGATCGCCTTGCCGTCCTTCATCACGTAGTAGAGGTAGTGGTTGTCGGAATCGACGACGATGGAGCCCGGGGCTTCCTTGCGGTGATAGTCGACGATGGCGCGGCGGAACGGCTCGGCGACCGACACCTTGGCATAGGTCGTCTTCGCCAGCATTTCCTTGTCGCGCGGCTTGAAATTGGAGGTGTTGGTCGCCTCCCAGGTCGTGGCCTGCATGCAGCCCGACAACATCAGGCCGGCGGCCAGGACTGCGAATTTTGCTCTTACCGACATGCGCTTACTTCCAGTTGAGGGTCGCGCCCGGGCATACCGCTTCTGCACCGGAACTGCGACGATTCCGCGCAGGCATTATGGTCGAAGCCGGCCGTAAAGCCAGCCTTTAGGTGGCTCATGTGCGCTGCAGCGGGCAGGCTGTGGCATTTCTGCCGCTGGAGGATCGGGGAACCGGCAACAAAAAAGCGCCGGAAACCGGCGCTTTTTCAAATTCTTCTGCCTGATGGCTTATTGCGCCATCGGGCCACCGCCGCCCTGAAGAGCCATCTTCGAATTGTAGGGCGAGTCACCGTGCTTGGGATCGAGCACGACGACAATCGTGCCCAGCTTCACCCGGCTGTAAAGGTCGATGACGTCCTCATTGGTCATGCGGATGCAGCCCGAGGAGATCGAGGCGCCGATATATTCCGGCTGGTTGGTGCCGTGGATGCGGAACATGGTGTCGCGGCCGCCCTGATAGAGGTAGAGCGCGCGGGCGCCGAGCGGGTTGTCGACGCCACCGGGCACCGATGCCGGCAGGCCTTCGATGCGCTTGTGGATGTCGGCCGTCGGAGTCCACTTCGGCCACTCCGCCATGTTGCCGACCTTGGCGATGCCGGAGAAGGCGAGCGCTTCCTCGCCGACGGTGATGCCATAACGGATCGCCTTGCCGCCCTCCTGCACGTAATACAGATAGTGATTATCCGAATCGACGACGATCGAGCCGGGCATTTCCTTGCGGTGATAATCGACGATGGCGCGGCGGAACGGCTCTGCCACGGCGACCTTCTCGTAGCGCGCCTTGGCAAGCTGCGCCTTGTCAGCGGGCTTGAGGTTCGCTTCGGGGGCGGCCTGATAGGTGGCTGCCGTCTGGCAGCCCGCCAGCATCAGGCTGACGAACAGGATTCCCAACGTTGCCTTCAACGATGACATGTTCATTCCAATCGAAAAGTTCTGCACGCGCGTTGAACCCCTGCGCCGCGAACGCCCATCAACTGATTGCGCCTATTATCGACGAAACCCTTCACAATTCTAGAACTTAGGGACTTATCCCGTGACGTTAAGCATGCCGCTGTGTCCTTTCTGCCGCAAAGGTGCGACATTCTGTCAAGGTGCAGGGCAGATCGGCCACATCGGCCACGCCGAAGCCATGGAGATGCCGCCTCAAAGCCACAAAGGCTGACACCCGGTTAATCCGGCAGTCATCAAGCGCTTGCCAGAATCGAGCTAAGTCGGTGTGGTTGGCCGCCTGTTCCGGAGTAGTAGATGTTCTCGGTTTTCGTTCCCTCCGACTTTTCCCTGAAGAAAGCCGTCGCAGTCGATCTCGCCGCGCTGCCGGAAAACGCTGTCTGGATCGACCTCATCAAGCCGACGCCGGAAGAGGACAAGGCGGTGGAGCGGCTGGCCGGCATCGCGGTGCCGACCCGGGAGGACATGCAGGAGATCGAGATCTCCAGCCGGCTCTATATCGAGAACGGCGCGCGCTACATGACGGCGACGCTGATGTGTCATTCCGACACCGACATGCCGCGCACCACGGCCGTCACCTTCATCCTCGCCGGCCACCGCCTGGTCACCGTGCGCTACGACAACCCGCGGCCCTTCGCACTGGTCGAAAACAAGCTGGCGCGCTCCTGCTCGCCGAATATCACCGGCGAGATGGTGCTGATGGAGTTGCTCGATGCCGTGATCGACCGCTGCGCCGACATCCTCGAGCGCTGCGGCGCCGAGATCGACCAAGTGTCGCATGACGTATTCGAGCCGGAAGCCGAGCGCCACGGTCACGCCAAGCAATATGCGCTGATCCTGGCCGAAATCGGCCGCAAGGGCGACCTGACCTCGAAGGTGCGTGAGAGTCTGGTATCGATCGGCCGAGTCGTCGCCTTCATGTCCGCCGTGATGGAAGGCGTCAAATGGTCGAAGGACATGCGCGAGCAGCTCAAGACCATGCAGCGCGACGTCTCTTCGCTCACCGACCACGCATCCTATCTCTCCAACAAGATCACCTTCGTGCTCGACGCCATGCTGGGTGTGGTCAATCTCGAGCAGAACAACATCATCAAGCTGTTCTCGGTGATGGCCGTGGTGCTGATGCCGCCGACGCTGATCGCCTCGATCTACGGCATGAACTTCAAGCAGATGCCCGAACTGGAATGGGCCCACGGCTATCCGATGGCGCTCATCATGATGCTGGCCGCGGCGATCGGGCCGTATTTGCTGTTCCGCTGGAAGAAGTGGCTGTGAGGCTTCCCTTTCCGAAGGGTGAATGTCGATCCGTATTCACCATGGTTACCGGGCAAGCAGACAGAAACCTCCAGTTCCCGATCGCGGTAACGCCAAATTCGTCAATCAAAGCCGGTTCCGCCGACTGTCATCTCTCCGATAAAATTTGAATCGTGCCCTGAACGTTTGATCGAAAGTTGTCTGCGATAAAGCTGTCACACGCCGCGAGGGCACAATGGTTGACAAAGCTACAACTCAATCGCGCACGGTCATCGACCTCGCGAGCTATCGGGAGCGCATCGGCGCCCGGGCTCCTGCGATGTCGGTGCGCAACTGCCGGCACTGCGGCGCGGTACTGGCCGAGGGCGAGCGCGAGGAAGAGTGCTCCAGCACGTTCAATGTCGAGGCGGCCCAGTTGCGCTGGCAGGCCGCGCAGATCTTGCGTGAGCTGGTTTGAAGGAGATCGGTCTGCCGGTGCGATGCGCGGGCAGACGGCAAGCTTGAAGCGATGACCGGAAAACGCTCCGCGTCACGACAGCTCCCTCGCTCTGTCTAGACGTGCTGGCCGCCGTTGATGTGGATCTCGGCGCCGTTCACGTAGGAGCTGGTTTCCGTACACAGCACATAAATGATCTTGGCGACTTCATCCGGCGTGCCGAGGCGGTGCATCGGGATCTGCTGGTCGACGATCTTCTCGGTGCCCGGCGACAGGATCGAGGTGTCGATCTCGCCCGGTGCGATCGCATTGACGCGCACGCCGACCCGGCCGAAGTCGGACGCCATCTCGCGGGTCAGCGCGGCCAACGCCGCTTTTGAGGTCGCATAGGCCGCGCCGGCAAAGGGATGCACGCGCGAGCCCGCGATCGAGGTGACGTTGACCACCGAGCCCTTGGCGGCCTTCAACTCGTCGATCAGTCCGCGTGCGATCGTGATCGGCGCGAAGAAGTTGACCTGGAAGACATGCGTCCAGGTATCGAGATCGGTGTCGACGCTGCCGAGACGGCTGCCGCCGGGGCCCTTCGGCGAGATCGCGGCATTGTTGACCAGCGCATGCAGCGCGCCGCCTTCGAGGCGGTTACGGATTTCACTGATCGCGCGGTCGGTGTCCCTGGGATCGGCGAGATCGACCTGGACGTGATCTTCCGGGCCTGCGTCCCATGGGCAATCTTCCGGGAAGGCATGGCGCGAGCAAGTGATGACGCGCCAGCCGGCGCTGGAGAAACGGATCACCGTGGCATGGCCGATGCCGCGGCTGGCGCCGGTCAGGAGCAGCGTGCGTCGCGGCGCGTTGG
>JAKFVP010000046.1 GCA_021732175.1 Bradyrhizobium sp.
GATCCTGCTCGAAGCGGCCGCGCAACATTGTCGCCAGCCGTGCCGGATCCTGCGGATGCCCGCCCCAGATTACGGCGGCGTAGATGTCCTGATCGAGCGGCGACAGTCGCGCGACCGCGGCCGGCAGGCGCCGTCGCGGCGCATCCCGCCGCAGCAAATCAATCAGGATGCGTTCGGCGATGGTGAGGATGAAGCCGGTGAAGCTGCCAAGGCCGTCATAGGCGCGGATGCGCCGATAGTCGTCCTCGATGAATTTGAGGCAGACCTCCTGATAGGTGTCGTCGAGGCGGCCTGTGGCTGCATCGCGCGGGAAGCGGCGCGCCACGCGCCGCCTGATGTCTTCGCCGAAGAAGCGCTCGAACCGCGCCCAGCTCTTGCGCGGGGCCTCGACGAAGCCGCGTGCAAGCCGTTCGGCCAGGACGTCGCGCGCGACGATGGCCAGAAAAGTCGAGAGACGGCTGCACCCGTCGAACGGTTTCAGACGCGCATAGCCGTCCGCTTTGAGCGCTTCGATCACGCCGAGGAAGGCCGCCTCGCCATCGGCGCCGTCCCCCTCCAGCTTGACCACGACCGACCAGAGCGTGGTGGAGACGGCATCGAGAAAGCGCTGGGCGGCGGCAGCGTCGCCGGCGACCACGGCTTTGACGAGCTCGAGTTCGGGCCGTGGATTTGCTTGCAGCATCAGCCGGTCCCACCGGTATCGGGGAAATCAAAGTCGAAAGGCAGATTCAAAGTGGCCGTGTTTCGCAATCTTTTCGCCGCCGTCTCCTGCAGCGGACGTATGCCGAAAAATCTAGTACGGGAGCGCCTGACGGCACAAAGGAAAATCGAAAGGGGCCGGCCGGATGGCGGCTTCATCCCGCCCCGGATACGCCGGGGTCCCTCTGGTCACCCTTGGGCAACGCCAGCGCGGCCTCGCGTAAAGGTAAGGACTGTTGCCGTTTTCGCTGCGAACTCCGGCGCAGCCCGGGCGATCAATGAAAAACCCGCCGGCAATGCGCCGACGGGTTGAACTCTCGCAGAGAAAACGCCGTCACCAGCTATAGCGCACGCCGGTCATGCCACCGTAGGTCTGGCTTGCGATGAAGTTGCCAGCAATGGCCGTATTGCCCTTGGTGCCCGCGACGCCCGAGCCGTGTGCTTCCACGAAGCTCGAGAAATTCTGCGTCCAGAGCACGTTGATCTTCGCCGAGCCGCGCGCGCCCAGGCCGGTGTCGCCATTGAAGCCGAGGCCGACGCCGGCAATGCCACCGCCGTTGATGTCGACGATCTTGAACACCTGGCCGCCCATCGACGGCAGAACGGTGTAGCCCATCCACTTGGTCTCGAAGCCGACGCGGCCGCCGGCATGCACTTCGGTGGCATCGCCGAGCTTGGTACCGAAGTTGGCCGTGTAGGCCTCGGTGTAGGTAAAACCGACGGTGGGCTCGAACCAGAATGTGTAGGGCAGGCTGATCTTGTATTGGACGTTGCCGGTGTAGCTCACCGCGCTGCTGTCAGGCGGCGCCACCAGACCAAATGCGACCCAGTCGATATGGGTCCAGCTTGCCGTCGCGGTGAAGTCGGCGGAGAAGCCGCCATTCACATAGGCCAGCGTGCCTGATCCGGTACCGGTCGACGTGTTCATGGTCAGCGTGCCGAGCGATCCGAGAATGTGCGACCACGTGCCGCTGCCGGTCGCCACGAAGGTCAGGGCGTCGGTCGTGGTGAAAACTCCGATCTTGGTGATGTCGACCGCGCCGGTGCCCGTGACGAGGCTGATATCGCTGTTGACGGTGTTGGTGCGGTCGCCGCTGACGATGCCGTTGACGCCGAACAGCCAGGTCGGCAACGGCGCAGGCGCGAGCACGGGCGACTTGGCATAGCCGAGCGCGGCGAACGGATTGCCCGCCGGATTGGTCGCGAAGGGATTGCGGCTGTTGAAATCGGATTCCTCGCCGGAGAACTGAAGCCTGCCCGGAGGCGCGATTCCCTGGCGGCGCTGAATCTGGTCGCGCACATTCTGCAGGATGTTCTGAATGACGTTGTTGACGATTTCCCGCTCGACGAAGCCGTCCGCTTTGGCGGATGTCATCCAGGCCGATGAAAGGCCCACTGACACGATCGCTGTCGCGAGGCTTGCCTTCCCAAAAGCCGAAATAGCCACGGTCGCCCCCGAAAGAAGGAATTGAAGTGTTCAAAACGTGCTCAAAAACGGGGAAACGCACTAGTGCAGAATCGCAACTATGTCGGGCAATTCGGAATACTGCACGGCTTCATCAGTGCCGCGGTCTCGGGCTATTCGGCCAAGCCATTGTTTTTCCGGACATGGCTCCGCACCCTTTTGGGCATAGCGCGTGATTTCCCGGACTCTGCGACATCTTGATCCGCGCTCCCGACTTCGCCAGTTCGGCGTTGAATCTCGTCGCGAATTGCCTCGATGACCGACTGACGGATCGCATCCGTCTCCATGCGCGCGGAAGCGGCAGCGGCTGCGCGCGGTGCAGAGGCCGCGGCGGCAAGGCCGAGCAGGGCTGCAAGTACCTGAAACGACGCGGATTTCAACGTTATCGGCTCCTTGCCAGAGGCCATCGACCGTTGCGGTCAATTGCCCTGGTCGTCGTCCCCGCGACTACAAAGCGCCATCCACGGCGGTTGCTACTCTAGCAGAGTCATCGCGCGAAAACACGGGCAAGCCGGCCGTTGATGCGGCGGTCGGCGCTAGAGACGGGCGCTCACCGTCGGGGCAGGTGGCGCCGGGGCCACGGTCGTCTCCGGCTTGGACCGCTGCGGCGTTACGACCGCCGTCACCACGCGCTCGCGCACCAATTCGTCGAGTTCGGGATACCACATGTCCGACGGGCTCGCCCTGTTGGCGCGTTCGGCAAAGGCGCGGCTCAATCCGAAATATTGCAGGCGAATTTGCTCGCGGACGATCGCGCTACGCTTCGCATCCGCCGTCATGCCAGGGAAGTACGGCTGATGAAAGCCGAGCTTGGCCGTCGACAGCAGATAGCGTTGCTTGCCGCCGAGGAACGCGATGGTGCAGGCGGAAACGCAGTGCCCGGTGACGAAGGTCGAAAGTCCGCGGGCGCGGATCAGCTCGGCCATCTTCTGCGCTTCGGCGACGCGGCCGCCATCCGAGTTCAGCCTGATGGTGCGCACATTGTCCATCGCGTTCAGCATCAACTCGAGCTCCCTGGCCGTACCGAAAGTGATGCCGCCGGAGAAGTCGAGCATCGTGCCGTTGTTCTGTGCCTTGAATTGATGCGGGCCGAGCCGGGTATCTCCGGACAGGATCTCGCAGATGCCGATCGCCTGCGGGATCACGGCTGAAGCGACGGCAAGGGCAAGTTGGATAGCGCCGAGCAACACGGCGAGCTTCGCCGCCGCGCCCCAGTAGCGCTTGCCGGAGCGGCGATAGGCGGTGGCCGAACGCCAGATGCCCACCATGGCCCAGGTCGAAAACGCGATGATCAGGCTCCAGGTCACGAGCAGCGCGATCAGCCAGCGCACCGGCTGCTCGGTTGCGTCGCGCTCGATCAGCCAAGCCAGCCCCACGACCGCAACGCTTGCGATGGTGCCGAGCAGCAGATGATTGACCCAGTAGGCGCGCGCCAGCGACAGCTCGCCGCGCCAGTGCCGCGCGATGAAGTTTTGTGCCGGCAGTTTCGGCGGCGGCATCGGCACGACGGTCGGCGCGAGCGCTTCGGCAATGGCGCGCTCGGCGCCGTAGCGATCGCCGGACGTTTCGGCGTGGTTGCAAATCGTGTCGGCCATTGCGGTCCCTGTCGTTGCCGTTGCGGGACCGGACCGGGCTTTCGAAGCCTGTGTCCGCTCCCTCCGACAGATCCGGACGGACAGATCGGGGAATTGCGCGCACCCCGTTTCACTTCGGCCGCGGTTCAAACTGTCGCAGTGGGCAAGAGGCTCAAATAGCTCGATTTTTCAGCCTGCCACAGAAAATGGGCTGGCCGCCGGCGGAAAACCCCCGGTGCATCCGTCCTTGAGGACATCAGCCCAGAACTGGCCTTTCAGGCCAAGCAGGGAGATGTGGCATGTCGACCGCATTCATTCGCATTGTCGTTCACGCCGTCCTGTCGGGCAGGTCGCTGCTCGATCGCCTGGCCGACGCCGTCACCCGGCTCGAGTACCGCACCCTCGCGCGTCGGACCGATTGACATCGTGAAAGATGTCCGGTCGCTGAACCTCCGGTCAAGAATCCTGCGCGTGTCCGTCCAAACGAAGGGGGACGCCCGCGCGACGAGATCCCCCACCCATCCCCTCACCGATATAAACCGTCTGTGCGGCTCTCGCAGGAGCAGCCGGTGCAGCGTTGTTCACGGCATTTGATCGCGCAAAAAAGGGGGCTCGTCGATCGAGCCCCCTGGCGTCCTCGGCACTGGTTCAGCGAATGCGGATCACGTTCGGCGTCGGCACCTGACGGACCGGCACGGTGCCCGCGGGCCGATAGCCCATATAGGTGACGTTGCCGACCTGGCCGCTGCGGCCCGGATAGGTGTAGCTCTGCACACCGCCGAGATAGGTCACGTTGCCCATCTGGCCGTTGTGGCTCGGCAGCGTGGTCGGCCGGGCGCCGAAGAAGGTCACATTGCCGTTCTGGCTTCCCTGCGGCCTGAAGGTGTAGGCCGGCGTGTTGCCGAGATAGCGGACGCTGCCGTAGGAGTAGGCC
>JAKFVP010000129.1 GCA_021732175.1 Bradyrhizobium sp.
TCCTCATCCCGTTGGCCGATCTTGTGCCGGACTTGACGGGAAGTGTGGCACCGGCATGCGCGGCCCGCAAGGTGGCGGGCGCGCGTGGCTTTGCTGAAAAATCCGGCGGGCTTCGTCTACTGAAGCATCTTCAATTCGACCACGCCATCGTCGATCTCGCCTCGTTCGAGGCGCTCCCGGGCCGCAAGCTCGAAGGTGGTTCGGTGTTTCTGCAGATAGCTGCGCGCCTGGTTCTGCGTGCCGAATGTCGTCTTCAGACGACAGACCTGCCGTGCTGCTCCGACGGCCAGAACGAAAGTGACGCTTTGGCCCCTGCCGGTCTCGGTCTTCGGCTTGATCCGGATACTCTTGTGCATGCTGGTTTGGCTCCGAGGCAGGAGTATCCGATCCGCCGACGTGCACGTTCGACCATCGGAAGTCAATAGCACCCGTGGTATGGCGCTGGCTGGGACATCATGAAAAGGAAGGCAAGCGAGACGCCGCTATGCCTCGAGCTGATCGAATTCCTCCGGCGAAAGCACGCGGCCGCGCGGCGTGGATATTCTCACATCCAGATGGTCTTCCTGCAGAAGCTCTCTCGCCTTCTTGAGCGCCGCAGCCGCCGTGTCGCGTCGCAGATTGACGTAGCCCGACTGGTTTCGTCCGCTGATCAGATATTGCGGATGCATCGTCTTATCCATGCAGGACCGTACGCTCGCCCGTCAGCGATAGCCAGCACGAACGCCCGGGATGAATCTCGCGAGGCTGCTCCCGGACGCCAAGAAACAGATGGCTATTGGCATCCGAAGGGCGCATGGTGATTGCGCATCAGGTCAGCGTCGGCCCCATTGCTGGAAAGCAGGTGCGCGTGACCATTCGTTCCCGGCGAGAAGCCGTCACCTTCAAGCATCCGTTCCGGCTCAGGGGCGTCGACCGCCTGTTGCCCGCGGGAACCTACGACGTCATCACCGACGAAGAGGCGATCGAAGGGCTTTCGTTTGCTGCCTTTCGCCGCGTCGCCACCATGATCGTGGTGCCGGGCGCCTCCCCTTCCATGCGGGAGATGATATCGATCGGCTCGGTCGATCTGGCGGATGCACAGCGCATCGATGCGAGCACCGAATGAGTGAGAAGCCGTTCGATCTGGACAAGCATCGCGGCATGGCCGCGCAGAAGGCTACCGAACTGCGCCGCAAGCTCGCCGAAGTCGAAGGTCATGCGAGGGAATTGCGCGATCAGCAAAGCGCGTTCGAAAACCAGCTTTTGTCCACGCCCGCCGCGACTTGGCCTGAGGCCGCCGCCAAGGCGCGCTACGTACTCAATCTCTACGTCGCGAGCCTGTCGCCGGGCGATACCCGGCATCGCAATCTGGTTTCGGCCATCATCGACGATTTTGCTCGCCTGACCCGCGACGAGCCTGAATGATCGCAGCAAGGCCTGATTGAAGCCGGCTGATCAGGGCCGCGGCGCCGGTGCGCCCGCAGCCGCCGGCCGCTTGAAATCTTCCTTTTTCTTCTTCACCGGTGCGGCGATCAGTCCGTCCCGGATCGCCTGTTTGCGCGCAAGCTTGCGCATGCGGCGCACTGCGTCCGACTTCTTCCGCGCCGTCTGCTCCGACGGCTTTTCGTAGAAGCGCCGCCGCCGCATTTCCCGGAACACGCCCTCGCGCTGCATCTTCTTCTTGAGCACGCGAAGCGCCTGCTCGACATTGTTGTCGCGAACGAACACCTGCAAAAGCTTCTCCTCACGCCGGGCAGCGAAACGGGCGGGTCCTGCATGCCAGCGAAGTGGGCAGGAGGCCTTGATGAGCGATGTGAGGATGATCGCGCCGGCGACGTTTTCGCCGGCCTGAGCAGCTGCGACGTTCCGGCCGCAGCGAGAAAGGACAGTGGGCGCGACGTGACCACTCAATGAGAGTCGTGTCAATCGGCGCGCGCGGCGCCTGCGCTCGAGGGAACACCGCATCGTGATGCCGCTTGACTGTGTCTTGCTCTCGAAGCGGACATTTCGGCTGCTACTTTCGGCCGGCGCCACCGAATTGACTCGCTATTTCCCCGATTTGAGCGCTTGCTGCAATGGCAGGGTGCGCCGTTGCGTCGCCCTGAGGCTGTCCACAAAGCGGCGACGTCCGAAGTCGTTGCTCGCTATCGCAGCGGCAGCCGGCGTGCCATCGGAAGGCGCAATCCGACAACCAGATACTTCACCAGGCGCGGATGCCGGCGGCATCTCGCGGCCTGCGAGCGCGCTTCTGCGCCAATAAGGGAGCCTCCGATGCAAATGCCCGAAATCCTGCAAGGCGAGTCGCGCACCCGTTTACTCCAGGGCATCGCCTTCGGCGCCATTGCGACGATGACGATCGGATTCATCTGGGGCGGCTGGGTCACCGAGGGTACGGTCAGAAGCATGAACGCGATGGCCGAGAGTAGCGGTCGGATGTCCGTCCTGGTCCCGATGTGCGTCGCGCAGTTCACCGCGGCTGATGGCGCCGTCGTCAAATTCAAGGCGGCGGGCCCCTATTCGCGGGACGGCGTGATCGGCGAATTCGTCAAGAAGGTTGCCGCCACCAGCATGGACTATTCGTTGGCCCGCGCCTGCGCCACCGGCGTGGAAGCCGAGCTTGCGAAGACGGCTACCAAGAGCTGAGCAGGACAGGAATTGAGCGAATGAGCGATCTCAAGCCCCGACGGCTTTCCTGGCTGGTCTACTGCGTGGTGGCCGTCGCCCTGTTGGGCTCCTGGGTGCTGTTCACAGGCTTTCGCGAGGACAACTCCGCGACCATGGCGCCGAACCTGACGTTCAATCGCTGACGCACAGTCTCCATACAGAAGAGAGATCATCATGATTGCCTGGCAAAGAATCGACAAGACGCGGGCCGTCCTGTGGGGCCTGGCGGGCTCGGTCGGGATGCTGCTGGTCCCCGGCACCACCACCCTGTGGCGATGCGCCTTCGGTGTCGGCGTCCTGCTCGCTTGCGTCGCCTGGGACCTCAGCCGGAAATAGTTTCGGCGAGCAGCGGCGCTAGCTGACGAACACCACCCGCGTGTCCACGGAAACCCGCCGGTACAGATCCTCGACATCCTCGTTGACCAGCCGGATGCATCCGGAAGCGACGAGGTGGCCGATGGTCTTAGGCGAGTTGGTGCCGTGGATGATCAGGCCCGGCTTGTCCAGCAGCAGCGCGCGGGCGCCGAGCGGGCGGCCGGTGGGGACCAGCAGGGCGTCGGCGGCGTCCTTGGCGCCGGCGACCGGCGTCTTCCAGTCCGGCCATTCCATCTTGTTGGTGACGCGGAAAAAGCTGCCCCCCTTCTGGCATTCCTGCGCGATGCCGATGCCGTAGCGCCGGGCCGAATTGTTGACGTCGATCAGATAGAGATAGCGGTTCTCGCGATCGACCACGATCGAGCCGGGCACCACGGTGGTACGATAGAACACCACTTGGCGCTGGAATGCGAAGGGCAGGCCGGCGCCGGTGGAGCCGCCATCTTCGCCGGGCTTGAGGTCCGCCGCGACAGTATCCGCGCGCGCCTTTTCTACTTTCTGCGGCGGCGCGGACGCCTTCACCTCCGCGCTGACCGTGCGCGGCGTCTGGCTCGCGAGATAGCCGTAGGTGAGGGCCCCGATCGCGAGCGCCGCCACCAGCGCGGAGAGGCCGACCACCAACGGCTTCCAGTTCCGGTCCGGCCGTGCCAACACCTCGTTGATCTCTTCCACCTGCCGCGCGTCATCAGTGGCGAACTCATCCTCGAGCCGCCGCACCGCGTCTTCCAGCGCGGCAGTGTGCGCGGCGGCGGCCTCGCGCGGCAGCTGCGAGCGCCGGATCAGGCTCCAGGCGTCCTTGTAGATCTCATCGCGCGCCGCGGCGTCCTTGCCGGCGACGGCCTTGCGCAGCACCGCGTAATAATCCACGTCCATCGGTGGTCCCCTCAAAGACTACCTGACAGGCGGCGCGTACTGGATGCCGCCCCTGGTCCACAACGCATTCAGCCCGCGCGGAATGCTGAGGCGCGACTGCGTTCCGACATTCCTCTCGTAGATCTCGCCGTAATTGCCGGTCGCGCGAACGGCGCGAACCGCCCAGTCATTGGCAAGGCCAAGCTGCTGGCCGAATTCGCCCTCGGTGCCGAGCAGCCGGCGGATGTTGGGATCGGCCGATTTCAGCGCGTCGTCGAGGCCGGCCGATTTGACGCCGAGCTCCTCGGCGTTGATCAGCGCATACAGCGTCCACTTCACGAGGTTGAACCACTGGTCGTCGCCCTGGCGCACCGCAGGCCCGAGCGGCTCCTTGGAAATCACTTCCGGCAGGATAACGTGGCTGTCGGGCGCGGCGAGCTTCAGGCGTTCGGCATAGAGCTGCGAGACGTCGCTGGTCAGCACGTCGCATTTCTTCTCGTCATAGGCCTTGCGGCTTTCCTCGGCGGTCGCAAGCTGCACGATCTTCAGCGCCATGTCGTTGGCGCGGAAGTAATCCGCCAGATTCAGTTCGCTGGTCGTGCCGGCCTGCGTGCACACGGTCTTGCCGCCGAGCTGCAGCGCGGTGTCCGTCCCGCTCTCCCGACGCACCAGAAAGCCCTGGCCGTCGTAATAGGCAACGCCGGCGAACAGCAGGCCAAGCGAGGTCTCGCGCGACATCGTCCAGGTCGAGTTGCGCGACAGCATGTCGATCTTGCGGCAAGATCGACATGCTGTCGCGC